>NZ_FOCS01000014.1:110893-159795 GCF_900110155.1 Methylobacterium sp. UNC300MFChir4.1 | reverse complement strand
AGGCGGGCGACGCCGGTGTTGGTCAGGTCGGCGGTGAGGGTGCCGTCGCTGGCGACGAGGCCGGCATTGCTGAGGCCGCCGGAGGCGGTGAGGCTGGCGCTCTGGGCGACGGCGACGAGGCCGGCATTGGCGAGGGGGCCGGCGAGGCTGTAGCTGCCGCCCGTGGTGACGGCGAGCGTCGCGCCGGCGGCGTTGGCGAAGGGGCCGGTGCCGGTCACGGATCCGGAGACGGCGAGCAGGCCGGCATTGTTGGCGATGGGCCCGTCGATGCGGCCGGCGCTGGCGAGCACGGTGCCGGCATTGGTCAGGCCGCCGCTGATCGTGCCGCTGGTGGCGAGGAGGCCGGTGTTGGCGACGCCGCCGCCGATGGCGCCGGCGTTGCTCAGGACGCCGCTGTTGGCCGCGCCACCACCGATGGTGCCGGTGTTGAGGGCCAGACCGGCATTAGTCAGCCCGCCCGCGACGGTGCCGGCGTTGATCAGGCTGCCGCTGTTGGTCGCGCCGCCGCCGACGGCGCCGGTGTTGAGGGCCAGACCGGCATTGGCGAGGCCGCCCGTGATGGTGCCGCTGTTGGCGAGCACGCCGAAGTTGCCGACGCTGCCGGAGACGAGGCCGGCATTGAGGAAGCTCGCCGCCGAGCCGACGAGAACGGGCGCGGTGAGGCTGCCGGTGGCGGTCAGGGCCAGGGTGCCGGTGCCGACCAGGGCGCCGCCCGTGAACGTGTTGGCGGCCGAGAGCACGGCGGTGCCGGGGCCGGTCTTGACGAGCACGCCCGGCTGGCTGCCGTCGGCGATCGGCCCCGCGAAGGTGGCGGTGCCGAGGTCGATCTGCAGGGTGCCGGGGCCGGCCAGCGTGATCGGGCGGGCGGTGGCGAAGCCGTCGGCGAGGACCTCGAGGGTGCCACCGCCGAGGGTCAGGCCGGTGCCGGCGGCGCCGAGATTAGCGTCGCGGGAAACGGCCAGGGTGCCGCCGAGGATGGTGGTGCCGCCGGCATAGGTGTTGGTGCCGGCAAGTTCGAGGGTGCCGAGCCCAACCTTAATCAGGCCGCCAGGCCCGGAGACGTCGCCGCCGAGGCTCGCAACATCGAGCGGGTTCAGCGCCGTCGTACTCATCAGGAAGACGGGAAGGCCGGTCGTGAATTGCGAGGCCAAGCTCAAGCTGCCCTGCAGTGCGATCATCGGCTGGGCAATGAGATCTGCACTTTCGGGGGCAATGCGCTGGTAACCCGCGAACCCGCTATCGGCGTCATAGATGAGATTGAAGCCGCGGAGGATCGTGATCGTCGTGTTGATGTAGGTTGCGCCGGTATCAGGCACCGGCGTGCTCTCCGCATAGACCTCGCCCACCGGCGCAAGCGGATTGCGCGTGTCACCAACTCTGAAGCTGTAAAGCGCTACAGGCGGGCTCGTACGACCCGGCATGTAAACTGTTACGAGAGTTCCCTTGGGGATCCTCGCATGGGGTGTGAGGCTGCTGCCATCCGGGAGGATGATGTAGGAGTCGTAGAGGCCCGTATCAGGCAGAACAGTTCCGGAGCCGATGGCGCCCCCAGCCTGCAGGTCGCCCGGCGTCATCTGCCATTCGATGGCGTTCCCCGATTTCGGGCCGGCAGTTAACCTAAGGAACGTCGTCCCTTGTGTATTTGCGGCTGTAAGTCCAAGTTGTATTCCGTCCTTAGTTATAATGTAGCCACGCACAAGTTTGGATGCGTCGCCAGTGGCGATATAGTTGATATTGAGCAACGGATTTGCATCGGGTGTCCCATTCGGGAAACCCTTTGCCTCACGGCCGAAGCCGACACCAAACATCTGTGTCTTAATTTCGCCGGTTACGGCAACGCCGCCCACTGTTTCCGCCGTCACCTGCAGTATGGGTACGCGCGCGGCAGCGACAGGTTTTTTCGTTGCCGGGTCGTAAAGCTGCACGGTGGTCTCGTAGAGCTGACCTGTTAAGACACGCTGGCTGCTAGAATATGTGATCTGTCCCGGTCCGATCGGCGCTTGGCCAGGAGCAGGTTGCCAAACTTTAGAGTCTTTTCCGATGGCTATACCCGTCGAACCAGTATCGAGCATGAAATTGCTTGGGCTCATGCCGTCGATACCGACACTCAGCGTTGCTCCGGGGCTATTGTTGCCAAATTCGTCCTTTGCCTTCCAGATAATTGGAGACGCAAATGGGATAGCAATACTGGTAGATTTGTCCGAATATAAGCCCCACGGCAGTCCCTCAGCGCTCCCGGCCGTGGCGGGCATCGAGATCGCCATACCCGCGAGCAGCGCAGCACGATAACGATAGGCGTCTGTCAAAATCATCCAATAAGACTTCTAAATATACGATCGGGAAGATTCAGAAAAGAAACGGAAACATTAACAATCGGTAAACCGTCTCTTAGGGAGTCATCCTCGTTTGTCGATCCGGAAGCTTTGCGCGTCCCAAAACGGCATTTCTCGACCGGTATAAGTGCTCGGCGTCGTTGACGATGCTGCTGCTCGCCTGCCACGCCGCCTGGGCGCCGTGCACGCCTAGCCCGATCGCCTTCGCGAGCGCCGAGTGCTTTGCAGCATAGCCGGCGACGACCATGGGATAGTCGTGGGGCAGGCTGAAGCTTGCGCGGTAGCTGTCCGGTGTCAGACCGTAGGCCGTGAGGTGCCGCTTCAGCGTCCTGTATTCGCAGCCGTTGATGAAGCTGATCAGCCTGTCCGGGTGGACGGACTTGCGGATCTGGGCGGGCGTCGGGGCGGGGCGGTCGGGCTCCGGCTCGGCGACGATCGGCGGGCCCACATCGCCCAGCGCGAGCAGGCCGTCGCGGACGGTGCGCATCAGGCCGGGCAGATCGGCCGCGGCCACCGCTTGGCGGCTGACGAAGGCCGCCACGATGCCGGTGGTGGGCTGAGGAGGTCGTCGGGGGAATCGGACATGGGGCTCTCCTGATCAGAGGGTCGATCGCGAGGACCGGGCGGATGAGGAGCGGCCACGATCAGGCCGCGGAGGTTGCCGTGGGCGGCAGCGGGCTCCCAAAGCGCCAGCCGTCCTGGCCGCCGATGTGGATGGGGGTTCATCATCGGCCTGCCGAGGCGCCGGTAGTGTGCGGCCCACGCTTCCCATCCGGGCGAGTCGTCGCGGACGAAGACGCGGCTGTGCGGCGCCCTGGGCTGGGCAGCGGGGCGAAGTCGGTCTGGCGCAACCACGCCTGCGACGCGAAGGCGTAGCCCGGCTTGCGCTGAGCGTGTGCCGCGTAGGCCCGTGCCGCGGCGATCGCCGCGAGTTGCTCGGATTCGGACAGCGCCTCGAAGACGGCGCGGGCATCCCGGGCCCGGCTCCCGACGAGGCCATCCGGCCAGACCGTGACGAGATGCTCGAATCGTACGGCGACCGGATCGAGCTGGCCGCCGGCGGCTGGTCTTCCGCCGGTCCGTGACCCTGCAACTCCGAAGCTACCACCGTCGCTGCCAAGTATTTTGAATACGGGCTCCTTGCCGCTGCTGTGAGAGAGATGCTCTTCAGCGCGGAGGCCGAATGAGGCGCCGCAGCTGACGTGTTCTGAAGCACCTAAGCTCTCCGAGGTCGGAGATATGTACTCCCGCAGCGAACCGGCAAAATCAACCGGATCGCCCCAGATCAAGTTAGATCTGTTCAATGCGCCATCTGTTAACGAAAGCAGCAATCCATGAAGTCCATTGTTGTTGCCGCAGCCATTTCGATCGCCTCGATCGGCGCGGCGAATGCGGGACCTATCATCGCCCTGGATAAGGCATTCACAACCTCCGATCAGCCCCTCGTGTCCAACGTCGCTTGGCTCAGCCGCTACGGCAAACTCTGCTATCACGGCACGAGGTGGATCCCCGCTTGCCATGCCACCAATCGGCCGGTTGGCTACATGAGAGGTCACTGGAACGCGACCCGTACTCGCTTCATTCCGGGGCGTTACTATTGAGGCGCCGGAAACCAAGTGATCCAACCTGCGCCTCATGTGAGGCGCGGTCCGGCCATGTGGCAATTGCAGCAAGCGCAGCTCGTGCTTCGAGATCGCAAATGCTGCGCGATCAACACACCTCAAAATTACGGCCGTAAATCTGTGGCTTGTTGCAGTATTACAGTCAGATCAGGTAGCAGTATGAGCAAGGCCGCTCTTCGCACCCTTGCCGGTGCATTTGCTGGCGCAGTGGCCAGCGTGACTTTGGTGCCCATGGCCCTTGCAGCGCCAAGTGCGCCCGCCGCTGAGACATGTGACTCGGACGACCCAACCATATGTCTGAGCCGCCATGGCGAAGCGGCTGTGAATATGTTGTCTAATGCTTACGCCGACGCATCCAAAAAGGTCGCTCCGATGTGCTTCGAGGTGATCGGCCCGGCCATCGGCGATTGCTTGGAGCGTGCTCAACGAGTCGCGGACAAGGAGCTCAATGAGACCTACGCCCGTGCGATGAAGTCGATAGGCAGCGACGATGACGCAGCCCGCAAATGGCGCGAAAAACTCAAGCTCGCACAACAGGCTTGGCTTCGATTTCGGGATGCCGACTGCGGCAATGTCATATCATTCGAGTGGATGGACGGTACAGGCGCCGGTCCAGCGGGATCAGCCTGTCTGGTCGCGCATACCATAGAGCGAGCGGCAGAACTTAAGCGGCGCTACGACCGCGAATAGATTTGTGACGCGGACTTTGGGCCCCTCCTGGCCTTAACGCCCCCGTTTCCGGCCCTCGATGGATTTAGTTTGAGATTGATATACACCGCGCCGGACGAATAGGCGCATACGCTAAGGCAGCATCCGCGGAATATAAAGGTGTCGACGATGAAGGCCCTCGCTCTCTCTATTATTTTATCTGCCGGCTTTCTTAGCGCGGCATACGCTGCGCCGAATGATGCGACGCCATCAGCCTCGAAAGAACCGCCGCCCTTGGCCTGCATGGATGACAATACAATAGACTCCTGCCTGAACCGTCATGGTGAGGATGCAGCAAAGGCGCTGTCGAAGGCCTACGGAGATGTTGCGGGCAAACTTGACGCTGCCTGTTCTGAGGTGATCAGCCCAGGGATGACCGCCTGCCTGGGTCGAGCCCAGGAAATCGCAGATAAGAAATTGAACGCGATTTACGCACGCGCCATGAAATCGATCAGCAGCGAGGATAACGGTAAGAAGTGGCAGGAGGAGCTCAGACTTGCTCAACAGTCTTGGATGCGATTCCGCAATGCCGACTGCGGCGATCTCATCACCGATGAGTGGCATGGCGGTACAGGGACTTATCCAGCTATCGCCACCTGCTTACTCGGGCATACGGAAGCGCGAACCGCGGAGCTTAAGCGGCGCTATGACCGCTGGTAAACGCTAGCGTTCTTCTCCCGGTGATACCTCTAGAGGGGCCGCGAGACTGTCGTTGTCGCTACGAATGTGTTTAGATGAATGTGCCGAAACGGATCTGACGCTATAGACCGTTTGAGGCCCCCGATAGCAGGCCGAGAATTTGCGCGGATGCAGTTCCATCTCAACGGCTACAAGTCCGGGGATCCAGCGATCGCCGAACCACCAGCGGTAGGAGGAAATTCACACTTAAAGGGCGCATCGCCGGATCTGGTCGATGTCCTAATAATCGGTTGCGGACCGACCGGCCTCACACTCGCCGCGCAACTCGCGGCCTTCCCCAACATCACGACTCGGATCATCGATCGGAAGCGCGGCCGCCTCCTCGTCGGTCAAGCCGATGGGATCGCATGCCGGACGATGGAGATGTTCGAGGCATTCGGCTTCAGCGAGCGCGTCCTCAAGGAGGCGTACTGGGTCAACGAAACCTGCTTTTGGAACCCCGATCCCAGCCAGTCGAACGTGATTACCCGCACTGGCCGCATCGTGGATACGGAGGAGGGATTGTCCGAGTTCCCGCACGTCATCATGAACCAGGCGCGGGTCCACGACTTCTTCCTCGCAACGATGCAGAACGCGCCCACTCGCCTGGAGCCGAGCTACGGACGCAACTTCCTCGATCTGGCTCTCACGGACGCCGAAACGGGCGACGGCATCGAGCCATCCAGCGACTTCGACTATCCGGTCAACGTCAGGCTTGAGCGGATCGACGATTCGCAGACGTCTGCCGTCGAGACCGTACGCGCGCGCTACATCGTCGGGTGCGATGGGGCCCACAGCGCCGTGCGTGGCGCTGTGGGCCTTACGGTGCACGGTGACTCCGCCAATCAGGCGTGGGGCGTCATGGATGTACTTGCCGTGACTGACTTCCCGGACATCCGCCTGAAGTCCGCCATCCACTCCGCCAAAGAGGGCAGCCTCCTAATCATCCCGCGCGAAGGTGGTTACCTCGTGCGCATGTACATCGAACTCGACAAGCTCGACGCGAATCGGCGCCTGGCAAGGGACGCGGTGACTGTCGATCACCTGATCGCGGCGGCGCGGCGTATCCTGCACCCCTACACGCTGGAGGTGAAGGAAGTCCCATGGTGGTCGGTCTACGAGATTGGGCAGAGGCTCTGCGAAGCCTTCGATGATGGCGGCCTTGCGCACCGTGAACATCGTTCGCCCCGGATCTTCATCGCTGGCGATGCCTGCCACACGCACAGCCCGAAAGCGGGCCAGGGCATGAACGTCTCGATGCAGGACGCCTTCAACCTCGGCTGGAAACTCGCCGCCGTGGTCCGCGGGCAGTGTACACCGCAGATTCTCCAGACCTACTCGATGGAGCGTCGCGCCGTCGCCCAGGAACTCATCGACTTCGACCGTGCGTTCGCCCGCATGTTCAGCGCCCCGCCCAGGCCATCCGACGTGACGGGCGGCGACGGCGTCGATCCGGCCGAGTTCGAGCGGTACTTCGTCAAGCATGGCCGCTTCACCGCCGGTACCGAGACCTGCTATCCGCCGTCCCTCATCACCGGCCAGTCCACGCATCAGAACCTCGCCGAGGGCTTCAGGATCGGGACACGCTTTCATTCGGCGCCGGTGATCCGGCTGGCCGATGCTAAGCCACTTCAGCTCGGCCACACCGTCAAGGCAGATGGCCGCTGGCGCTTGTTCCTGTTCGCGGATCCGGAGTCGCCCGACGCGCGATCCTCGCGATTGCGCGCCGTGTGCACGTACCTTGCCGAAGCGGACGACGCGCCCATCCGGCGGTTCACACCCGCGGGCGCCGACATCGACTCCGTCATCGACGTGCGGTCGATCCTGCAGCAGGGCCACCGGCAGTTCGTTCTAGGAGCGATGCCACCGCTGCTGCGACCGCCGAAGGGGCGTTATAACCTCGTCGACTGCGAGAAGGTCTTCTGCCCGGACCCGAAGGCCGGCGATATCTTCGCACTGCGCGGCATTTGGCGGGCGGACGGTTGCATCGTCGTCGTGCGGCCGGACCAGCACGTCGCGCATGTGCTGCCCCTGGACGCCCATGCCGAACTCGCGGCCTTCTTCGATCGATTCATGCTGTAGCGGGTGGAAGCGCGATGCGCAGCGAGATCGACGCGATCCGGGCCTTCCTGCAGGCGCAGCCGCGGCCGGCGGATCTCGTCGCACGGCGCGCCCGGCTCGACAGCTTCGGCCGCCGCGACGCGCTTCCGCCCGGCACCCGCGTCACCCCTGTCGATGCCGGCGGCGTGCCGGGTGAGTGGACCCTCTGCCCTGGTGGCGATCCCGAGCGCGTCCTCATTTTCCTCCACGGCGGCGGGTACATGGCTGGATCCCTCGACAGCCATCGCCACGTCGTTGCGCGCGCGGGGCAGGACGCCGGCGTCCGCACCCTCGCACTCGCCTACCGGCTCGCCCCTGAGCACCCTTTCCCCGCCGCCCTCGACGACGCGGTGGCGGGCTATAGGTTCGTGCTGGAGCAGGGGATCTCGCCCGAACGGATCGCCTTGTGCGGCGAGAGCGCGGGCGGTGGCCTCGCCGTCGCCGCCGCGCTGCGCCTGCGAGAGGCGGGCGACCCGCTGCCCGGATGTCTCTGGCTCTCTTCACCCTGGATCGACTTGGCCTTGCGCGGCAACAGCTTCAGGACGAAGGCAGCGGTGGATCCCATGATCCAGCGCCTCTACCTCTCCGAACTTGCGGCGGCCTACCTGAGCGGCGCGGATCCTCAGAACCCTTTGGCCTCACCCCTCTACGCCGATTTAAAGGGCTTGCCCCCGACGCTGATCCAAGTCGGCTCGGACGAGACGCTCCTCGATGATGCGGTGTGTCTGGCCGGCGCGGCCGGCAGCGCGGGCATGAACGTCACGCTTCGGATCTGGCCCGCGATGATCCACGCTTGGCATCTGTTCTTCCCGAACCTTGCGGAGGGGCGCGCAGCTCTCTCGGAGGCCGGCACCTTCGTGGATGGCCACCTCAAGCCGAGAAACATGGAGCCTAATATGCGAACTGAGGCTGCGTCCGTATAGCCAGTCAACCGATCCTACCCGCGCATGACTATCGGCTGATGAGCGCAATCCCGACATGAAAGTTTAATAAGATTTTCATTCCGACTTCGTTCTTTGGAGATTTTAAGCCTAAATAGATAAGCTGGAAATGAAACGCCTCTGCAATCGCGGCAGACTTTCGTAACTCTCATCAGTGTGTCGGAAGGCGGATTGCCTGCCTATCCGGCCAACGATCTCGGATTAGGTCCAGATTCTTTTGGCCAGACCGTGTTATTCCGCTGCTCGATTGCAATCTTGAGAGCTGCCTTTGATGAAACGTGCGAGCACGCTGCAGTTCAGCTCTGATTGAAGAGACATGATCACGCAGCCAGCAATGCCAAGAGTTTGGATGAAGGACCGGCCGCGCTGCGGTCACCTTCAAACGAAACTGCCAGCGCTACGTCTTGCAGTCCTCGCACAAAGTGCTAACCATTACCCGTAGACGTTCGTTAGGCTGCTGGCGGAAATAGCCTTTTTGGGTTGCAGGTTCGAGTCCTGCCGGGACCACCAGCCTCGCGGGATCCGCCGGGGGGCAGGTCCCAACCTCCCGGATCGAACGCGCCCCCACCTGTGGCCGCGCGGCGACACCGGCCGACGACGTCGGGTGGACGGCGCGAATCGCTCCGGATCGGTCACGGGCGACCGGCCAGCCCGAGGGCGTCAGCCCCATCCACCCGTCGCGGCGCCCCCCTCTCGCCTTCGCCCCCCGCCATCGCGTAGGTCCAACCGTGCTCACCGCCACGCTCGACCCCGCCGACCGCCCATGCTCCCACAGTACCGCTGGCTCTGGGCCCTGACCCTCCTCCTCGCCTCCGGCGGGGCGGGCCTCCTCTACAACCTGCTCTTCGTCGGCGGGGCCTCGATGCTCGCCGGCCTGGTCTACGCCCTGGCGGTGGGCGGGACGGTGCTGGCCTTCGTGCCCGGCCTGGCCCTGTCGGGCGTCCAGACGCGGCTGCGCCGCCTGCCGGCGCTGGTCTACATGCTGGCTGCCGAACTGCTCTACGTGGTGCTGATCACGCTCGGCTGCGCGCTCGGCGGCTTGGTCGTCTGGACCTTCGGCCTCACCGCCGACAGCCTGTCCACGGCGGTGCGGATCACGCCGCGGTTCCTCGCCTACTCGCTGGCCGTGTCGGCCCTGCTGGTCTTCGTCATGCGCATGCGCGACCTGATCGGCGGCGAGGTGTTCGTGAACTTCATGATCGGCCGCTACCACAAGCCGGTGCAGGAGGAGCGGATCTTCCTGTTCCTCGACGTGGTCGGCTCGACGGCCTTCGCGGAGACCCACGGCGACCTGCGCGCGCAGGAATATCTCAGCGCCGTGTTCGCGACGCTCGCCGAGCCGGTGCGGCGCAACGCCGGCTCCACGGACGACTTCATCGGCGACCTCGCGATGATCACGTGGCCGATGAAGCGCGGCCTCAAGGACGCGCGCTGCGTCACCTGCGTGTTCGCGGTGCTCGACCGGATCGAGGCCGACGCCGCGGCCTGGCAAGCCCGGTTCGGGACGGTCCCGCGGCTGCGGGCGGCGCTGCACGGCGGTCCGGTGGTCACGGCCGAAGTCGGGGTCGACCGCCACAAGATCGCGTATTTCGGCGACGCTGTGAACGTGACGGCGCGGATCGAGGCCCTGTGCCGCCCGCTGGGCGTCGACATCCTGATCTCGCAGGATCTCCTCGACCGGCTGGACCGGATGCCCGACGGCGTCCGCGCCCGCCCGCTGGGGACGCACGCCCTGCGCGGCCGCGGCGCGCCCCTGGCGGTCGCCACTCTCGAGCGCGGCGCGGCGCCGGACCGGCTGAACCCGGAGCAGAGGCCGGCGCCGCCGGTGCTGGACCGCGCCGAGGCCGTCGCGGAACCGCGCTAGGCTCCCCGTAGGGGCCGCATGTCGGTCGCGTCTCAGCGGCGGCGGACCCAGCGCTCCCACCAGCGCTCCCACCCGTGCGCCCAGAAGCGCCGGCCCCGCGCGCTCGCCGCGCGCCGCGGGGTCGCGGCCGGGCCGGCCCAGTCGGAGGTTGCCCCGAGCGCCGCCGGCAGGGTGGCGACGAGCGCCGCCGGCCCCTCGATGTCCCAGCCGATCACGCAGCAGCCGCAGCCGGTGCTGCGCACGCGGGTGAGCCGGCTGGCATGGGCCAGCATCCAGCGCTCGGCGGCGGCGACGTCGTCCCCGTCGCCCACGTCCACGCACAGGGAGGCGCGGGCGTGGCCCGGGGCCGGCGGCCCCTCGGGCATTGGGTCGACCCGCCCGTAGAGGGCCCGCAGGGCGTCGGAAGCCGGTCCGGCGTCGCCGGCGCTCACGGCGCGCCCATCTCGGCCAGCTGCCGTTTGGCGAAGGTGCAGGCCGCGAAGTCCGGGTTGATCGCACAGGCCATGTCGAACGCCGCCCGGGCCCGGGACGCCTCGGCGGCGACGCCCTCGCCGAGGCGATAGGCCTGGCCGAGCATGGCGCAGCCCCAGGCGCCGCGCCGGTCGCAATCGAGACGGAAGCTCCGGGCGAGGCAGGCATCCATGTCGGCGCGCGGCGCGTCGCGGAAGGGATCCTCCGCGTAGCCGCCGTTCCGGATCCCGGCCGCCCGGTTGGTGCAGCCCGCCGGGAACCCGCCCGCGCAGGCGAGGGCGTAGAGCCGCTCCTTGTCGAGGATGTCGGCGACGTCGAGGGAGTGGTGTTCCAGGGCGAGGGCGAGGTCGAAGCAGGCCGGCGCGTTCGACCACCGGGTGCAGAGCGCGTAGCAGGAAGCGGGCTCGCGCGCGCAGCGGCGCTCGGTGGGCCGGCGGGGCGCGAACGCCCACCGCCAGAACGGGCGCTCCCGCGCGAAGATGTCGGCCGGGCAGGTGCCGAAGCTGCGCAGCAAGGCCGGGTCCTGCCGCAGCGGCGCCGCGATCTCCGCGGCCTCGGCCTTGTTGAAGACGGGTGCGGCAGGCGCCTCGTCGGCCCGGGACGCCCCCGGTCCGAGCGAGAGGACCGGGGCCAGGGCGAAGAGCGCGGCGAGGCTGGTCCGGAGGTGCCCGGCCGGGAGGCTCCGGGCCAGGCTCATCGGCGCCGGCGCCAGCGGTGCAGCAGGCGTCGCAGGCCGAGGAGCAGGGCGACCGCGAGGACGAGCAGCCCGAGCGCCGGGTGCAGCAGGGCGGCCGCCTGGAACAGGACGAAGATCCCCAGGACGACCTTCCAGGGCTTCATCGGGGTGTCGTCGGGCTCGGCGCCCGCGTCCGGCGCGGCCTCCGCGCGGGCGGCCGGTTCCGGCGCGCCGAGACGCGGTCGCCCGGAGGCCGGCACGCCGCTGCGGCCCGGAACCGGCGCGGCCGCAGCCCTGGCCGCGGCCGCCTCCGCCTCGGCCAGGATCGGGTCCGGCTCGGGCGCGGGGCGGGGGGCCGGCACCCACCAGCGGGCGAGGGGCACCTCGCCCCGCGCGGACCGGGCGCGGAAGTCCGGCTGCCGGGGCGCCGTCACCGGGGCCGAATGGCGGTCCGCGAGGGCGCGGGCCTGCGCGACAAGCGGCGCGCCGGTCTCCGGTGTGACCATCCGGACGAACTGGGCGAAGCCGACCGCGGCGCGGAGCACGCCCGCCTCGCCGGCCGCGCCCCAGCGGCGCCCGGCCGGCCCGTGCCGCTCGAGCCCGTGCAGGAGGGCACGGAAGCGGCGCAGGGTCTCGCGGGGCACGCCGACCCGCTCGTTGACGGTGAGCCCGGTCACCTCCTGGTGCCGGCCGCGGCGCATCACGCGGGTCTTGTCCGGATGGACGGTGAAGCCCTCCCCGGCAACGATGGCGTGGACGTATTTGAGCAGCGCGCCGACCTTCCCGGCGGCCTCGCCGGAGGCCGAGAAGGTCAGGTCGTCAGCGTAGCGCGTGTAGGTGAAACCGAGGCTGCCGGCGAGGCCGGCGAGCCGGGCGTCGAGCCGGGTGCAGACGAGGTTGGTGAGCGCGGGGCTCGTCGGCGCGCCCTGCGGCAGCCGGCGGGGCCCCCGGGCGGCGTAGAGGCGGGCGCCGTCGATCTCGACCGCGTCCACGTCCGGCTCGGTGCAGAGCAGCGCCAGCACGGTCGCTACCGGCTCGGCGTAGCCCAGGCCCCGGAACTTCCCCTTGATCCGCCGGTAATCGAGGCTCGGGAAGAAATCCTTGAGGTCGAGATTGACCACGACGTCCCGCCCGACATGGGCGGCGGCGTTGGTGACGATCGAGCGGCCGGGCACGAAGCCGTGGGCCGCCGCGTGCACGGGGACGTGGGCGAGGAGCGCGTCGAGGATCCAGTACTGCGTCCGCTTCAGGCGCGGCATCGGCGCCGAGATGCGGCGCAGGCCGCCCGCCTTCTTGGGGATGGTGAAGCGCCGGTAATGGCTCACCGCGCTGAGCGCCCGGTCGTAGGCGAGGAAGCGCAGCTCGCCGAGGCCGATCCCCATGGCCTCGGCCAGCGCCATCGGGCTCGCCAAGGGCGGGAGACCGGGGGCGGGCCCCCGCCCCGGAGCGTCCGCGTGCGCGAGGCCGGCCGAGACGCCGTCGCCGAGATGGAGGATCTCCGCCTCCCGGCGCGCGTGCCATGCCTGCGCCCGGGCGTGGCGGTCGCGGGCGTTACGCAGCCGCGTCTCGCGCCGCCGCTCCAGCGCCGCCTTCTTGCGGCGGCGATGCATCTCCTTGAGGGCGGCCTCCGGGTCGCGCCACGCCGCCTCCCGCCGGTGCAGGTCGGCGAGGGCGCGGGCGATCTCGCCGCGGCGGCGGATCAGGTCGTCCGGCGGGTTAGGCTGCGCTTCCCCGTCCGGCCAGAAGCCGAGCCGGATCATCTCCTCGAGGATGACCTCGTCCTTCGAGCTCTCGCGGATCCGGTCGTAGAGCTGCTGGCGGGTCAGGCTGCCGGGCTGCTGGCTCATCGGCGGCCTCCGGCGCGGGCAGGAGGCGTGACGGGGGACGTCGGCCGGGATGCCTTCGTCAAGTCTCGGGACTGGCCCGGTCCACTCGACGCCGGCACGACCACCGGTGCGCGTTTGGGTTCAGCGAACCCAAACCGCGAACGCGCACCGGTGGTCAGTGCCGGCCCAGTGAAGAGCGGGCCAGTGACGCTTTGCCGGGCAGGGTGCAGGGACGGCGAATCGCCGCCCGAAATGCAAGGTCCGCCCCGGCCGACGCCCCTCGTCGCGGGGAGGATAGGCCAGGCGCGCGGCCGCATCAATCGGGTCCGTCTCACGCCTGCCACCGCACCGGCTTGCCCTCGACCTGGGCGTGGACGAGGCGGCGCACGGCCAGCATGTGCTCGCAGGGGCCCTGGGTCAGCCGGTTGTGGGTGTAGAACCCGCACTGGCAGCTGCCGCCGACCATGCGGTCGTCGGAATCGAGCTCCACCGCGGGCGTCAGGCTCCGGCCGTCGTCCAGCACGGTCCCGCTCAGGCGCCGCCTGTCGCCGGCCTGCTCGACGGGCCCGAGGGTGACCAGTCCGGCCGCCAGGAACCGGTCGGCCTTGGCCTCCTGCTCGGAGGCGAAGCGCAGGGCGCCCGGCGCCAGCGGCTCCCGGGTCAGCTCCCGCAGGCGGTAGACCCGCTTGTCGAGGTCGAACATGGCGCGGCCCGCCTGCACGTAGCCGCCGAGCGCCGCCTCCACGGTCGACCGGTCGAGGCCGGTCTCGGCGGCGAGTTGCCCGGTGTCGGCGGCGTGGTGGCGCCGGAGCGCCGCGAAGACCCGGGCGGCGGTGTCGGCGTCGACGTCGGCCCGGGGCGCGAGCAGGTCGAACTGCCCGGCCCGGGACCAGTCGTTGGCGGTCCAGCCCGACAGGCCGAGCGTGAAGCGCAGGCCGCCGAAATCCACCACCGCGAAGGCGGGGAGCCCGGTGCCGAGGAGGTGCAGCCGCACCGACCGGGCGAGCGGCAGGGTCCGGGCCAGGATCGCGAGCCGCCGCCGGCCCCACAGGCGGATCTCCGCGGCCGCGCCCCCGCGGTAGATCGAGCGCCGGAAGGTCAGCCGCTCGTTCCAGGGCTCGATCAGCACGCTGACCGGCCGGCCGGGCTCGAGCAGGAACCGCAGGGAGCGCGGGCCGTGGCGCTCGCGGCGCGCGGCGAGGCGGGTCAGGATCGCGTGCATGTCGACCGGGTGCAGGTCCACCACGTGGGCGGGCTGCGCCATGGCGCTCGACACCTGCAGGAAGCCCCGCATCCAGGAATCGGGCAGGTCGATCTTGTCCTCGCGGTAGGCGGCCTCGCCGGAGGTCTGGACCGCGAAGCCGGTCGGGTCGATCGCCAGCTCGGTGTCGCGGTAGCTGCGGATCTTCTGGAACTCGTCGTAGAGGGCGTGGCTGTAGTCGATGTTGGTCGTGCCGCAGGCCATGTCGCCGATCCGCGCGAACGTGTCGTGGTCGCAGGACAGGCGCCCGTAGCTCGACTCGTCGAGGCTGAACGCCTCGAAAAAGATCTCGTCCGGATGGACGGTGATGACCGGGTCGAGCACGATCCAGGCGTCGAGGTTCTCCCGGTAGAGATAGTCGAAGTACCGCTTCCGCGCGTCGTAGAACGACCGCATCACCGCGTCGGAGCGGGCCGCGATGTCCCGGGACTCGGCGCGCAGCGCCTCGATCTCGGCGCGCAGGCTGTCCTTCTCGGCGAGGGCCTCGGCCAGGAGTTCCTGCTCGTGGGCCTGGAGCCACGCGAAGTAGGCAGTGCGGTCCTTCGGCTTGAAGCGCAGGTCCGACACGACGACGTGGTGCAGGGCGGAGATCGCCTCCCGGAACGGCAGGTGCCGCGCCACCGTCCCGGCGAAGTAGGTCGGCTCGCGCAAGGTGTCGGGAACGAAGCCGAGCCGGGTCGCGTCCGCGTCCGAGACGGCCCGGCTCTCGCCGAGGTAGCGATGGACGAAGTTCATCGGGCCTCTTCCGAGACGGAGACGGGTCCCCGCGCCTCCGGCGGGCGCCGGACGAGGGGCACGGCGAGATCGGGATGCGCGTCGGCGACGTCGCGCAGGGCCAGGATCGCGGCGCTGCGGTCCCGGGCCGTGCCACTCAGGGTCAGGTCGGCGAAGAGCGGCAGCAGCGCCTCGGCGCGGGCGCGGCTGCGCAGGGCCTCGGCCCGGAGGAAGGCGGCCATCCGGTCCTTGGCGACCCGGCCGCGCAGCACCTGCAGCATCACGATGCGGGCGAGGGGGATCAGCCGCGCGAAGGCCGCCTCGCTCGCCACGGCCTGCTCGGTGAGCAACTCGGTGAGCAGGAGGTGCATCGACGGGGCGGGGTGTTCCAGGAGGCGCAGGACCTGCGCCTCCGCGTCCTCGGGCCGGAGCCGGCTGCGCAGGAGGTGGCGGGCGAGGGCCAGGACCTCCGGCTTGACGCTGTCGGTGACGACGGCGAGCGCCTCGGGCGTCCAGGCGGTCTCCGGCCACGCGTCGAACAGGCCGCGGGCGAAGGCGAGGGTGTCGGGCCAGTCGCTCTCGACCAGGAGGACGGCCTCGGCCGCCGCGGCCTGGAACCGGGCCGGGTCGGCCGCGAAGGCCGCCGTCGCCCAGTCCCGCACCGCCCGGTACGGGTGGCTGCCGAGCCGGGCGATCTGGCGGACGCTGAGGGCCTCGGGGCGCCGGTCGGGCAGGAGGGCGGCGCCGAGGCGGCGGGCGCCGTCCGCGCGCGCCTGCAGCAGGCGCCACAGGGTGCCGTCGTCGAGGGCGGCGCATTCCCCAGGCAGGGCCTCGCGCAGCAGGGCCACGGTGTCGGCCGCGTAGGCGTCGTCGGGCTCCGCGCGGAACAGGCTGCCGATCAGCTCCCGGGCGAGGCGGGGAGCGAGGCCCGGATCCGCCGCCGCGAGGCGCGCCACAAGGGGCCGGGCAGCCCGCCGGACGGCGCTGCCGGGCCCGCTGGCGAAGGCGACGATCCGGTCCGCGTAGGGCCCGAGCCGCGCGTCATCGAGGCGCGCCAGCAGGACGAGGGCGGCGATCCGGATGTCCTCGGATTCCGCGCCGATCAGCGCGTCCCAGCTCTCCGGCGGCAGGCCGGCGGCCCCGGCCTCGGACTGCGCCAGGAGGGCGAGGCCGGCGGACCGGACCGCGGCGGACAGGTGGGCGATCAGGGCGGCGGCGGTCTCGGACGTGACCGGCAGGTCGCGGTCCGGCCACAGGAAGGGCAGGGCGGCGCGCAGACCCCGGATCGCGGCCGTCGCGGCCGCGTCGGGCTCCGGCGGCATCGCCCGCAGCCACGCCACCAGCCGCGCCACCAGGGGCGCCGCGAGCCCGGTGGGCAGCGCCCGCGCCCCGGCGAGGCCGGGGAGGGCCGCCTGGACGTCCGGCTCCGGGCTCGTGAGCAGCGCGGCGGCGAGGTCGGGATCCGACCAGACGATCGGCGCCTCCGCCTCGAGGCGCCGCAGGGCCAGCGCCCGCGCCTCCGGCTCCGGGCTCGCGAGCAGCGCCGCCACCAGGGCGGCGAGTTCGGCAGGCTCGGCGATCCCGGCGGCGAGACGCGCCTGGGCGGTCCGGAACGCGAAGGTCCGCACGGCGTCGTGCGGGGCGGCCAGCAGGCGCCCGATCTCGCTGGCCGTCAGGGCCGCGCAGGCCCGCGGGTCCGCGCGCAGCACCCGCAGGCCCAGCCGCGCCACCGGCTCGATCCGCCCCTCCGCGGCGAGGCGGAGCGCCAGGTCCGGGCGGGCGCTCCAGAGGTCGGGGAAGGCCTCGTCGCGCCGGTCGGGATCGACGGCGCCGGTCTCCAGGAAAGTCAGCGAACCCGTCCGCGGCCGGGCCTCCGGGGCGTGACGGTACAGGAGCTGGCTCGCCGTCCAGTTGCGGCCGAGCGGTCCCCGCGCCCGCGCCTGCCGGCCCCAGGTCCCGTCCGGCTTCCGCCCCCAGGCGGTCCAGCGGGTCGGGGGATCGAGATCCTCCGGCCCGAGCGCCAGCAGGAAGTCCGCCGCCAGCGCCGCGAAGGCCGGGTCCCCGACGGCGCCGCGCTTGCGCAGGGCGCGCCAGATCCGCCGCTTCATGTAGGCGCGGGTGGCGGTGGACAGGCCGAGCCGCGCCTCAGGCCCCTGGCGCGCCGCGTCCACCGCGACGTAGCGCCGGAGGTCGGGGACGTAGGCGTGGCTCCGGCCGGCCTGATACATCGCCTGCGCGGTCTCGAAGCGCTGGGCGGTGGCGCCGAACAGGGCGGCATCGTCGGCCATCTCGGCGTGCTTGAAGAGGCGCCGCAGGCCGATCAGGTAGGGCGGCCGCGCCGGCAGCCGGAGCAGGGCGGCGCAGAGCGTCGCGTGCAGGCCGGGCGCCGCCTGCGCCCGGCGGCCGAGCGCCACCAGGGCCGGCCCGACCCGGCCCGGATCGTGCCGGGCAAGGCCGTCCAGCGCCCCGCACAACCCGTCGACGTCGCCCGCCTCGGCCGGCCGGGCGACCATGCCGGGCAGGTCCGGCTCGGCCTCCGGCGGCCGGTAGGGCCCGGTGAGCGGGGCGGTGAGCGCGAAGCGGGCGAGGTCGCGGACCACGCTGCCGGGCGCCTCGGCGGCGATCGCCGCGAGCGCCGGACCGGCCTGTGCGCCCGCCGCCCGGGCGAGCGCCCAGACCAGGGCGTAGCTCGCCCGCGCCGGGCCGAGGCCCCGCGCGAGGGCGATCAGATCCGGGGCGGTCGCGGCCAGCCGCAACTCGCCGATGCGCCAGAGCAGGCGGTCGCGGTCACGCTCGGCCCAGCTCTCGCGCAGGCAGGCGGAGAGCCGCGCCCGCAGCACGCCATCGCGCCCGTCGGGCGTCGCCTCGGGTGCGGCGGTCTCCGGGCCGTCGACCCGCCGGTAACCGCCGTTGATCTTGGAGACGACCACGCTGTCGAACACCCGGGCGGCCGCCTCGGCGGTCACGGGCTGGGGCGTCTTGGAGCCCTCGCGCAGGGTCGCGCCGCGCCGGCCGTAGCGCGTGTTGACGAAGTAGCGCTCGGGCGTCCCGAGGGCCTCGTTCTCGATCAGGTCGACGTCGTAGACCTTGTCGGAGGTGGCGTCCCGCAGGTGGAGGCGCGCCGCGCGGATGACCCTCATGCCACCGCGCCGGCCCGCGCGGCCGGGCAGGGATGCGTCGCGCGCGCGCGACGGTCGACGGGTCCTCGCATCCGGGCTCCTCGCGAAACGACCGGGACGGGCCGGCCGGCGAATCGCGGCGCCCGAAGCCGCGGCAACCTGCCCCAGCGGGACCGAGGGGGCAACCGCGCGCGCACGATTCCGTGATCGGGCCTCATCAGGCCTCTTCCGGCCCGGGATCGTCGCGCATGGCGGCGACCCAGAGGGCGGCCCGGGCGAAGGGCTCGGACTGCGCGCCCGGAGCCGCCAGGGTGGCGGAGAGGAAGGCGGAGAGCCGCGCGGCGGTGGCCGGATAGCCGGTCGCGGCGAGGCGTGCGACCAGGTCGGCGCCGCCGGCGCGGGCGCTGGCCGCGAAGGCCCGCCGCCCCGCATGGAGGGCGTTCGCCAGGAGCGCGGCCGCCTCGTCGAGGAGCGTGGCCGGCCCCAGGTCCGGCGCCGGCGGGATCGGGTGGCCGGCGCCGTCGGGGACGGCGAGGTCGGGCACGACGAGCCGATCGACCGACACCGACCAGGGATCGCAGACCAGGGTGCCGTCCGCGATCCGCACCGGGCCGGCGACCTGCCGCACGGGTCCCCAGCGCCCCGCGCAGGCGCCCGCGAGGGCGTCCAGGGCGTGCGGCGCGGCGGGGTCGTAGGCGCGGGCGAGATACAGCGTGCCGCCCGCCCCCGGCAGCGCGACGGCGGCCTGCCACGTCTGGGCGCCGGGCGCCCAGGCCTGTCCCAGGACCGCCTCGACGGCGAAGACGTGGAAGGCCTCCAGCCGGTCGCGCGGGCGCAGGAAGACGGGCGGCCGGTCGGCGAGGCGGCGCAGGATCGACGGGACGTCCCGCGCCGCCAGGGGGGCCGGCAGGGCCACCAGGGCGTCTCGCGGCAGCAGCGCCGTGCGGCCCCGCGCGCCCTGGCCGAGGGCGAGGAGCCCGTCGGCCCGGCGCCGCGCGACGCTGGTCAGGATCTGGCCCTGGCCGGTGCCCGAGACGGACAGGCCCGGGCTCAGGAGGCGCCCCGGCAGGCCGGCCGCGATATCCGCCTCGGCCTCGCCCGGCGCGAACGCGCGCTCCAGCGCCAAGAGCGCGCCGGTATCGGTGTCGGCCAGCGCCACCCGGGCGGTGGCGCCGCGCCCGCGGGCGAGGAGCCGGGCGCCCAGGGAGACGAGGCGCGTCTTGCCCATGGCGGTCTCGTAGGGCTGGCCGAGGCCGAGGGCGGCCTCACCGCCCTGGACGCGGCCGAGGAGTTCGGTGGCGAGCGCCAGGACGACGGCCGCGTCGTAGGCGGCGTGGCGCGCGGCATAGGCCGCGACCTGCCCGTCGAGATCCGCCTCCGCCAGCAGGAGCTGCGTGGCGCCACGCCTCTCGGCCGCCCGCCGGAGCCGGACGAGGGCCGCGCCGTGCGCCTCCGGTCCGGACACGACCCCGGCCTCCAGCAGGCCGGCGACCACCCGGTCGGCGGCCTCCGCGAGGTCCGTCTCCGCCAGCTTCGCCTCCGCTCCGGCCGGGGCCGCGCCGCCCAGGCGGATCTCGGCGGCGCCCGCGGAATCCCGGAAGGCGCGGATCGCCAGGGCGACGTGGGCGCAGCCGCCCCCGGCCGCGCAGTCGCAGCGGGCGTAGCCGACAGCGTCGGGCACGAGGAAGCGCACGGTCGCGGTCGGGAGCCGCGCGGCCGGGACGGCGCCCCGCTCCAGCCCGACCGTGATCCCACCCGCCAGGAGGCGCCGCAGCTCCGCCGCCGCGGCGCCGCCGAGCCCCGCCTCGAGGGCCGCGCCGTCGAGGGTGCCGGGATCCCAGGCGACCGGCGCCGCGGCCGGCACCGCCGCACCCTCGGGATCTCCATCGCCGCCCCCATCGCCGGTCCCGTCGGCCGGCCCGTCCGCGACCGGGGCGGCCCGGTAGGCGACGACGAGGGCGACCCGGTGCCGGCACATCCCGCTCGCCGGGCAGGTGCAGCTGGCCTCGCCGGGAGGCCGGCCGGGGCCGAGCCGCGTGACCGTGCCGTCGGCGAAGCGCGCCTCGACGGTGCCGTCCCCGGCCTCCGCGAGGTCCGGCCCCTGGCCGGCGGCCACCTCGCGCAGCGCCCGCTTCACCAGCCCGGCATTGGCGAGCTGGATCAGGCCGTCATCCGTGAGCGCGCGGAGGTCGGGGCGGGCCATCGGCGCCGCTCAGGCCCGGATCGCGGCGGCGAGCCAGCCGGCGAGCTCGCCGGGCGTCATCGCGCCGATCTCGGCGCCGGCCGCTACGAGCCGCTGGGCCATCGCCCGGTCGTAGGCGGGCCGCGCCTCCGAATCGAGGGCCGCGAGGCCCAGCACGCGGGTCCGCTGGCCGGAGAGCGCCCGCACCTGCTCGACCAGGGCGGCCTCGCTCGCGCCCTCGTAGAAGTCGGAGACCAGGACCACGATCGCCCGCTCCGGCGCGGTGATCAGCCCGGCCGCGTAGCGCACGGCGCCCCCGATATCGGTGCCGCCGCCGAGCTGGACCTTCATGAGCAGCTCGCAGGCGTCGTCGCAGTCGCGGGTCAGGTCCACCACCGCCGTGTCGAAGGCGACCAAGTGGGTGCGGATGCCGGGGAGCTTCCACAGGCAGGCGGCCATCACCGAGGCGTGGATCACCGAATCGAGCATCGACCCGCTCTGGTCGACGAGCAGGATCACCTGCCAGGGCCGCATCTGGCGCCGGTTCCGGGCGAAGAAGTGCAGCCGCTCGACGGTGATCCGCCGGCTCTCGGGATCGTAGTGGCGCAGGTTGTCGCGGATCGTCCGGTTCAGGTCGAGGTCGCGGGCGCCGGGCAGGCGGGTGTGGCGCCGCCGGTCGAGCACCCCCGAGAACGCCACCGCGAGGTCCCGCGCCAGCCGCTCCATCAGCTGCCGCACCACCTCCTGCACGAGCCTGCGGGCCATCACCAGCACGTCGGGCGCCATCAGGTGCTTGGTGCGCAGGACGGCCTTCAGCAGCGTCTCGTTCGGCTCGACCCGGGACAGCACCTCGGGGTTCGTGACCACGTCGTCGATGGCGTAGAGCTCGATCGCGTCGCGCTCCAGCCGCTCGATCGTCTCGCGGGGGAAGAGCGTGTGGACCGCGTTGATCCAGCCCGGCACCGTCAGGGTCGAGCCCTCGCGCCCGCCCTGGCGGCGCTCCCCCCGCGCCGCGCCCTCGGCGTCGCGGCCGTAGAGCCAGTCGAGCGCCTGATCCATGGCGGCCGCATCGCCCGAGAGGGCGCAGCCGGCCCCCGCGCAGGCGGAATCCGCCGCCTCGCCCAGGATGAGCCGCCAGCGCGTGACCGGGTCGAGGCTCACCGCAGCCGCGTCCCGGCGAGGAGGCTCGGCCCGCGCAGGAGCTCGCTCGCCGTCACCGGCGCGAGCTCGCCGAAGGTGCGCTGGCCCGGATCCGACCGGCTGCTCCAGGGCGAGCCGAGGGTCAGGTCGCCGAGGGTCTGCTCCCGGTCCTCGAACTCCACCGCGCCGGTGAACAGGCCCTCCGAGAAGGTCAGCGACGCCTGGCCGGCCGCGCCGCCCGGGAAGGTCACGGCGCGCTCGATCCACCACACCACCCCGGCATCCTGGGGCGCCCCGAGGGGCCAGCCCCGGGCGGCCATGCCGCGCAGGCGGTTGGCCTCCACGACGGTCCCGGCGAAGCGGCTCGTGGTCGATGCGGCGGCCTCGGCCTCCGTGAAGGCGTAGGTCTCGCGGGCGAGCTGCGGGAAGGGCTGGACGATCTCGTAGTCGCCGAACAGCGCCCCCCAGGCCGCCAGC
Source organism: Methylobacterium sp. UNC300MFChir4.1 (assembly GCF_900110155.1). Lineage (NCBI taxonomy): Bacteria > Pseudomonadati > Pseudomonadota > Alphaproteobacteria > Hyphomicrobiales > Methylobacteriaceae > Methylobacterium > Methylobacterium sp. UNC300MFChir4.1. Next base: position 137,683 of record NZ_FOCS01000014.1, on the reverse strand, counting down.
GCCCCGGTGTCGAGCTGCAGGGGATGGACGAGGCCGATCAGGCCCGGGGCCGCCCCGGTCAGGTCGAGGTCGAGCGGCGCGTCGTCGGCATCCGTGAAGGTCAGGTCCTCGGCCACCCGGAAGGTCAGGCCCGGACCGGTCCGCGGGTCGGCATCCGCGAAGGTGGCCCAGACGAGGCGCTGGGCGAGGTGGCGCACGAGCGGGTGCGCGGCGAAGCAGGGGCCGAACACCGTCGGCTGGACCCGGCGGGCGCCGGCGAGCATCGCCTCCAGGCGGGCCACCTGCAGGCTCGCCACGGCCCGCGCGTCCTTCTTCAGGGCGCCCCAGCGGGCCACCGCCGCCGCGGCCTTGCCGGCCTCGTCGGCCTTGGCGGGCTTGGGCAGGTCCTTGAGCCTCTGGCCGGCGGCGTCCCGGACCCAGGGCTTGAGGGTCTCGTCGAACCCGACCCGGAACCCGCGGGGGCCGAAATCGAGGTCGAGGCCGCCGCGCTCGTCGAGGTCGAGGTCGGGGGCGAGCCGGTCTGCCAGTTCCTCGGGGGTGAGGCCGCGGGCCTCGGCGAGCTGGGCGATCTTCTGGCGGGCCTTCTCCTGGAGCCCCTTGAACTTCAGCTTCTCGGCGATGCCGTTGAGGTTCATCAGCGCGACGTCGGTGCCGATGTCGACCAGCACGTCGAGTCCGGTGACCGCGCGGGCGTGGGCGGCCTCGCCGGGCCAGCGGCGGATCAGGCGGGTCAGGTCGCGGGCGGTGGCGTCGGTGCCGAACCAGCCCAGCGCGCGCAGGGCCCAGCCGTCCTTGGAGGGCGTCCCGGCGGCGATCCAAGCGGAGAACAGGTCCCACGCGAAGGCCGCGAGGCTCGCCTCGGTGCAGGCCTCGCGGACCATCGGCACGCCGGCGTAGACGGCGTCCGGGTTGGTGAAGGACAGCATCTCGCACAGGGTCAGGATCGCCGCGTCCGGCAGGGCGGTCCCGTCCCGCAGACGCGGCCGGGTCAGCATGGACGGCACGACCCAGGCGGGCGGCTTGCCGACCTTGGCGGGGACGCGGGCGAGGGGATCGCGGTCGAGCACCTGCGCGACCGCCTCGGTCACGTCCGGTGCCTGGTCCGCGTAGCGCGCGACCACGGAAGCGATGATGGCGCGGCCGTCCGCCCGGTCCTGCGCCAGCACGCGCAGGGCGTGCTCGCCGGCGTCGCGCAGCGCCCCGGGCCGGCCCACGGCGTCGGGCAAGAGGCGGGTGAGGGCGGTCTCGGGATGGCGGCGCAGCCAGGCCAGGGCCGGCTCGCGGGCCTTCTTGAGCTTCGTGAGGGCGCGGGCGGCGGGCCCGGCGAGGCGGGCATCGTCCACCGCCAGGACCGCCGGCAGGAGCCCGACCGGATCGGCCTCGACCAGCCCGACGAGGCCCGGCATCGCCCGCTCGCCGAACCGCGACAGCATCGCCCACACGATCTCCGGCCACTGCGAGACGTGGAAGCATCCCGCGACGACGCGCGACTGGGCCCAGAGGGCGAGCGCCAGGGGCTCGGGCTGCCGCTCCAGGCTGCCGACCAGCTGGCGATAGGGCGAGTTCGCCCAGTAATGGCAGGCCTCGTCGATCTGGGCGACGCGGCCGGCGACCCAGGCGATCAGGGCCGGCGGATCGTCGCGCGGCGGCTCGGAGAGCGGGGGCGGGATCCGGCTCCAGCCCTGCGTCGGATGGGAAAGCTCGGCGGCCGCCACGAAGGCCCGCAGCGCCTCCGGGCCGTCGAGGGTGACGGCGTTCCGCGCGCGCCAGTAGCTCGGCGCGACCTCGGGCACCGCGTGGGCGAACGGCGTCGGCAGCGGCGCGAGGGCGAGGACGAGGTCGTCCCGGGTCCGGGCCTTGGCCCGCCAGGGCGGGTCCCGCAGCACCCGCGGCCAGGCGGCGGGCTCCGCGAGGGGCACCGCGCGGGCTTCCGCCAGGGCGTCGAGGATGCCGGCCCCGCGCCCGCCCGACGCCGCGAGCCAGCCGCGGACCGTGTCGAGCCCGTGGGCGTCGAGCGCCCGGTTCACCCGGGCGCGCAGGGCGGGCTCGGACCGGCCGCCCGCGAGGGCCGCGAGGCAGCGGGGCAGGATCGCGGCGGGATCGGCCTCCAGCGCCGCGTCGAGGGCGGCCGCGACGGGCTTCTCGTGGAGGTGGGGCAGCAGGGCCGGGAGCGCCCCGGCCTCGCCCGTCGACAGGATCGCCAGGGCGACCGTGCGACGCTGCTCGTCAAGGGCGTAGTGCAGCAGCCAGTCGAGGGCCGGCAGGGCCGGCTGCCCGGCGGCGCGGGCCACCGCCAGCAGGGTCGCGGCCGCCTCGGCCGCGTCGAGGGCGCAGTAGACGAAGTAGAGGTGGTAGCTGCGCTTGGCGCGCCAGCGCGCGACCGCTTCCGGCGGCGCGTCGGCCAGCAGCGGCAGGTAGGCCGTTTCGGCCGTGACGTCGATCCCCGCCGACGCGGCGGCCTCGACCACCGCGACGGGCTGGAGCGGGTGCGGGGCGGCCCGGTCGTCGGCCAGGATGAACGCGAAGGCGCAGGCCGCCGGCCAGTCGTGGTCCTCGGCGATCCGGGCGTTCAGGAGCGCGACCGCGGCGTCGTAATCGGCCTCCGGGGCGTGCACGAGGGCGGCCCGCAGGGCGAGGTGGAGCGGCTCGGCCCAGGACAGGCGCTGGTAGGCGCGCGGCGTCTTCGGGGTCGGGCGGCGGCGGTCGGCCAGCCGGGCGACGGCCTCCGTCCCGCCCTCGGCCACGGCGTAGCGCAGGACCGCCTCCAGTGCCCCTCGAAGGACGGCGTCGCCGGTGGCGGCCCGGGACGGATTCCCCTGTCGGCGCGCCTCCGCGGCGTCGACGATCGCGTCCAGCCAGGCGGCGAGGCCGTCCCGGTCCGGCGGCGCTCCGGCGAGGCGCGCGGCCTCGGCATCGCCGAGCGCGGCCGCCAGCGGCGCCGCGATCGCCTGCCAGGCTTCCGCCGCGTCCGGGCGCGGACCGGGGCGCAGGCGGGTCGGCAGCGGCACCGCCGCGAAGACCGCGGCCGGGGCGGGGGGCGGGACGGGCTCCGGCGGGGCCTCGGCCGGCGGCGGGGCGGCGGCCGGCTCCGCGGCTCGCTCGACAACCGTCTCGCCGGCCGGCCCGGACGCCTGCACCGAGGCGGGCTTCCGGGCGGCGGCGGTCGGTGCCGGGGCGGGCGCCGGGGCGAGAGCCGCGCCGTCGGCGCGGACGTAGCCCTTGGCGGTCTTCTCGCGGACGAGCTTGTCCTTCTCCTTCACGGCCGCGGCCGCGTCGGCGCAGGTCTTGTCCTTGCTCTGGCCCTGGGTGCCGAGGCGCCCGAAGCGGACGGTGAGCGTCGGGCCGGAGACGCCGACCTCCCAGAACTTGGCGGCGCTGCCCTCGACCAGCTCGTAGCGTTCCATGGCCTGTCTCCCTCTCACGCGTCGCCGGCAGCGGCGAGCAGGCTCGGCGTCCGCAGGACCTCGCTCGCGGTCACCGGGTCGAGGTCGCCGAACCGGTGGGTCGCCGCGGCGCGCCAGCCGGTCTCCGACAGGGTCAGGGTCCGCAGCGTCTGGATCCCGTCGCCCTCCGGGCCGGGCCGGTGCCAGAACCCGTCCTCGAATCGGAGGACCGCGACGAGGCGGGTGCCGTCGGGCAGCGCGACCGGGCGCTGCACCGCATGGACGTGCTCGCTCCCCGTGTCGGTCGACCAGCCCTGGGGCCGCAGCCCCCGCAGGCGGCGGCCGCCCACCCGGACCCCGTCGAAGCGGTGGGTCTCGGCGGCGCCCCGCTCGGCCTCGGTGAACGCGAAGGTCTCGCGGGCGATCTGCGGGAACGGCTGGGCGATCTCGTAATCGGCGAACAGGCCGCTCCAGGCGGTCCGTTCCTCCGGGTCGAGGTGCAGGGGGTGGACGAGGCCGACCACGCCCTCGGCCGCCGCGACGTCGAGGGCGAGGGCGTGGTCCGCGGCGTCGGTCGGCGAGAGATCTTCCGCGAGGCGGAAGACGTGCCCCGGCGGCGTCGCGGGCGCGGCGTCCGGGTAGAGGCCCCAGACGAGCCGCCCGGCGAGGTGGCGGATCAGCGGGTGGGCGGCGAAGAACGGCCAGAACACCCCGGGGGCGACGCGGCGCTGGGACGCCAGCATGGCCTCGAGCCGGGTGATCTGCAGGCCGGCCGCCGCCTCCGCGTCCTTGCGCAGGGCCGCCCAGTGCCGGGACGCCGCCTTGGCGGATTCGGGATCGTCCGCCTTGGTCGGGCGGGGCAGGGCGGCGAGCCGCCGGCCCTCGGCGTCGCGCAGGACGGGCTTCAGGGTCTCGTCGAAGCCGACCCGGAACCGGCGCTCCCCGAAGGACAGGTCCAGCCCGCCGCGCGCGTCGAGGCCGAGATCGGGGGAGAGCCGGTCGGCGAGGTCGACCTCGTCGAGGCCGCGGGCCTCGGCGGCGTCGACGATGGCGGCGCGGGCGGCCTCGCGCAGTTGCAGCAGCGGGCTCTTCTCGGCGATGGCGCTGAGGTTCATCAGCGCCACGTCGGTGCCGATCCCGGCGAGCACGGCGATGCCGGCCTTGCCGCGCGGCTTGAGGCCGGCCTGCCCCCAGGCGCGGATCTGCCGGGTGAGGTCGCGGGCGGCGTGGTCGCCCCCGATCAGCGCGAGCGCCTGCATCGCCCACTCTCCCGTCGCCTTGGCGCCGGCGGCGATCCAGGACTGGAACAGCGCGACCGCGAAGGCGTCGAGGCTCTCCGGCGTGCAGGCGGCGCGGACCTGCGCGGCGCCCGCGTAGGGCGCGAGCGGGTCGGAGAAGGCGAGCATCTCGCACAGGGCGGTGACGGCGGCGTCGGGCAGGGCGCCGCCGCTCCGCAGGACCGGGCGGGGCAGGGCGGCGGGGACCACCCAGTCGGGGAGCTTCGGCGGCTTGGACGGCACCTGCTCCAGCGGGTCGCTGTCGACGCCGGCGGCCACCGCCCCGGGCACGCCGGGATCCCGCTCCGCGTAGGCCGCGACGGCGGCGTCGAGGGCGGCGCGCCCCGCGGGTTCGGCGGCGAGGAAGCGCAGGGCCGCGTCGGCCGCGTCGCGGTCCGGGCCGGCGGCCCCGAGGGTCTCGGGAAGGAGCCGCAGCGCGGCGGTGCGGGGATGGGCGCGCAGCCACGCGGCCGCGGCCGGCCGCAGCTTGCGGGTGCGGTGGAACGCCCGGGCGGCGACCGGGGCGAGGTCGGCGGCGTCCACCGGCTCGACCTCCGGCAGGAGCTGCGCCGGATCCGCCGCGACGAGGCGGACGAGGCCGGGCACGGCCCGCGCGCCGAAGCGCGACAGCATCACCGCGATGGTGCGCCGCCACGCGACGTAGTGGGCGCGCTGCGGCCCGGTCTTCTCCCACAGCATCAGCGCCAGGGGCTCGGGCTGCCACCCGACCATCCGGAACCAGGGCCCGTAGTTGAAGTAGAAGAAGCCGGTGAACGCGTCGCGGTCCAGGTCGAGCCGGCGGTCGAGCCAGGCCAGGGCGGTGGCCGGATCCGCGTCGGCGGCGGGCACGGGCTCGGCCGGCGGCGGGATCGGCATGTCGTAGAGCGCCTCCGCCTCGGTGGCGCGGATCCGCGCCGCGAGGTCCGTCATGGACTCCACCAGCGTCCCGGCCTCGAAGTAGAAGGTGCTGCGGTCGAGGGCCTCGTCGGGGTCGAAGCCGTGCGCGAAGGGCGTCGGGATCGGCGCCACCGCCCGTTCCGACCGGGCGCGCGCGGCCCCGCGCCGCCGCCAGGGCGGATCCCGGAGCACGGACGGCAGGGCCTCGGGGGCCGCCTGCGGCGCGCTGCCGGCGGCGAGCAGCCGGTCCAGGCGCCCCGCGCCCCGGCCGCCCTCGGCCGCCGCCCAGGCGCGGGCGGTCTCGTGCCCGTGGCGCGCGGCGAGGGTCACGGCCCTGGGGCCGTAGGCGGGCTCCCCCTTGCCCTGGAGCGCGCCCAGATAGGCCCGCAGCATCCAGTCGGGGAAGGCCGCGTCGGCGGCATCGAGGGCGTCGCGGACCAGCTTGGTGCCCACGAAGGGCAGGAGCGCGTCGAGGGCGTCGGCGGCGCGGGTCTCCAGCAGGGCCCGGGCGACGATCGTGCGCTCGGGGCCGACCGCCCCCTCCAGGAGCCAGACGAGGCCGGGGGTGGCCGGCTCGCCGGCCGCGTCGGCGACGGCGATCACGGTCGCGGCGGCCTCCTCGGCCCCGACATCGCAAGTCGCCAGCGTCGCCCGGTGATAGGGCGCGGCGTACCAGGGCGCGGCCTGCGCGGGCGGCAGGTCGACGATCAGCGGCAGGGCGACGTGGGAATTGCCGTAGGCCTTGGGATCGGGCGGGTCGCAGCGCGCCAGCACCGCGCGGGCGGAGAGGGCGTGGTCGGCGCCGGGCCGGTCGTCCGCGAAGATCACCGCGAGCCAGCGGGCGAGGGTGGGCTCCGGGTCCGAAGCGGCGAGCCGGAGGGCCGCGTCCAGGGCCTCCGCGTACGCCGCCTCGGGGGCGGCGACCAGGGCCGCCCGGAGACCCAAGGTGGTGGGGATGTCCCAGGCCGAGACCGGGAGCGAGCCGTAGCGGCCGGAGGGACGGGGCCGCAGCCGGTCGAGCAGGGCCACGAGCGTCCCCCCGGTGCCGGAGCGGGCCACGAGCCAGCGGGCGAGATGCGTGAACGCCGCCCGGGCCGCCGGCCCCTGCGGTCCGGGCTTGGCGCCCCAGGGGCGCTGGCTCAGCGCCGGGCAGGCCGCCTCGAGTTGTTCCAGCCAAGCGCGGACCTCGTCCGGGTCGAGGGCCGGCGGCGCGCTGTCGAGCCGGGCGGCGAGGGCCTCGGCCGGCGCGCGCGCCTCGTCCGGGGCGGCCGCCAGCAGCGGGCGGATCCGCGCCGCGAAGGCGGCCCAGTCGGCGGCGGCGTCGAGGGGCGCGCCGGGCCGGCTGCGGGTGGGCAGGGGCGTACCGGTGAAGATCGGGACGCGGCGCGCCTCCGCGCCGGCGGCGGGGGCGGGCGACGTCCCGGCGGTCCCGGTCTCAGCGAACCGGGCCTCGGCGACCTGAGCTTCGGCCGCCGGGGATGCGGCGGCGTTGCCCGTCGCCGCGGCGCCCGCTCCGGAGGCCGGATCCGGTCCGGCCGGCGCGGCCTCACCCGCCGGGCGATAGCCCTTGCCGGTCTTCTCCCGCACCAGCCGGTCGAGTTCGACCTGGGCCGCCTGCGCGCTCGGAAAGCTCTTCGTCTTGGACTGCCCCTGCGTGCCGATCCGGCCGAATCTCACGATGAGAACGCTGTCCTCGGCTCCGGCCTCCCAGAACTTCGCGGATGTTCCCGCCGTCAGCTCGTAACGCTGCATGCAGTCCTCTCCCCGTGGCGCGGCGGTAAAATTTTCCTTGTCGCGGCTCAGGTCAACCCATGGCGGGCGAGCCGCGCGGCGACCCGCGCCTCGCGGGCCAGGGCCTCGGCCTGATCGGCCGGGCGGGCGCGCTGGCGCATCCAGGCCAGGGCCTCGACCTCGGCCCGGGCCTCGCCGAGGCCGCTCCGGCGCAGGATCGCGACGGCGATGCGCTCGCGCTCCCGGGGCGGGAACCACGCGAAGGCCATCCGCAGGGACGGCAGCGCGCGCAGGAAGTCGTCGTCGCCCCAGGCGGCCACCAGACCCTCGACGGAGGCGAGGGTCGCGTCGGCGGCGATCTCCTCGCGGGCGAGGGCGAACAGGCCGGCGAGGAAGTCGCCGAGCGTCGCGGGCAGGCCGAAGCGGCGCAGCCAGGCCAGGGCGGCCTCCGGGTCCGATCCGGCCGCGCCGCAGGCGACCCGGAAGCCGAGCGCCGCCCCCGCGAGGGCCGGCGGCGTCGCCGGATCGGCGAGGCGGCGGCCGAGCATGGCGGAGAACGGGGCGCGCAGGTCGTCGAGGCCCGGGATCTCCGCGCCGACCTCGCGGAACAGGTCGCGGCAGGCGAGGACCAGCGGGATCGCGCCGAGCCCCGCGCGGGGGTCCTGGACGGCCTCGACGACGAAGAGCGCCCGGGCCGCCAGGACGGCGCAGAGGCGGGCCAGGGCCGGCCGCGCCGGCGCGAAGGCGTCGCCGAACCGGTACAGCCGCACGATCCCGGCCCCGGCGGCGCCCAGGGCGGCGGCGTCGTGCGCCGCCGCGATGCCCGCGCTCAGGCGGGCGAGCAGTTCGCCCTCCAGGGTGAGGCCGGCGAACAGCGCGTCGGACAGGGCTCCGGCGAGGATTCCGAGGGAATCGGGCGCCGCCTCGACCCGGGCGGTGATCCGGGCGGAGGCGGCCATCTCCAGGGTCCCGCCCCAGAGCGAGGCCTCGATCAGGGCGCCGAGCCAGTGCGGGTGGCGCACGAGCGTGAAGCGCTCCCGCGGCAGGCCGGGCCCGGCGCGGTCCGGGCCCTCGCGGGCGATCCCCGGCAACCCGAGCAGGACCAGCCGGTGGAGCAGGTGCGCCCGCGCCCGGTCACCGGGCTCGGCCCAGTCGAGGTCGACGCTGCGGCGGGCCGGCCCCGGCTCCAGGTCGGCGGCGCGCAGGCGCTCGGCGACGTCGGCCACGAGGGGCGGCTGCCGGGTGCCGGGGGCGAGGCGTCCCTCGCGCGGGCCGGTGAGCGCCCGCAGCATCGCGGCGAGCGCCGGGTGGCCGGGCGCGGCGCGGCCGGCCGCCCAGGCGGGCGGGCGGTCGAGGGCGTCCTTCACCAGGGCCGCGAGGGCCGCGTCGATCAGGTCGGCGCGCAGGATCGCGGGATGGGCGCGCAGCCGGGCGAGGGCCTCGGCGTGGACCCGCCAGGCGACGCGGTCGGCGGTGGAGACGACCTGCCCGGCCTCGCGCAGGGCCGCGGTGATCGCCGTCATCGCCCAGTCGGCCGCGGGGGCGAGGCCCGACTCGGCCACGCGCTCGTAGTAGCCCGGCGCAGGCATGCCGGCCGCGTAGCCCGAGAACCGGTCGAGCCGGGGATAGGCGTAGGGCACCACGTAGCTGCCGGTGCGCAGGTCCGGCTCCGGCGGCGCCGGCTCGGGCCGGGTCCCATCCGCGCGCGCGGCGTGGCGCCGGACGGCGTCCGCGTGCCAGCCGCCGCAGACGAGGACGACCGGCCGGTCGCCGGCCGCCCGCAGGGCGTGGGCCGCGTAGGCGCCCATGAAGCGCTCGCGGGCCTCCTCGGCGGGATCGTCCGTGCCGGGCGGGCGCAGCAGGGCGAAGTAGCGGTCGAGCCGGGCCGGCAGTTCCGCCTCGGGCGCCGCCTCGGCGAGGACGTCCCAGAGGGCGTCCTGGTCGGCGACGCCGAGGGCGGCGGCCAGCGCCCGCTCGGCCGCCTCAGCGCGCGCCCCGTGCGGGTCGGCGTAGCGGTTGGCGCGGCGTCCGAAGGCCGGGTCCCAGGCCGGCAGGTCGCAGAACAGCGTCTCGGCACCCACCGCCCGGCCCGCCTCCAGGGCCTGCCATTCCGGCGAGAAGGCGCAGAACGGCGTGTAGGAGGCGGCGCTGCCCGCCGCGTCGGCCCGGAACGAGAAGATCGCCACCGGCAGGTCGTGGCCGAGGGCGAGGTCGGGCAGGTGCGGGTTGAAGTCGACCGGCCCCTCGATCAGCACGCAGGCCGGCCGCAGCGCCGCGATCGTGCGCCGGACGAGCCCGGCGCAGGCCGGGGAATGGTGGCGCACGCCGATGACGGTCAGGCGGCCGGGATCCGGCGCGGGACCGCTCGTTGCGGGGTTCATTGCGGGGTGAGGAGGTGCCGCGCCGCGTAGAACTCCCGCCACGCCGCGCCGGAGCGGCGGCTGACGCGCTGGTCGAGGTAGCGGCGCAGGCGGGCGAGGTCCTCGGCGTCGTCCTTGGCGGCGGTGCCGGCGAGGCAGGCGACGATGTCCTCCGGCCGGCCGGCATCGCCGCGCAGGAAATGGCCCTTCACGCCGATGGCGTGGGCGACGCTGACCGCCTCCGCGGTGCTCATCACGGACGAGAGCCGCTCCATGCCGGTGCCCTCGGTGTCCACGGCCTCGCGCAGCTCCCGGAAGCAGGTCACGAGGAGTTCGAGCACCTCCGGATCCGGGGCGCGGGGCACGCCGGAGCGGGCCAGCAGGGCGGTGGCCTCGCGCTGCACCAGGGCGAGCTCGGCGTCGAGATCGGCGATCGGGAAGACGGTCTCGAAGCCGAACCGGCGCTTGAGGGCCGCCGACATCTCGTTGACGCCCCGGTCGCGGGTATTGGCCGTGGCGATCAGGTTGAACCCCTCCCGGGCGTAGACCATCCCGTCCGCGCCGGTGAGTTCGGGCACCGCGAGCACCCGGTCGGACAGGACCGAGAGAAGGCTGTCCTGCACCTCCAGCGGGCAGCGGGTCAGCTCCTCGAAGCGGACGATCCGCCCCTCGCTGAGGCCGGTATGGAGGGCGCCCGGCACCAGGGCGCGCGGGCTCGGCCCCTCGGCGACGAGCAGCGCGTAGTTCCAGCCGTAGCGGATCTGGTCCTCGGTCAGCGACGCGCCACCCTGGATCGTCAGGGTCGAGCGCCCGCTGATCGCGGCGGCGAGGAGCTCCGAGAGCAGGCTCTTGGCGGTCCCGGGCTCGCCGATCAGCAGCAGGGCGCGGGAGGTCGCCAGGGTGACCATGGCCCGCTCCACGAGCGCCGGGGCGCAGACCACCTTGGCGGGCGTCGCGCCGTCGCCGCAGATGAAGCGCCGGACGGCCTGGAGCGAGAGCTGCCAGCCCGGCGGCCGCGGCGCCGGATCCTCGGCGCGCAGGCGCGCGAGTTCCACGGCGTGGACGTCCTCGGCCGGGGGTCTCTGACGCGCCTCGCGATCACCGCCCGCCCGCACCGCCTTCGCCATGCACCCGTCCCCTGCCGTCGCGCCGACCCTGTCGGCGACTCCTGCGATCGGCAGAGCATGCCCCGGCACGCGCGGGTTTCTCAAGCGTCTCCGCGCATCTCCAAGCATCGGCCACCGGGCCGGGGATCCGGCACCGCCCGGGGCGCGACGGATCGGGCGTAGTCCCGAAGAAAGCCTACATCGACACCAAGCACAGCATCAGGATCGCGATCTCGAAGACGATCCAGCTGCCGAAGACGACGACCAGCTCCCAGTCGGTTCTCTCTCTGGTCTTGGCCAAAGCGTACATGTTCGACCTCCTCGCGGAGCCCGATAGGCCGCAAGCGAATTCAGTCACCACGATGGAATGCAACGCGTCCGAATATTCAAACAGATTCTGCGACGGAATGCAATTGTGCCGGGCGGCTCAACTCCGTACATAAATCAATACATTGCCTCGCGTGACGGGCTCGCGCCCCGTCTTCGATGCAGAAATATCGCATCGCAGCAAGTATTGTCCCGCAACCCCGGCGCCCGCGCCGGTCCGGTCGCGGCGGCGTGAACGGGATCCGGCCGGCCGCGTTGCCCCGGTACGCCCGGAGAGGCGGCCTGGGGAAACGCTTGCAGGATTCGCACATGAAGACGCTGATCAGCCTGACCGTCGCCGGCCTCCTGGCGACAGGCGCGGCCGCCACGGCCGCGGAGAATACCGGGACCCGCATGCAGGGTTCGCCCAACGCGGCCGGCTACACGGGCCAGGGCGCGACGGGCAAAGGCGAGACGACGGGCACGACGACCGGATCTCCGGGCTCGGAGATGCCGAAGCAGGACGGCCGGATGAAGGGGCCGCCGAACGCGGCCGGATTCCAGCCCGGCGGCAGCGATGGCGGCTCGGCCGGAGCCTCCGGCCGTCGCTGATCTTGCCCTGCCCGGGGCCGCTGCCCGGCGGTCTCCAGGCCGGGGACCCGGCGTCGTGATTGATGCCGAGGCCCCGGCCGCGATAGGCCTGGACGGCGGCCGGACGGGCCGCGCAACCCGGAAGGTCCCATGAAACACGGCGCGCGCAACGACATCCCCGCCACGGTGACGGCGATCAAGCGCGGGGACGTGATGGCCCAGGTCGAGGTGGAACTGGTCGGCACCGCCTACCGCATGGCCTCGGTCATGACGGTCGACTCGCTGGAGGAGCTGGGCCTCAAGGAAGGCGACACCGTCCACGTGCTCGCCAAGGCGGTGAACGTGCTGCTGGTGAAGCCGTAGCGGCCTGCGCGGCCGGCATACCGCCGTCATCCCGTTGTCATCCCGTCGTCATCCGGCCGGCCTAGGGCGGCGCCTCCCGCCCACCCGACCGGCTGCGCTCACCCGATGGATTGGTTCGACCTGCCCGAAGACCCCCAGCCGCCGTCGGCCGCCGACGAGAGCCGGATGCGGCTCTACATCGCCGTGGGGCTGATCGGCATCGGCGCCCTCGGCATGGTCGGCGGGATGCTGCACATCCTCCCCGCCTGACGACCGTCCCGCCCGGCGACGGGCGCGGCCGCGGCGCGGGCGCCGTCAGGCGGCGCGATCCGCCACCGGCTCCGCCGTGGGCGCGGCGCGGTCGGCCGGACCGGCGCGCCCGAACCGCGCGTAGAGCGCCGGCAGCACCACCAGGGTCAGCAGGGTCGCGCTGATCAGGCCGCCGATCACCACGGTCGCCAGCGGCCGCTGCACCTCGGCCCCGGTGCCGGTGGCGAGCGCCATCGGCACGAAACCCAGGGAGGCGACCAGCGCGGTCATCGCCACCGGCCGCAGCCGGGTGAGGGCGCCCTCGCGGATCGCCGCCCGCAGCGGCCGGCCCGCGGCGACGAGCTGCTTGATGAAGGTCAGCATCACGAGGCCGTTGAGCACCGCCACCCCCGAGAGCGCGATGAACCCGACCGCGGCCGGCACCGACAGCGGCATCCCCCGCAGCCACAGGGCCGCGATGCCGCCGGTGAGCGCCAGCGGCACCGCGCTGAACACCAGGAGCGCGTCCCGCGCGCTGCCGAGCGCCGAGGTGAGCAGCAGGAAGATCAGGAAGAAGCACACCGGCACCACCACGGTGAGCCGCGCCTGAGCCGAGGCGAGGTTCTCGAACTGGCCGCCCCAGGTGACGTACGAGCCCGCCGGCAGGGTCACCTGCGCGGCGACCTTCGCCTGCGCCTCCGCCACCAGCGAGCCGATGTCGCGCCCGCGGACATTGGCGGTGACCACGACCCGGCGCCGGCCGTTCTCGCGGCTGATCTGGTTCGGCCCCTCGCTCACCGAGAACTGCGCCACCTGCCGCAGGAGCACGGAGGCGGCCTTGCCGTTCGCGCCCGGGGGGAGGGGGACGGGCAGGTTCTCCAGGGCCTCCCGGTCCTCGCGGACCTGATCGGTCAGGCGCACGACGATCGGCACGCGCCGGTCGCCCTCGAACACGACCCCGGCGTCCCGGCCCCCCATGGCGGCGCCGATCACGTCCTGGATCGCCCCGGTGCTGAGGCCGAGCCGGGCCGCCTCGGTCCGGTCGATCCTGATCTCGAAGACCGGCAGGCCGGTGATCTGCTCGACCTTCACGTCGTCGGCGCCCGGGATCCCGCGCAGGATCGCGGCGATCCTGTTGGCGGTCTCCAGCATCGGCTCGAAGGCGTCGCCGAACACCTTCACGGCGAGGTCGCCCCGTGTCCCGGCGAGCAGCTCGTTGAAGCGCAGCTGGATCGGCTGGGAGAACTCGTAGACGTTGCCGGCGAGCTCGCTCAAGGACGCCTCGATCCGCTCCTGCAGTTCGGCCTTCGACAGGCCCGGGTCGGGCCAGTCCGCCTGCGGCTTGAGCATCACGAAGGTGTCGGAGGAATTCGGCGGCATCGGGTCGGTGGCGACCTCGGCGGTACCGGTCTTCGAGAACACGTAGGCGACCTGCGGGAACTTGGCGATCGCCCGCTCCACCTTGAGCTGCATCGCCTGCGACTGGGTGAGGGAGGTGGACGGGATCCGTGTGGCGTTGAGGGCGATGCTCTTCTCGTCGAGCTGCGGGATGAACTCGGTCCCGAGCCGGGTGGCGAGCAGCCCTGCGCCCGCGAGGAGGAGCAGCGCCGTCCCGACGAACGGGGCGGGCGCCCGGATCGCCGCCGCGAGGACGGGCCGGTAGAGCGCCTTCAGGCCCCGGACGAGGGGGTTCTCGGCCTCGGTGACCCGGCCGGTCAGCGCGATGGCGATCAGGGCCGGCACGAAGGTCAGCGACAGCACGAAGGCCGCCGCCAGGGCGAGGATGACGGTCAGCGCCATCGGCTGGAACATCTTGCCCTCGACCCCCGTGAAGGTCAGGAGCGGGACGTAGACCAGCATGATGATCGCCTGCCCGTAGAGGGACGGCGCGATCATCTCCTCGGCCGAGTCCCGCACCGTCTCCAGGCGCTCCTCCAGCACGAGCGGCCGCCCGAGGGCGTGCTGCCGCTCGGCGAGGTGGCGCAGCGCGTTCTCGGTGATGATCACCGCCCCGTCGACGATGAGCCCGAAATCCAGCGCCCCGAGACTCATCAGGTTCGCCGAGATCCTCCCCTCGACCATGCCGGTCACGGTCATCAGCATGGCGGCAGGGATGACCAGCGCGGCGATCAGCGCCGCCCGGATGTTGCCGAGCAGCAGGAACAGGACGACGATCACGAGGGCCGCGCCCTCGGCGAGGTTCCTGCCCACCGTGCGGATCGTGGCCTCGACGAGCTGCGTCCGGTCGAGGACGGTCTGGACGACGATGCCGGGGGGCAGGGCCCGCCGGATCTGGTCCATGCGGGCATCGACGGCGGCCGCCACCGTGCGGCTGTTCTCGCCGATCCGCATCAGGGCGGTGCCAATGACGGTCTCCTGCCCGTTCTCGCTCGCCGAGCCGGTGCGCAGGTCGCGCCCGATCCGCACCGTGGCAACGTCGCGGATCCGCACCGGCACGCCGCCGCGGCTCGCCACGACGACGTCGGCGATCGCCTCCGGGCTCTCCAGGCGGCCGGCGGCGCGCACCACGTAGCTCTCGCCGTTATCCTCCAGGTAGCGGGCGCCCTGGTTGGCGTTGTTGGCCTGGAGCGCCCGGGCGACGTCCGCGAAGGACAGGTCGAGGGCGGTGAGCTTCGTGGGGTCCGGCTGGACGTGGTACTGCTTCTCGAAGCCGCCGATCCCGTCGACGCCGGCGACGCCGGCGACGGACTTGATCTGCGGCCGCACGATCCAGTCCTGCACCGTGCGCAGGTAGGCGACCTGCTCCAGCTCCGTCCTGAGCGCCTGGCCCTCCGGGGTCCGGTAGCTCCCGTCCGGCTGCCAGCCCGGCCGGCCCGCCGGCACGGCCGCGCGCTCAGGCAGCGGCGCGTACTGGACCGACCACATGTAGATCTCGCCGAGGCCCGTGGAGATCGGGCCCATCCGCGGCTCGACCCCGGAGGGCAGCTCCTCCCGCACCTGGGCGATGCGCTCGGCGACCTGCTGGCGGGCGAAGTAGATGTCGAGGGACTCGGCGAAGACCGCGGTGATCTGCGAGAAGCCGTTGCGCGAGAGCGAGCGGGTGTACTCGAGGCCCTTGATGCCGGCGAGCGCCGTCTCGACCGGGTAGGTGACCTGCCGCTCGACGTCGGCCGGCGACAGGGACGGGGCCAGGGTGTTGATCTGGACCTGGTTGTTGGTGATGTCGGGCACGGCGTCGATGGGCAGCCGCGTGAGCGCGGCGGCGCCGAAGGCCGAGGCCAGCAGCACGAGGAGCAGCACCAGCCAGCGCTGGCGGACCGAGACGGCGAGGATGCGGCTGATCATCGTCCGTCTCCTCAGTGGGCGTGGCCGGCGTCGGCCTTGCCGAGCTCGGCCTTCAGCAGGAACGCGTTGCCGACCGCGATCTCGGCACCGGGCTCGAGCCCGGCGGTGACCTCGAAGGCCTCGTCGTCGGAGCGGCCGAGGGTGACCGGCCGCTTCTCGAACCCCTCGGCCGTGCGCGCGAAGACGACACTCCGGCCCTCGACGGTCTGGACCGCCGCCTTGGGGATCCGGACCGGGACCGAATCCTGCGCGATCTCGACCTCGGCGGTCACGAAGGTGCCGGGCCGCCACGCGAAGTCGGGGTTCGGCAGGGCGACCACCACCCGGGCCGAGCGCGTGTCGGGGTTGAGGAAGGGGCTGACGAAGATCACGCGGCCCTCCGCCCGGCGCTCCGTCTCGCCCGTCCGGCCGGGCGTGACCGTCACGCGGGCGCCTTCCCGCACCTGGGCGAGGTCGACGGTCGGCACCGACAGCTCGATCCAGACCGTGGAGAGGTCCGCCACCGTGTAGAGGTCGGCCGGATCGCCCTCCTTGCCGACCGCCGTGCCGACATCGACCTTGCGCTCGACGATGCGTCCGGCGAGCGGCGACCGCAGGGGATAGCGGCGCAGCGTCGACTGGTTCGGCGTCGCCTCGTCGCGCTTCTGGGCGACGGCGACCTCGGCGGCGTCGAGGCCGAGCGCCGACAGCTTCTGGCGGGCGAGGTCGACCCGGAGCCGGTTCTCCAGATAGGCGGCCCGGGCGGTCTCGAACGCGGCCTCGGAGGCGCTGCGCGAGGCGAGCAGCTTCTGCTGGCGCTCGAAGTTGATCGTCTGCAGCTCGGCCTGGACCTGGGCGGTGAGGTACTCGCTCTTGGCGTCGGCGACCTCGCGGCTGTCGAGGATGGCGACGACCTCGTTCGCCTGCACGGCGTCGCCGAGGCGCTTGCGCATCTCCGCCACGGTCCCGACCACCCGGGCCGGGACCCGGGCGATCCGGTCGGTGTCGGGCGTGATCGTGCCGGGGACGAGGAGGTGGCGCGCCAGCGTGCCGCCCTCCACTCTGCGCGTGACGATGTCCTGGCCGGCGACCTGATCGGGCCGCATCCGGATCGTGCCCGCCTCGTGAGGCTCGTCGGCGCCGTGCGAGTCGCCGTGCTCGTTGCCGTGCGCGTGGTTGTGCGCGTGGCCGTGCGCGTTGTTGTGCGCGTGGTCGTGGTCGTGGCCGGCGTGATCGTCGCCCGCGTGCGGGTCGGGCGCGGCTTTGGGCCGGTCCGGTGCGGCCGCCGCGTAGCGCTGATCGTGGTCGTCGGCCGGGGCGCGGGCGAGCCCGACGGACGCCAGGGTCTGCCGGAGACGGTCGGGCAGGGTCGGGACGGCGGGGGCGGCGCCGAGGGCGAAGCCGGCGGCCAGGAGTGCCGCGGCGGCGGCCACGGACAGGATGATGCGCATGGGGAAGCTGCTCGGCCGGGAGGGCGGGGTGCCGCGCGCGGCGGTCCCGGAGGGTCCCGTTCAGGTGTCGCGTGGGGATGAACCCGGAGCCGGTTCGGCAGCCGGGCGGAGCGCCGCCCGCGGGCGGCGTCAGCTCACGCGCGCGGAGGCCGCGGCAGGCGGTCGGGACTGACGGAGGGGCGGCCCTGGGCGAGGGCGCCCGGCAGCACCCGGCCGGGGGCGGCCGGGGGCGCGATCTCGGTCGCCTCCAGGCGGGCCGCCTGATGGCAGCCGCAATGGAGGTGCTCCGAGAGGCCGGGATCGACGGTCGCGGGCGCCGCCGGCGCGTCGAGGGCGGGGCCCTGGCCCCGGTCGTGGTGGCCGCCCGCGTGGAAGGCGAGATCCGCCGCGAGGCCGACGCCCGGAGCGGCGACGGTCAGCGCCAGGACGAGCGCGAGCGCGCGGGCGGCGAGCGCCCACCAGCCCCGCGCCCCGGCCGGGCGCCTATGCCGAACCCCGAAGGTCATCGCGGCCCTTATGATCCATCCGAGGCCGGGGGCACAAGGTCCGGGGTGCCGGCCCCGGCCCCCTCAGGCCGCCAGCTTGAGGACCCACTGGTAGAAGTCGGCCCAGGTCTCGGCCTGGGCCGGCGGCTCCGCGGCCGGGGACCGGTCGGGCTCGGCCGCGGCCCGGTCGCGGACGTCCCGGGGGGCGCAGCCGAACTCCGCGCGGAAGGCCTGGGTGAAATGCGCGGGGCTCTCGAAGCGCCAGCGATACGCCACCTCGGAGATGCGGGCGAAGCGCCCGTCGCCGGTGGCGAGGTCGCGGTAGGCGCGGGCGAGCCGGCGCTGCCGGACGTAGCCGGAGACCCCCCCGAGGGGGACGAACAGCCGGTAGAGGGCGCTCCGCGAGACACCGAACCGCCGCCCGATCGTCTCGGCGGACAGGTCCGCGGAGGCCAGTTCGGCCTCGATGAAGCGCCGGATCGCGACGAGCAGAGGCGCCCGCTCGGGCGGCTGCGTGCCCCCTCCGTCCTCCGGCAGGCCCAGGGTCGCCGCGCCGAGCAGCGCGGCGGTGGCCTCGGCCGCCGCCGCGGCCTCCGGCTCCGAGAACCCGGTCGCGTGCGCGCTCAGGGAGTGCAGGTGGTCGCTGAGCATCCGGCCGAACGGGGTCGCGCCCCGGATCACCGAGCCGTGCAGGGCGTCGAGGCCGCTCTGCCGGGATCCGAAGAGCGGGCGCGGCAGCACCACCGTGATGGCCTCGTAGTCCGTGGAGGCGGCGGAGAGCGGCTGCGACAGGTCGAACAGGCAGATGTCGCCGGGGGCGCAGTCCCGCTCCCGGCCGCCGATCGTGACCCGGGACTGCCCGGAGACGCGCATGTGGGCGACGATGTGGTCGACGCCCATCCGGGCGGTCAGGGCCCGCGCGCGCACGAACCGGAGCCCGGAGGCGCGGGCGCTGCAGACGATCGCGGTGCCGAGGTGACGGACTCGGGACTGTCCGCGGAAATCGGGCAGGTCCTCCCGGCGGATCGTGAAATCCCAGAACGGCGCGACGGCGTCGCGCCAGTCGTCGGCCTGACGATGACCCGGGCTCTCGCCCCTGAGCTGCAGGATCGGTTTCGGTCGCATCGCCCGTGTTAGTCCTGGCCGAGCGCGGCCCGGTCACGCCGACAATATGGCGATTCTGTCTGCCCAGAAAAGTGGCACTCCGTTCCAATCACCGGACTCCGCGCCGTGCCCCGTCCCGGCGCGGTCGGCGAGAGTCCGGCGAGAGGCCGGCGAGAGGCCGGCGAGAGGCCGGCGAGAGGCCGGCGAGAGGCCGGCAAGGGGCCGGCAAGCGGCCGTGAAACAGAACGTCCCGCAGGCCGGGTGGCCGCGGGACGGTGAGTTGCACGGTTGTGAGGATCGAGGGCTTCGACCCTTATGGTTAACCGGCGGTTACCGGCCGCTCGGGGCCGCGCCGCTGCCGGTGGCGCCGTTGCCGGTGCTGTTGTCGCCCGCGGGGGCGCCGGGAGACGAGGTGTTGCCGTTGGGCGTGCTCTGCGCGGCGGCCATCCCGGCGCTGCCGGCAACGAGGGCGAGGGCGAGCAGGGCGGACTGAACGGTGCGGCTGGTCATGGCTCTCCTTGGATCCCGAGCGGGGTCTCGACGCGGGTCGTCGCCGTGCCGGCTTGTGCCGGCGTCGGCTGGAGAACCGCACCCCGGCGGCGCCCGTTCCCGCCGGGGCCGGGCCGGCGCGAATCGGCCGCAGCGCGCCCGCCACGGTTCGTCGGGAACACCCGCGAGTCCCCCCGGCTTGTCCGAGGGTCGAGACCGGGAGCGTGGCGTGAAGGTGTTCCGGATCATGCAGGCGGCGACGGGCGCGATTCTCTGGAGCGGTGCGGCGCTAGATCCGATGGCCGCCCTCGACGCGATGGCGCGCGCCGCCGGCTTCAGCGACCGCACGCGGATCCCGAACCATCTGCGGGCTGGCGGCCTCCACGTCGAGGAACTGCAGGCCTGATCCCGCCGCGCCGGCGGACGAGTCCGGAGGGAGACCATGACCAAGCTGTTCATCGCGCAGGTGCGCGACGCGGGCGGCGAGCGGCCGCTCGTGACGGTCCGGGCCGAGGCCGAGGGCGAGGCGCGCCTGTTCCTGGCGGCCGCCTATCCGGACGCCGAGATCGCCCACGTCGCCGAGCCCGGCGACTGGACGAGCGACGCCGATACCGGATCCCGGGCCGGTGACATCCGCGAGCATGCCGGCGTCGCGTGGCAGGCCCCGTCCAGCCTGGCGGACTGAGGCGCGTCCGCCGGGCCGCGGTGCCCGTCCCGGCCGCCGGGGCCGGTGCGTACCGGGAGAACCTGAGGAGAACTTGGAGAGAACCTGGGAATAGCCTGGGGAGAATCCGGCGGTGCCGACAATTCAAGCGATCCCGTTCACGCGTCCCTAGGGCTCCGCACCGACGGTGGTGCATGCGTTCCGCCGATCCGACACCGCGCCTGTTCGCGGCCGCGGCCGCCCTCACCGGCACCGGGATCCTGATGTGCCGGACCGAGCCGTCCTGGGACGGGATCCTGATCGGCCTGTTCTGCCTCGGGCTCTGGGCCCTCGGCACCTTCGGCACCCTCGCGGCACGGCCTGGCCGACCGGTGCGTTCCGCGCCGCGGATGCGGCCCATCGTGCTGGAGGCGGTCGTCGTCGAGACGCCCCGGTTCCCGCCGGAGCTGCTGCCCGCGCCCCGGCCCCCCGCGGCCCGGGACCGTGCCCTGGCGGGCCCCTCCCGCCTGCCGGAGCTCCCGTCGCACCGGCAGCGCGTGGTCGAGCGCTACACCCGCAGGCGCGGTTGAGCGCGGCGAGGTGGCCGACCACACCGCGAGCGCGTCGCGACGGCCGACCGGCACGACGCCTTCGTGGGCGATCCGGAGACGATCCCGGACGCCGACGACGCGGCGGGCGAGGCGGCCTGACGGAGCCAGGGCGGCGTCCGACCGCCGGGCAATGCCCGTCCGCGCGGGATGTTGGGGGCGAGCGCGAGAGGCACCGCGCGGGATCGCCCGCGGGCCGGACCGATCTGGTATGGATCGCGCTCGACGCGTCGTACCGAGAGAGGCCGGCGCCCGGGATCCTTGCGCCACGCCCGTTCCGGCGGCGCGCGGGCCCCGTGACCGGACGGGAGATCGCCACATGGCCACGCCCGAGACCCAGGCGCCCTACCGGCTGCAGTGCATGATCCACCGGGAAAGCGCCGGCGGCATCATCATCCACGACGAGCAGATTCCCGGGCCCCTCGTGGAGGCGGCGGTCGCCGCCGCCAAGGCCCGCTTCGCGGAGCTGCGCGCCGGCCGCGCGGGCTCGGCGGCCCTGCGGGATTCCGCCGGGCGGGTGGTCTGGTCGGCCCGGCAGGACGCCGCGACGCCCGGCACCGGGGGATCGGCAGCCTGGTAGGCTTCGGACCGACGCGCCGTCAGGTGAGGTGGCGCGGCTCCAGATCGATCACGGGGCCGCCCACGTCGAAGAACTCGTCCTCGTACGGGACCGCCTCGTCCATCTCCTCGGCCTCGCGCCGCCCGAACGGGATGACCGCGGACAGGATCCCGAGGCAGAGCGCGCCGGCAACGAAGGCAATCAGGATCGCGATGCTCATGACGGAACACTCGGGCGTCGCCGGCGGCGGAGTCGGGCCACGGCGAGACTAAGGCCCGGCTCGCGCACGCCGCAACCGAAATCACCGCCCGTTCGCGCCGGATCGCCCAGCCCGCACGGCGGGCGCGGCCGCAGCGCGCGGCACGGGCTCGCCCCGCGATCTCCGGAAGACCGGCAGCCCGCCCCCGGTCGCGGAGCGCGTCCGGGCGATCCGGGACGGGCCTCACCGCGGCGTCGAAACCTGATCCTGCTGCCGGTCGACCGCGTCGCGGACGCCGCGGCCGGCCATGAGGATCTCGGTCATGAACGCCGCGATCGCCGCCACGGTGCAGACCAGCGCCGCTCCGAAGCAGGCGAACAGGACGGACGCGGTCGCCGCGTCGCGCAGCGCGCCGACGAACAGCGTGAGCACGGCCAGACCGATCAAGCCGCCCGCCAGCGAGGCCAGGACCACCGCCACGTCCAGCACGAAGGAGCGCCGCCGCAGGAAGGTTAGCCGGCGGGCGAGGCGGCCGGCCTCGGCTTCCGTCGCCCGGGCGGCCTCCGCCGTGAGGCTGTCGACCTTGTCGGAGATCCGGCCGAGGCGGGTTGAGAACACGTTGAGCAGCGTCGCCAGCGCCGACAGCAGGAAGGCGGGCGCGAGCGCCACCTGGATGATGTGGGCGATGCTGTCGGGCTCGGTCGCGCTGAGGGAGAAGCCGAACATCGGCGGGCTACGCGGGCGGACGCGCCGCGCCCCGCCTCCGCCGGTCGCCGGGACGGACGGCGGCGTTGCTCCGGACGGGGCGGATCACCACAGGAGGCCCTCCGCCTGCAGCCCGGCCACGAGCAGGCACAGCGCCGAGAGGAACGCCACCGCGAGATACGGCGCCGGCGTGTCGGTCATCGAGGCCTCCCGGCCGGTGCGGGGCCGACATCCCCGATCCCGGTCCGGGCCCGGAGGGCCGGCATCGAAGGCAGCGCGACGGGGTGCATGCGCGTCTCCTGAAATCTCCACCGACGACGAGGCCGGCAGATAGGGCCTGCGGCGCGCCGGAAAAGCCGCGGCCGCCGCGCCGGCCCGGCGCGGCGGCGCCTTCTCCACAGGCCGGGAGACCGGCGCCGCGCTGCCGCCGATCCCCCGCGAGATCTGCCGGTGCCGAGGAGATCGATCCGGCCGCGGCCGCGCGCCAAGACCCGGGGATGCGCGACCAAGACTCGGGCCAGTCGGGCGGCCGGTTTCATCTGCGCAGATCCGCGGCCGGACGCGCGAGTGGTGCCCGCACAGAGGCGCGAAGGCGTCCGAAAACCCCGCAATACGGGACGGGATCGCGCGAGATCTGCGGCGCCGCCCGCACCCGCGCGCCCGGGGATGCGCGGGCACCACCCGTAAATTAATGTTAACCGCTCGCGGGATCGCGATCGGGCTTGCGGGCCGCCGACCGGTAGGATTTATTAAACCTCGAAGCTTCCTGGTTGGTCCTGGGAACGTTCACCGACAAACTGAAGCCCCGTCCGCTCGAGCGCGACGGGGCATTTTGTTTCTGGAAACATTCGGATACCGAAGTTCTTCTCGGGCTAGACCAGTCGATTTCGCGATGTGCTCCAGCGCACCCGGCTGTTTCGGGGTCAAAGACCCGATTCCGAGCTGTTGCAGCGATGCACTATCGCCCCGGCACGTCCTGGCGTTCTGTCCGCCCCGCACACATCCCGCCCAACGGGAGACAGAGGACCAGATGATCAAGAAGCTTCTGCTCGCGAGCGCCGCCACGGCTCTCCTGACCGGCGCCGCCTCGGCCGCCGACCTGCCGCGCCGCGCCGCCCCGCCGCCGGTGTTCACCCCCGTCCCGGTCTTCACCTGGACCGGCGCCTACTTCGGTATCAACGCCGGCTACGCCTTCGACGCCAGCAGCAACAACACCAACAGCTTCGGCGTGCCCGCCCCCTACGGCAACGGCACAACCGCCTTCTTCAGCCAGCGCAACCAGGAAGGCTTCACCGGCGGTGGCCAGGTTGGCTACAACTTCCAGTTCACCCCGGGCTCCGGCATCGTCGTCGGTGTCGAGGCCGACGCCCAGTACCTCGACTTCGGCCGCAGCCGGAACAACGCCTTCCTTGTCGGTCCGCTGGCCCCCGGCTACTACGTCACCGACCCGCGCGGCCTCTCCAGCCTCGACTTCTTCGGCACCGTGCGCGGCCGCATCGGCTACGCCTTCGACCGCGTCCTCGTGTACGGCACCGGCGGCTTCGCCTACGGCTCGGGCAGCGCCGACCGCTCCTTCGGCGGCTTCGCCGGCAACGACAGCTTCCGTACCGGCTACGCGGTCGGCGGCGGCATCGAGTACGCCCTGCCCACCGACTCGTTCCTGAACTTCTTCCGTTCGAACGCCGTGACGCTCAAGGTCGAAGGCCTGTACGTCAACCTCGACCGCAACACCCGCAACCAGGGTGCGTTCGTCATCAACGCCGCCAACAACTTCCCGGTGGTGTACAACAACATCGGCCGCCGCGACGACGAGTTCGCCGTCATCCGCGCCGGCCTGAACTACAAGTTCGGCTCGTACTGAGATCCACCCGCGATAGCGCCCCCCGCGCCGCGGGGGGCTGCGTCCCGCTCACTGGGACGGCGCGCGGGCCTCTGGACAGGCCGCATCCCCTCTCGACCTGAGCATCCCCAGCCCGATCAAACTGGCCGCTTGAGCCGAGGAGCGTCCCGGGAGCCATTCCCGGGACGTCTTGCGTCGGGGGCGAGGGCCCGCCGCGGCGCGCCTCAGGCGTGGACCGCGTGCTCGAGCTGCGCCTTCGACATCCGCGACCGGCCGGGCACGTTCTGCGCCCGGGCCTTGCGCATCAGCGCGGCCTTGGTCGTTTCCGCCTTGCCGGACGCCTTGGCGGCAGACTTGCCGGTCGTCTTGCCGGACGTCTTGCCTTTTCCGGACGCCTTGGTGGACGTGCCGTCCTCGCGCGCCGCGGCGGCCTTCTCGGCGGCGGCCTTCTCGGCGGCGGCCTTCGGCTGCTTCGAGAACTGCTTGCCCTTCCGGGTATCGGCGCGCTTCTTGGCCGTGCTGGCGGCGTATTCCGTGTCGGTCAGGCTCTCGCGGGCCTTCTTGGGCAGGTAGCGCTCGCCGGTCTTGCCGCTCTCTTTGCCAGACTTCGTGCCCCACTCCTCGTCGGTCCATTGCTGGAGATGGTTGTCGGCCGACTTCTTGCCGGCGTAGCCGCCGCCCTCCTTCTTGTATTCGGCGGTCGCGATCTGCGCCTTGCGCGCCGACCACTGGCCGGGCTTCCCGCCCTTCTCGGACTTCGTGACCTGCGTCTTGACCTTGTCCCACAGTTTCGGGTCGGTCTTTTTGGCGGTTCCTGACATCGGCGCCTCGTGAAAAAGATTTGGCAGACAACACGGGCCCCGCGGCCGTGTTCCTGCGGCGCGTTCGCCCGGCTCGCACCCTCCCGCACCTCGATTCGCGCGCAGCGTCCGCCGCCCCGCGGCCGGGGCAGCCGGATACGCCGGCCGCCTGACGGGTTGGCCCTCAGGGGATCAGGCCCATCGCGAGGGATGCAGCATGGCGGACACGCCGGACGACACCCAGGCCGAGCGGATGCCGCACGGCGAGCCGGAGCGCGCGGGCCTGGCCGACAGCCCCCGCGACACCGCAACCGGCACGGTCAGGCCGCAGGACGGCCCGATGGAGCGGGCCGGCACCGAGAAGGAGGAGGCGCGCCGCGGCGGGACCAGCCTCGGCGCGGAGCGCGACCGGCCGGGCGGAGGCCGGGGCTGAGCGCCGCCATCGAGACAGCACGCGAGAGAGGAAGACGCAGCATGCAGATCCGGCACAAGCCCCTGCGCGAGCAGGTGATCGTCATCACCGGCGCCTCCAGCGGGATCGGCCTCGCCACGGCCCGGGCGGCCGCCCGCCGCGGCGCCCGCGTCGTGCTGGCGGCCCGGAACGGCGCCGCCCTCGACGACATCGTCCGCGACATCCAGGAGCGCGGCGGCGAGGCCCGGGCCGTCGTGACCGACGTGTCCCGCCGCGAGGATGTCGAGGCGCTGGCCGCAGAGACCGTGCGCGCCTACAGCGGCTTCGACACCTGGGTCAACAATGCCGGTCTCTCGATCTTCGGCCGCCTCGAGGAGGTTTCGGACGAAGACCATCGCCGGCTGTTCGACGTCAATTTCTGGGGGATCGTCTACGGCTCGACGGTGGCGCTGCAGCACCTGAAGCGGACCGGCGGCGCGCTGATCAACCTGGGCTCCGTCGCCTCCGACCTCGCCTTGCCGATCCAGGGCATGTACTCCGCCTCCAAGCACGCGATCAAAGGCTTCACGGACGCGCTCCGGATGGAGCTCCAAGAGGAGGGCGCCCCGGTCTCGGTGACGCTCATCAAGCCGGCCTCGATCGACACGCCGTTCCCGGAGCATGCCCGGAACTACATGGCGCAGGCGCCCAAGCTGCCGCCGCCGGTCTACGACCCTGCCGACGTCGCCGACGCAATCCTGTACGCCGCGGAGCACGGGCCCCGCGACCTCTACGTCGGCGGCGGCGGCAAGCTGATGAGCGCGCTGCGAAAGCGGGTCCCCGCGGCGACCGACTGGATGGGCGCCCAGGTGATGTCGCGGAGCCAGACGGCGGGCGCGGCCGGCAAGCGGCGGGACGGCGCCCTCCACGCGGCCGGCCGCGACGGGGCCGTGCGGGGCGGCTCGCCCCACCACGTCATGCGCAGCGCCTACACCCGGGCCTCGATCAACCCGGTCCTGACCGGGATCCTGCTGGCGGGGGCCACCGCGGCCGCGGCCTCGCTGCTCGGCCGCGCCGACCGCCGCTAGAGCCCCGCCGCGGCGCCCGCCCCCGCGCGGGCGCCGGCCGGACTGTTTGTTTCTAGACGATGATGGCGGAGGTCAGCCGACATTCAGGGCCGATGACCATTCTGACCGGGTCTTGCGCCGGGCCGACCGGCGCGGAACCGAACAGAAGGTCTGATGATGATGCACGTGAAGATGATCGCGGCCGCCGCGGCTGTCGTCGGCGGCCTCGGCCTGGCCTCCGCCGGCGCGGCGCCCCTGGCGCCCGCCGGCGCCGATACGCTCACCGGCCCCGCCGCGGTCAGCACCGTGGCGTTCGGCTGCGGCCCCGGCTGGGCGCCCGGCCCGTACGGGCGCTGCCGGCCGATGTACCGGCGGCCGCGCTTCTACGGCCCGCGCTGCTTCTTCCGTCCGACCCCGTGGGGACCGCGGCGCGTCTGCCGCTAAGGTCGCGCAGGCACGCGTCCCGACGCGCGGGTCCGGCGCCGAACCGTGGCCCGACCCGCGGGTTGATCCAGGGGCAGGTCCCGTCTCCGAGGAGGCGGGGCCTGCCCCTTTCCCGTTGGCGGTGATGCGGGCCGGCAGCGCCGGGGATGCCACGACCGGGACCGCGGACGGTCCCGCTCCGGTTGGACATGGCCATGGCCCAGGATAAGAGCGGCGGCGCGAACCCCTCGGCGGCGGAACGGGCGGCGGCCGAGCGCGTAGCCCGCAAGCGCCTCGGTCCGGACGGCTGCCCGGAACCGGCACCCGACCGGCGATCGCCGTCCGGACAGGACCGCGGGAGCGAGGCCGCGGCGCCGGACCGCCGGGCGCCTCCGGGGCGGCCGGTCGCGACGCGCCACCGGCCAGAGAGGCTTCCCGAGTAGCGCCCCGAGTAGCGCCCCGAGTAGCGCCCCGAGTAGCGCCCCGAGTAGCGCCCCGA
>NZ_FOCS01000014.1:0-110883 GCF_900110155.1 Methylobacterium sp. UNC300MFChir4.1 | reverse complement strand
CCCGAGTAGCGCCCCGAGTAGCGCCCCGAGTAGCGCCCCGAGTAGCGCCCCGAGTAGCGCCCCGAACATTCGCGTGCCCGGACGCGGGAATAAAGCCCGCCGCCGCCCGGTTCCCGATTGTGTGGCACAAGGCTGCAGGCAGGAGCACGAGGGCAGGGACCCCATGGCTTCGCAGGCTCTCGACGGGGCGGGCCCGGCCCGGCCGCCGACATGACGACCCTGGCGCGCGCGCGCTTCAGTCAGCTCGTTCTCCCGCGCCTGGACGAGGGCTACCGGCTCGCGCACTGGCTCACCGGCAACGCCACCGACGCCGAGGACGTGATGCAGGAGGCGTGTCTGCGCGCCTACCGGGCGATCGAGGGGTTCGCCGAGGGCAATGCCCGAGCGTGGTTCCTGACCATCGTCCGCAACACCGGCTATTCCTGGCTGCAGCGGCACCGGCCGCGGGCGGTGGTCTTCGCCGACGACCTCGCCCCCGAGGCCCGCGCCGAGCTGGAGATCGGGGGCGCCCTGACCGAGGTCCCGGAGACGCCCGAGGCGACCCTCATCGCCCGCGACGACGCGGGGCAGCTCGCCCGGGCGGTCGAGGCCCTGCCGGTGGCCTTCCGCGAGGCGCTGGTCCTGCGCGAGTACCACGGCCTCAGCTACCGGGAGATCGCCACGGTGACGGGGGTCCCGATCGGGACCGTGATGTCGCGCCTCGGCCGCGCGCGGCAGCACCTGCTTGCACGGCTCGCGAAGGACGGGCGATGACCGACGACGAGACCCTCCTGCTCCTCAGCGCCTACGCGGACGGCGAGCTGTCGCCCGGCGAAGTCCTGGCCATGGAGCGCCGTCTCGCGGCGGATCCCGACGCGCGGGCCCTGGCGGAACGCCTCCGCGACCTCTCGGCCACCCTGCGCGGGCCCCTCGCGGGGCCGCCCGCCCCGGAATCCCTGCGGGCGCGCGTGATCGAGCAGATCGGCTTCACCGACCCGCCTCCGTCGCGCGGCCGCCTCGGAGACCCGCTCGGGACCCGGCTCGGGTCCTGGGTCGGGACCTGGGTCGAGGCCTGGCTCGAATCCTGGCGCAGATCCCGGCAGGCGCTGGCCGCGACGCTGCTCGTCGGCCTCGTCGGCGGGGCCGCGCTCGGCGGCGGGATCGTCTATCTCGACCGCCCCGACGGCGCCCCGGATACCGGCGCGGCCGTGCTCGCCGGCCATCTCCGCGGCCTCGCGGCGCCCCAGCCCTTCGACGTAGCCTCCTCGGACCGGCACGTGGTGAAGCCCTGGTTCAACGGCCGGACCCCCCTCGCGCCCGAGGCCCCCGACCTGTCCGACAAGGGCTTCCCGCTGGTCGGCGGCCGGGTCGACATCGTCGGCGGAACCCCCGTGCCGACCCTGGTCTATCGCCGCGACAGGCACGTCATCAGCGTCACGGTGGTCCCCGCCGCCGACGGCCCCGGCGCCGGCGAGGAGCGGCGCGACGGGTCCACGCTCGAGCGCTGGCGCCTCGGCGACCTCACCTACTGGGCGGTCTCGGACCTCAACCGGCGCGACCTGCGCGCCTTCGCCGACCTGTTTCAGTCCCGGACCGGGGGCCCGCCGGGATGAGGCGGGAATAAGGGACGCCAGTTTCGGGTTATTACTGATATCGTGATGTCGATCCGGCGAGGATCCCAGCGTGATCAGTCAATCCCACCTGCACACCCGCAGAGCCGAAACGATATCCGGGATCGGCTCCGCCCAGGAGCGGCGGGTTCAGGCCGGCGGCACCCCGGCCTTCCCGGACCCGACCCTCGTGGAGGCGGCGCTCCATCTCCTGGCGGAGCATCTCGAGCAGGGGCTGGCGGTGGCCGACCGGTACGGGCGGGCCCATTTCCTGAACCGCGCGGCGCAGGCCTTCGTCGCGCGCGGCCTCCTGTGCCTGGAGCACGGCGGCCTGCGCGGCGCGACGCCCGAGGCCAGCGCGGGGCTGCGCCGGGTCATCGCCCGCTGCGCCGCGGGCCATCGCGGCGGCTCGGTGCGATTGGAGGGCGCGGGCGGGACGCTCCTGGTCGCCGCCTCGGCGATTCCCGGGACGCTCGGCCCGATCGGCGAGGGCGCGGTTCTCCTGCGTCTCACCGACCCCGGGACCCCGCGCCTGCCGGATCCCGGCATTCTCCAGGACCAGTTCGGCTTCACGCCCGCGGAGGCGGCCCTGGCCGTCGACATCCTGGCCGGGAACGACCTCGCGGCGAGCGCGACGCACCGCCGGATCACCCGGAACACGGCGCGCGTGCACCTGCGCCACCTGTTCGAGAAGACGGGGACGCGCCGCCAAGCCGAGCTGGTGCGCCTGCTCCTGCTCTGCCCGCAGCCGATCGCGGACGCCTAGCGCGCTCCGGCAAAAATATTCGCGCCGCGCGCCACCCTTAATCCGAACGGAGGATGCGCATAGTCCGCATTGAAGCGAGGCTGATCCGGCCGATCGTGGACAAACCACGGATCTTTCGGCGCAACGGAGGCTGGATCATGATCCTCTCGTTCCTGAAATCTGTCCGGAAGAGCCGTATCGCGGCGCGAAATCTTCGCATTCTCTCGGCCCTCGACGACGAGATGCTGAGCGACATCGGCCTCGACCGGCGCACACTCCGCACGTTCTGCGAGAACGGCTGCGCGCACGTGCCGCCGCCGCCGAGCCAGGCCGAGACGCCCCGGGCCCTGATGATACCCGGTGGGCTCGGGATCGCCTTCCGCTGAACGCCCGCCGCACCGCCCGCTGCACCGCCTCGGGACCGGCCGGACCGCTCAGATCTCGACGCAGATCTTGCCGAAGTGGCGGTTGCTCTCCTGGTGGCGGAACGCCGCGACGAGGTCGTCGAGGGGGAAGCGGCGGTCGATGACCGGCCGCAGCCCGCAGGCATCGATGCCGCGGATCATCTCGATCTGGTGGCGCCGGCTGCCGACCAGCACGCCCTGCAGCCGGATCTGCTTCAGGAGCGCCGGCACCAGCGGCAGCTCGCCCGCGACCCCCGAGAGGATGCCGATCACCGAGACGTGGCCGGCGACCCGCGCGGCGGCCATGGACTGCTCCAGCGTCGCCGGGCCGCCGACGTCGAGGACGTGGTCGACACCGCGCCCGTCGGTCAGGCGCCGGGCGGTCTCGCCCCAGGCCGGGTCGGTGCGGTAGTTGATGACGTGGTCGGCGCCGAGACCGCGCAGGCGCTCCAGCTTGTCGTCGCTGGAGGAGGTGGCGATCACCGTGGCCCCCGCCGCCTTGGCGAATTGCAGGCCGAACAGCGACACGCCGCCGGTGCCCTGCACCAGCACCACGTCGCCGCTCTTCAGGCCGGCATCGGCGTGCAGCGCCCGCCACGCGGTGAGCGCGGCGGTGGTGAGCGTCGCCGCCTCGGCGTGGTCCCAGCCCCGCGGGGCGCGGGTGAAGGCGGTGGCGGGCGCGGTGACGCCCCCGCGGGCGTAGCCGTCGACCCCGTCGCCCGGCACGGTGGCGAAGCCCTCGACGCGCGGCGCGCCCTCCAGCCAGGTCGGGAAGAACGTGCTGACCACCCGGTCGCCCACGGCGAACTCGGTCACGCCCGGCCCCACGGCCTCGACCTCTCCGGCTCCGTCGGACATCGGGATGCGCGGCTCGCTCGGGCCCCACATCCCGCTGACCACCGCGTAGTCGTGGTAGTTGAGGGAGCTCGCCCGCAGGCGGACGGTGATCGCGCCGGGCCCGGGCTCCGGCACGGGCCGCTCGCCGAAGGTCACCTTGTCGAAGCCGCCGCCGGGCTGGACGATGACGGCCCGGGCTGTCGATCCGGTCATGACGCACCTGTCGCTCCGCGGCCTCGGCCGCCGGGAGGCGGACACTGGCAGGCCCCGCGCGCCGCGTCGAGACGACGGGGCCGGGCCGTCCGCCGCGGGGCGGGGGAGGGCGGCCCGCGCCCGCAACCCCTTCCTGCCCGCGCCGCCCTTGCCGCCGCGCCGCGCCGGCGCCAAGGTCGCGGATTGCACCCCGTCCGTGGAGGGAGGACAGACCGTGTCGACCGAGCGCGTCGTTCTGACCGAAAGCATAGCGCCGACAGCGTCCAGGATCTTCACCCAGGCCGGGATCGGCGCCATCCGGCAGCTGTCGCGCGCGGTCAGCCCCGGGGACGCCGGCGAACTGGCCGACGTCACCGTCCTCGGCATCCGCTCGCGCACGCAGGTCACCGCCGCGCTTCTCGACGCCCTGCCCGACCTCGCCGCCATCGGCTGCTTCAGCGTCGGGACCAACCAGGTCGACCTCGAGACGGCGCGCGCCCGCGGCCTGCCCGTGTTCAACGCGCCGTTCTCGAACACGCGCAGCGTCGCCGAACTGACGATCGGCGAGATCGTGATGCTGCTCCGGCGCATCGTGCCGCGCTCGGTCGCGGCCCATGAAGGCGGCTGGGACAAGTCGGCCACCGGCGCCTTCGAGGTGCGCGGCAAGACGCTCGGCATCGTCGGTTACGGCAATATCGGCGCGCAGCTCTCGAACCTCGCCGAGGCGATGGGCATGCGCGTCATCTTCTACGACCTCACCGACAAGCTGCGCCACGGGAACACCGAGCCGGCCGAGAGCTTCGAGGCCCTGCTCGCCGTGAGCGACGTGGTCAGCCTGCACGTCCCGGAGACGCCGCTGACCCACGGGCTGATGGGCGCGGAGCGGATCCGCGCGATGAAGCCGGGCGCCTACCTGATCAACAACAGCCGCGGCACGGTCGTGGACCTGGACGCCCTGGCGGCGGCTCTGCGCGACGGTCACCTCGCCGGGGCCGCGATCGACGTCTTCCCGGTGGAGCCGACCTCCAACGCCGAGCGCTTCGTCTCGCCCCTGCAGGGGCTGCCGAACGTGATCCTCACCCCCCATGTCGGCGGCTCGACTGAGGAGGCCCAGGACCGCATCGGCGCGGAGGTGGCCCGCAAGCTGGTCGACTACGTCCAGACCGGCTCGACGCTCGGCGCCGTGAACTTCCCGCAGGTCCAGCTGCCGCCGCGCCTGTCCGGCGCGCGCTTCCTCCACGTGCACCGGAACGTGCCCGGCGTGCTCGGGCAGATCAACGCGATCTTCTCGGGCCGGTCGCTCAACATCGACGCGCAGTACCTGCAGACGGACGGCGAGTTCGGCTACGTCGTGGTGGACGCGTCCGTGCCGCCGGGCGAGGCGGACGCGGTGCTCCGCGCGCTGCGGGCCATCGACGGCACGGTGCGGACGCGGCATCTCCGGCCGGCGGCGTGAGGATCCGCGCGCCGCGCCGGACGTCGGCGACGGGTCGCGCGGATCCTCACGCCCGCAGGGCAGGGTTCGGCGGACACGACGCCCCCGCGCCCGCCGGCCGGCGACGCGCCGGTCACGGTCGCGGCAGGGTGTGCAGCGCCCTCAGGAAGGCGTCGACCTCCGCGCGGGTGTTGTAGAAGGCCAGCGAGGCCCGCACCGACTGGTCGACCCCGAACCGGCGCAGGGCCGGCAGGGCGCAGTGGTGGCCCGAGCGCACCGCGATGCCGTGACCGTCGAGGTGGTGGGCCACCGCCGCGTTCGTCTGCCCCTCGATCACGAAGGACATCACGCTCACCTTCTCCCGGGCCGTGCCGATCAGGCGCAGGCCCTTCACGTCGGCGAGCCCGCCTTGCGCGTAGTCCAGGAGGTCGTGCTCGTAGGCGGCGATCGCCGGCATGCCGATGCCCGCGAGGTAGTCGAGCGCCACTCCGAGACCGACCGCCCCGGCGATGTCGGGTGTGCCGGCCTCGAACTTCTCGGGCGCGCCCTTGTAGACCGTACGCGCGAAGGTGACGTCCTCGATCATGTGGCCGCCGCCCTGCCAGGGCGGCATCGCCTCCAGCAGGTGCGTCTTGCCGTAGAGCGCGCCGATCCCCGTCGGCCCGAACACCTTGTGGCCGGAGAAGACCAGGAAGTCCGCGTCCAGGGCCTGCACGTCCAGCGGCATGTGCGGCGCGGATTGCGCCGCGTCGACCAGCACCGGCACCCCGTAGGCGTGGGCGAGCTGGATGATCTCCCGCACCGGGTTCACGGTGCCGAGCGCGTTGGCCACCTGCGTCACCGAGACGATCTTGGTGCGGCCCGACAGCAGCGCCGCGTACTGCTCGAAGATGATCTCGCCCCGGTCGTTGACCGGGATCACCCGGAGCGTCGCCCCGGTCTGCTGGGCCAGCAGCTGCCAGGGCACGATGTTGGCGTGGTGCTCGATGGTCGAGACGATGATCTCGTCGCCCGGGCCGACATTGGCCCGGCCGTACGAGTTCGCCACGAGGTTGATCGCCTCCGTGGTGCCCCGCAGGAAGACGATGTCGTCCTTCGTGGGCGCGTTGAGGAAGCGGCGCACCGCCGCGCGGCCGCCCTCGAACAGGTCGGTGGCGCGCGCCGCCAGGGTGTGGGCGGCCCGGTGGATGTTCGAGTTGTGCCGGGCGTAGAACTCCGAGGTCGCGTCGATCACCCCTTGCGGCTTGTGGGTGGTGGCGGCGTTGTCGAGCCAGACCAGCGGGTGGCCGTTGACGCTCTGGTGCAGGGCCGGGAAGTCCCGGCGGACATGCTCCACGTCGAAGGGCGCCCCCACCGGGCTCGACCCCTGCGCGGCCAAGCGCGGCGCCGAGCCCGGGTCGCGGGCCGGCTCCACCCGGGGGCTCGCCGGCGCCCTGCGGGCTGGGCCGGGGCCGAGGTTCAGGAAGTAGTAGTCGCCGGCCGGCGCCTCGGGCACCCGGGACAGATGGCCGGTCCGGGCGAAGCGCTCCTGCGCCGCATCGCGGCCGACTTTCGACGGATCGGCCGGCACGAGAGCCGGGGCGAGGGCGTGCGCGAAGGCGTTGGCGCGGGGATGGTCCGCGGCGATCTGCCGGTGCAGCTCCGGA
The DNA here is from genome assembly GCF_900110155.1 of Methylobacterium sp. UNC300MFChir4.1. Taxonomy (NCBI): domain Bacteria; kingdom Pseudomonadati; phylum Pseudomonadota; class Alphaproteobacteria; order Hyphomicrobiales; family Methylobacteriaceae; genus Methylobacterium; species Methylobacterium sp. UNC300MFChir4.1. Next base: position 104,035 of record NZ_FOCS01000014.1, on the reverse strand, counting down.
CCGCCGGGCAGGGCGGCCGCCAGCGCCGGGGCACCGGCGAAGGAGAAGTCCGGCAGGGCGGGGCGCGGGCTCGCCGGGTGGACCAGCGGGATCGCCCCGACATCGGCGAGGGCCGGGCTCGCGGGTGCGAGGTTCGGCGCGGTCGGGCCGGAGAGGCCCGGCAGGCCGACCGGCGGCGCCCCGAAGGAGCGCGCCGCCAGCGCGGAGGCGTCGGGCGGCAGGCCGGCGGGCTGGCCGCCCGCTGGGGCGGAAGGGACGCCCGGGGGCGCACTCGGCAGCGGCGCGCCGCCCGGGCGCTGGGGCAGGCTCTCGAGGGCCTGCGGGACCTGGGGGCCGGCGGGAAGCGCCGGCGCGAAGGGCCGGTTCGCGGCCTGACCCTGCCCGTAGATCTCCCGGGCGAGGCGTCCGACGAGATCCGCGTGGGCCAGCTCGCCCGGGCTCGCCCCGGGCAGCCCGAGGGCGACAGCCTCAGGCGTAGTCATGGTAGTTGCCCAGCAGCACGTTATCGAGGCGGGCGATCGCGTCCTCGACCAGCACGGCGGCCGAGAAGTAGCGGGTCACGAGGTGCGAGGCGATCGAGTGGTCGTTGGTGCCCATGTAGCGCACCGACAGGCCGGGCTCGATCTCGCCGGTCACGCCCGATTTCTGCAGGCCGACCACGCCCTGCTCGCCCTCGCCGACGCGCAGCAGCAGGATCGAGGTGGTCTCGGCCCCGGTCACCGGGTCGAGGTCGATCGGCAGCTTGTCGCTCGGCACCAGCGGCACGCCGCGCCACGTGATGAACGGCGCGCCGAACAGGTGGACGACGACCGGCGGCACGCCGCGGCGGGTCGCCTCCCGGCCGAAGGCCGCGATGGCGCGGGGATGGGCCACGAAGAAGGCGGGCTTCTTCCAGACCAGGGTCAGCAGCTCGTCGAGGTCGTCCGGGGTGGGCGGGCCACCGCGGGTGGGGATGCGCTGGCGCGGGCCGACCTCGCCGAGAAGGCCGAACTGCGCGTTGTTCAGGAGCTCCCACTCCTCGCGCTCCTTCACGGCGTCGACCGTGAGGCGGATCTGCTCGCGGAGCTGGTCGATCTCGTTGGAGTAGAGATCGGTAACGCGCGTATGGGTGTTGAGGATCGTCTGGATGGTCGAGAGGTGGTACTCGCGCGGATCGACCTCGTAGTCCACGAAGGTCGTCGGCAGGCGCGGCTCGCCGGTATGGACCGCCAGCAGCTCGATCCCCTGCTCGCCGTAGGAGTTGGTGTGACCTTTGAGGCGGTCGCGCTCCTCGCGGTACTGCGCGATCTTGGCGCGGATCTCCTCGCTCTCCACCGCGGCGGCGTCGAGGGTCAGGAGGGTCACGGCCGACAGGGCCTTCACGGCCGGGGCGGGCGCGCGCTCACCGGCGAGGCCCGCATCGCCGAAATAGTCGCCCTTCGTGGCGAGCCCCTGGCGCAGGCGACCCTTGTAGGGGCCCGACAGGGTCAGCTCGACGGTGCCGTCGGCCACCACCGTGAGGCTGCGGCCGGCGGAGCCCTCCTCGTGGATCACCGTTCCGGCCTTGTGCCGGCTCTCGGTGAACTTGGCCGCCAGCGCCGCCAGCTCGGCATCGCCCAGCCGGCTGAACAGCGGCACGGCCCGCAGGGAGGCGGGACGGATCACCTTGCCGTCCCCCTTGTCCTCGGCGACGAGATCGATCCGGCCGGGGCGGGCCAGCACGACGGCGCGGCGGTTGACGCGGTAGACCCCGCCCGCCACGTCCACGAAGGGCAGGAGCCGGAGCAGCCAGCGCGGCGTGTTGGCCGCGTTCTGGACCGAGGTGACGGTCGCCGTCGCAAGATTGCGTGCCGCCGTGGCGCTCACGCTCAGACCCGGTCCGCTCATCGTTCGTCCTCACTCCATCCAGGATTTCAGGCGCGCCGCGCCGATCCGCGCGGCGGCGGTGCGCCCCGCAGCCTGTGCGGGGCGGACGCAAGTCGTTCCGATCAGAACGCGACGACGATCGCGACCCGAGCGGCCGCACCGTCAATCAAATCATGTATTCTCTAGCAGTCCGACAGCCATCGTCGAACGCTCGGCCGGGCCGACTTCATCGTTGTTCCAGCGATGTCTGGATAAAGTCTGATTCGCCCAAGGGTCAACGGAATGATATCCCTATTTTTCGTCGATTCGTAGAAATGGATCCCGTGGTATGCACGACGAACAGGACACGACCGTCCTCAGGCAGGCAGGCCAGAGAACTTAATTCTACGGAGTCGCGCCCGGCGGCGGCGCCCGGACGACTTTGTTGTCAGGAAAAATCTTTCGCGCGTCTCAGATGCCGTCCCCGTAGCCGAAGGACTGGTCCATGCTGAGCGCCGGCTCCTCGTCGACGGGCAGGCGCGAGACGACCCGGGCCGGCACGCCCGCCACAGTTGTGTGGGGCGGCACGTCCTGCAGCACCACCGCGGCGGCCGCGACCTTGGCGCCCGCCCCGACGCGGATGTTGCCCAGCACCTTGGCGCCGACGCTGAGCAGCACCCCGCGCTCGATCTTGGGATGCCGGTCGCCGCTCTCCTTGCCGTTGCCCCCGAGCGTCACCGACTGGAGGATCGAGACGTCGTCGGCGATCACCGTGGTCTCGCCGATCACCACGCCGGTGGCGTGGTCGATGAACACCCCCGAACCGATCCGGGCCGCCGGGTGGATGTCGCAGCCGAACACCTCGGAGATCCGGCTCTGGACGTGCAGCGCCAGGGTCGCCCGGCCCCGGTGCCAGAGCCAGTGGCCGACCCGGTACGCCTCGAGCGCGGCGAGTCCCTTGTAGAACAGGAACGGGTCGAGGTAGCGGCGGCAGGTCGGGTCGCGCTCGCGGATCGCCACGAGGTCGCGCACCGCGTGGGCGCCGGCCTGCGGGTCGGCCTCGAAGGCCGAGAGGCACAGGTCGCGCATCGACAGGCGAGCGAGGTCGCCGTCCCCGAGCCGGTGGGCGAGGCGGTAGGCGAGGGCCTGTGCCAGCGAGCGCTGGTCGAGGATCGTCGCCTGGATGATCCCCGCATAGAGGGGCTCCTCGATCAGGGCCGCCTCGGCCTCGGCGCGCAGGGCGGCCCAGACTTCGGCCTCCGCGGTGCTGCGGCTCGTGATGCGCAGGGGCGGCTGGACCACGGCCATCGTGGCGCCCGCGGCGGGCAGGGCAGCGTGATGCATCGGTCGTCGCCGATCACGGCAGGGGGCGGAACGGGCCGGGCCGGCCGCGCTCCAGGGCGTCGTGCCCCTGGACCGTCACGCCCACATTGGCCGGGGCGTCGCCCCGCATCATCGTCCCCGGGGCCATGGTGTCGTCTCCCTCGAATCGGTCGCGGTGGCGGCCCGATTCCGCCGGCGGCGCCGGCGAGAAGTCTCTTCCGGATGCCCCGGCCCGGCGGAGAAGGTTTCGACCGCACGAGCGCGTTGCCGGAGCATTGTTTCGCTAAGTCATTGCTATAGAATGATATTCAGGCATCGCGCCGGCTTTGGCAAGTCCCGGGAGCCGGCCGGCACCGGCGATCGATCGCGGCCGCGATCCGGGCATATCTCCGCCGACCCCGTGCTTCTGCTCCGGCTCGCGGCTTCGACGAACAACCTGCGCTGCAAGTCCTCGCCAATTTGGCAGCACATTCTCGGGCCCGGCGTCTACATTGACGGTGTCGACATACAGTCGATGCGGAGCCCAACGGAGGTTTGCCGTGATCACCAGCAAGGAACGGTTCGCCCGGATGACTGCGCCGTGTCTGCCGTGTTGCCGCGTCCAAGAGGAGGAAAGCGCACGACATCAGACACGCGAGGCGACCACCGATGCTGACCTATGACACGACCCGGAACACCCGTCCCGACCTGAGCCCCGAACCGGCCGCCGCCCTCGGCCGGGCCCTGTCCCGGAGCGTCCGCTCCCATCCCTCCCACGAACGCGCCGCCCTCGCGAGCGCCCTCGACGACGGCCTGATGCCCGACGAGGTCGCGCAGATCCTCGCCGGCCGCCCGGTGGCCGAGGCCTTCCCGATCCGCTGGGGCGAGAGCCCGGAAGCCTACGCGTCCCGGGCCGTGTCCGAGATGTTCGTCGCCTACCTCCAGTAGGCGCGTCGCTGCCGGCCGCGCCGGCCTCTCCGACCACGAACGATGGAAACCTGCCATGTCGGTCTTCCCCCGCGGGTGGAGGCGCCGGACGGGGACGGCCGCCTGCGCGCTCGCCCTGGCGCCCGCCCTGGCGCTCGGTGCCGCCGGCCCGGCCGCGGCCGGACACCCGCCGAAGGGCCGCGGCGCGGCCGGCGTGCCGGACGTCCCGGCCCGGCTCACGGTCGGGCCGGGCGGACGGGACCTGAGGCTCGCGGGCGATCTCGCGGCCGGGGTCGCCGCGCGGGTCCGGGCCATCCTCGCTGCGCACCCGCGGATCGCCCGGATCCATCTCACGAGCGACGGCGGCCTCGTGGAGGAGGGGGCGGCGATCGGGGCGCTCGTGGCGGCCCGCGGCCTCGCCACCTACGTCCCCGACGCCTGCGCCTCGGCCTGCACGCTGATCTTCATCCGCGGCCGGACGCGCTACCTCGCGACCGGCGGCCGGCTCGGCTTCCACGCCCCCTACGAGATCGGGGCGCGGGGCCGGATGCACCCGGTGGATTCCGCGCCGGAGCGGGCGGCCTACCGGGCCGCCGGCCTGCCGGCGGCCTTCGTGACGCGGGCGCTGGCGGTGCCCCCGGCCGGGATCTGGATCCCGACGGACGGGGAGCTGCGCGCGGCCGGCATCGTCAGCGAGGTCGTCGGACCGGACCGCTTCCCCGATTCCACCCTGGACGCGGATCCGAGCGCGGCCGGGGCGCGGGCCGCGATCCTGCGGAACCTGCCGATCCTGCGCCAAGCCGAGGCGGCGGGGCTCGACCCGATCGCCCGGTGGTACCGGGACGGCTACGCCGCCGGCCGGCCGGAGGCGGAGGCCGCCGCGGGGTTGAGGCGGATGGCGGCCGGCTACCTGCAGCGGCGCTTCCGGGCGGCCGACGACGCCGTCGTCCGCGCCCTGGGCCAGCGGATCCTGGCGACGCTGGAGCGGGCCGGCGCGGGGGACGCGGCGGCCTGCGGCCTCCTCGCGGCCGGCGACCTCGTGGCGCTCGACGCGCGGCTGCGGGCCGAGCGGCCCGCGTCGCACGGGCTCGCCCCGCTCCTCGCCCGGACACGGGCCGCGCGGCCGGACGGGGCGGCCGCGCCCGCCGCGGACCCGGGCACCGCGCGGTCGATGGCCGCAGCGGCGGCCCCCTCGGACGACTGCGCCGCCCGAATCGCCGCGACGCGGCGCGCCCTCGACCTTCCGGCCCGCGAATCGGCCGCCGCGCTGCGGGCCCTGTTCCTCGCGGAGCCGCAGCGGATCCTGGCGAGCCGCGACGGGCCGTAGCGGCCCGCCGACCCTCGACACGCCGCGCCGGCGCCTATCTTCGCACCCGCGGCACGCCCCGGACGGGCGCCGGCCGCGGGGAGACAGGGGTTCGACGGATGCCGGATTATCGCCTGCGCGGGGCGGTCCGTGGCGAGGATGGCGAGATCGGCGCGCCGCGCGTCGACGAGGTGCTCACGGCCGCGGACGCGAAGGAGGCGGTGCGCCTCGCCAACAGCCGCTCGCTGACGATCGAGGACGACGCGGTGAACGCCCTGTGGCTGGTCGACGCCCACGGTACCCTGCTCTGGTCCCTGCGCCGGGCCGACCGGGACTCCTGACGCGAGGCCTGACGCGGGCCGGCACCGTCAGCCCGATGCGCGGCGGCCCGTCTCCGGCAGCGCGGCGGCCCCGGCATCGTCGGCGCCCCCGAGATACAGGGACCGGACGTCGTCCCGCGCCCGCAGGGACGCGGCGGTGCCGGCCAGCGCGCTGCGCCCGTTCTCCAGCACCACGGCGTGGTGGGCGTGGCGCAGGGCGAGGCGGACGTTCTGCTCGGCCACCAGCAGGGTCAGACCCTCGGCGCGGTTCAGGCCGGCGAGCACCCGGTAGATCTCCTCGACCACGCGGGGGGCGAGCCCCATCGACGGCTCGTCGAGGACGAGCAGCCGGGGCCGCCCCATCAGCGCCCGGCCGATCGCCGCCATCTGCTGCTCGCCGCCCGAGAGCAGGCCGGCGGCGACGCCCCGCTTCGCGGCGAGCCGCGGGAACAGGCCGTAGACCCGGTCCAGATCGGCGCGCACGCCGCCGCGGCCCGTACCGCGCCCGAGGCCGCCCGCCACGAGGTTCTCCTGGACGCTCAGGCTCCGGAAGCAGTGGCGCCCCTCCAGCACGCCCACGAGCCCGGCGCGGACGAGGACGTCGGTCCGGGTCCGCGTCACGTCGCGCCCGTCATAGGCGAGGCGCCCGGCCGTGACCCGGCCGCGCAGGGCCGGCAGCAGGTTCGACGCCGCCCGCAGCAGGGTCGTCTTGCCGGCGCCGTTGGCGCCGACCAGGGCGACGATCTCCCCCGCCCGGACCGCGAGGTCGACGCCATGCAGGGCGTGCACCGCCCCGCCGTAGACGACTTCCAGGGCCTCGACCTGCAGGAGGGGCGGCGCGGTGCTCACCGGGCGCTCACCGGGCCACCGCGGCGGCCTGCTTGCCGGCCGCGTCCGCGGCCTCCTCGGCCGCGCAGTCGCGCGGGGTGATGCCGCGCTCCTTGGCGTAGGCGGTCGCGGAGGCCTCGATGATCGGGCGCAGGCTCGCCCAGTCGGGGGCGATCCAGTCGGACACGACGGTCCACTTCGCCCCGTCCCATTGCTGGAAGGTGACGCGGCCCTCGCCCTCGTGGTTGGCGCAGGTGACGTTGATCGAGTGGAACAGGCCCTTGGCGCCGAGCGCCGCCACCCGGGCCTCGTCGAGGCGCAGGTGCTCGAAGCCCCAGCGCACCTCGTCGCCGGTGAGCGTCCGCTGGCCGAACCGCGCTTGCGCGATCCGCACCGCCTCGACGTTGAGGATGCCGTTCAGCACCCCGAGATTGTGGTAGACGCTGCCGATCCGCTTCCGGTCGGCGAGGTTGCCGTTGCCGGCCCCGTAGACCTTGCCGACGACCTCCTGGATCACCGGGTAGGCGGTGCCCGAGGCCTGGGTCGTGATGGCGACGTAGCCCTTGGCGGCGTCACCCGCCGGGATCACGTCCTCCTCCGAGTTCGACCAGACATTGCCGACGATGCGGTCGGCCGGGAAGCCGGTCTTCTGGGCGGTCTTCAGGGCCACCGGGTTCATCACGCCCCAGCCGCGCAGCACCACGAAGTCGGGCCTCAGGCGCCGGATCGTGAGCCACTGCGACTGCTGCTCGTTGCCGGGATGGGGCACCTCGATCTGCGCGACGGTGAAGCCGTAGCGCTCGGCGAGCCGCGCGTAGATCGGGATCGTCTCCTTGCCGTAGGGCGAGCCGTGGTAGAGCACCGCGACGGTCTTGCCCTTCAGCTTGTCGAGGCCGCCCGCGCGGGCGCCGAGATACTGGATGATGCCGCTCGTCTCGCTGTAGGGGTTGAGCAGCAGCGGGAACACGTAGGGGAAGACGCGCCCGTCCGTGGAATCGGTGCGGCCGTGGTTGATCGTGATCAGCGGCACCTTGTCGGCGGTGATGCGGTCGATCATCGCGTAGGCGATGCCCACCGAGAGCGGGTTCCAGGCGGCGATGCCGGGCCGGGACTTCAGCCGCTCGTAGACCTCGACGCCGCGCTCGACCTCGTACTGGGTCTCGCCCTCGCTCCAGGTGAGCTTGACGCCGTTCACCCCGCCGTCGCGGGCGTTGATCAGGTTGAGATAGTCGATGAAGCCCCCGAAGAAGCCGGTCCCACCGGCCGCGTAGGGGCCGACCCGGTAGCTCTGGAGCGGGAAATACTGCTCGTCGGCCCAAGCGGCCCGGGGGGCCGCGCCGGCGAGCGCGACGGTGCCGGCGAGGAGCGCGGCGCGGAGACGAGGCGTCAGGGGCATGGTCGTCCTGGGGTTGGTCGGGCGGGGAGGGGATCAGGCAGCGCGGCGGCCGAGGCGGCGGCCCGCCCGGTCGAGGAGGGCGGCGAGGCCGGCGGGCTCGCGGATCAGCACGGCGACGATCAGGGCGCCGAGCACGACGCGCTGGACCATCTCCAGGGTGCCGGAATCGAACCCGTCGCCGAGCAGCGCCGCGCCGAGGCGCGACAGGAGCAGGGGCAGCACCACGATGAAGCCCGCGCCCAGGAAGGCGCCGCGCAGGGTGCCGAGGCCGCCGATGATCACGATGAACAGGATCTGGAAGGAGCGGTCGAGGTTGAACCCCGCCGGCTCGACGGTGCGCAGATACGCGAAGGCCCAGAGCGCCCCGGCGATCCCGATCACGAAGGACGAGGCCGCGAAGGCCAGGAGCTTGGTCCGGGCGACCCGCACGCCGACGAGGCGGGCGGCGGTCTCGTTGTCGCGGATCGCCACGAGGTTCCGGCCCGTGGGCGAGGTCACGAGCCTCCACGCGACGAAGGTCAGCAGCGTGACCACCGTGAGCGTGACCAGGTAGCGGCCGCGCGGGTCGTCGAAGGACAGGCCGGCCACCACCAGCCGGGGGGCGATGACGATGCCCGAGGGGCTGTCGTCGGAGATCCAGCCGATCCGGTTCAGCGCCCAGACCACGAAGAACTGCACGGCGAGCGTCGAGACCGCGAGGTAGAAGCCCCGCAGGCGCAGGGCTGGCAGCCCCGCCACCAGCCCGGCGAGCGCCGCCACGAGGCCGGCGAGCAGGAGTGACGCCGGGAGCGGCAGGCTGGGCAGGCGCAGCGACAGGTTGAAGGCCGCGTAGGCCCCGACCGCCATGAAGGCGGCCGAGCCCAGGGAGAGCAGCCCGGCATAGCCGGTGAGCAGGTTGAGCCCGAGGCCGGCCAGCGCCAGGGCCAGGAACGGCGTCAGCAGCGCCTCGAACAGGTAGCTCGTTCCGGTGAGCGGAAGGATCCCGTAGGCGAGGACCAGCAGGGCGCCGAGGCCGAGGGTCCCGGCGGGCAGGTGCGGGCGCGGCACGGCGCGGGGGAGGGCCACCACGGCGGCTCAGACCCGCTCGACGGCGCGCAGGCCGAGCAGGCCCGACGGCCGGACCAGCAGGAAGCCCAGGGCCGCCACGTAGGCGATCCAGCCCTCGATGCCGCCGCCGATGACCGGCCCGAGATAGACCTCGGACAGCTTCTCCGCCGCGCCGACGATCAGCCCGGCCACGATCGCCCCGGCGACGGAGTCGAAGCCGCCGAGCACGAGCACCGGCAGCGCCTTCAGCACCACCAGCGACAGGGAGAACTGCACGCCGAGCCGCGCCCCCCAGAGCAGCCCCGCCACCAGCGCGACGATCCCGGCGGCGATCCAGACCGCCGACCAGATCCGGGGCAGGCGCAGGCCGGTGTTGAGGGCGGCGAGCGGATCGTCCGCCACCGCCCGGAAGGCGAGGCCGGTGCGGGTGTAGCGGAAGAAGGCGGCGAGGACCGCCACCATCAGGCCCGCCACCGCGGCGGCGAACAGGTCGAACCGGCTGACCAGCACGCCGCCGAGATCGATCGGCGTGTCGTCGATGCCGAGGTCGAGGCCGTGGACCTGGGTGCCCCAGGCGAGCTGGGCCGCGCCCTCGATCACGTAGGCGACGCCCAGCGTCGCCATGAACAGGGTGATGGGCGGCTGGTTGACGAGCGGCCGCAGCACCAGGCGCTCCACGCCGAGACCGACCACCACCATCGCGGCGAGCGTCGCGGCCAGGGCCGCCGGGACGGGCAGGCCGCGCTCGGTCAGGCTCACGAAGGTGAGGGCGGCGAACAGCACCATCGCGCCCTGCGCGAAGTTGAGCACGCCCGAGGTCTTGTAGATCAGCACGAAGCCGATCGCCACGAGAGCGTACATGACGCCCGACAGGAGGCCGCCGACGACGACCTCGATCAGGAAGGCGAGATCCGGGCTCATGCGGCGGCCGCGTCCCCGTCTTCGGCCGCGTCTCCATCCGCGTCTCCATCCGCGGCGGGATCAGCGGCGGGATCAGCGGCGGCATCCGCCTCCCCGTCCGCGAGCCCCAGATAGGCCGCGATGACCGCCGGGTCCGCCCGCACCTCCGCGGGCGTGCCGGTGGCGATGCGGCGGCCGTGATCGAGCACGGTCACCCGGTCGGAGAGGCGCATGACGACGCCGATATCGTGCTCGATCAGGACGATCGCGGCCCCGGACCGATCCCGCGCCGCCCGGATGAAGCCGGTCATCTCGGCCTTCTCGGTCGCCGTCATGCCGGCCATCGGCTCGTCGAGGAGCAGGAGCCGCGGCCCGGCCACCAGGGCCCGGCCGAGCTCGACCCGCTTCTGGAGCCCGTAGGGGAGGCTGCCGGCGGGGCGGTCGGCCACCGCCGCGAGGCCGAGGCGTCCGATCACCGCCTCGGCAGCGGCGCGGTGCGCGCGCGCCTCCCGCCGGGCGGAGGGCAGGCCCAGGATCTGGGCCGCGGGCCCGGCGCGCCGCGCGGCCGAGAGCCCCGCGAGGACGTTGTCGCGCACGCTCAGGCCCGCGAACAGGGCGAGGTTCTGGAAGGTCCGGGCGACGCCCAGCGCGGCGAGCCGCCCGGCCGGCACCCGGGCGAAGCTCTCCGCGCCGAGCCGCACCCGCCCGGCCCGCGGTGCGTAGAGGCCGGTGATCGCGTTGATCAGCGAGGATTTGCCGGCGCCGTTCGGCCCGATCACGGCGTGGATCTCGCCGGCCCCGACCGCGAGGTCGATCTCCGCGAAGGCGACGGTGCCGCCGAAGGCGAGGGACAGCCCCTCGACCGACAGGACCGCGTCCGCCCGGTCCCGGTGCGGGCCGCCGCCGGGGCCTGCCGCCGGGCGGGCGGCGGGCCGGGGGAGGGGGCCTCGCCCGTCCCGGACCGGGCGGACGAGGCGCAGCGCAGGCTGCATGGGCAGGAATCCGTCCACGATAGGCCGTTCGCTGCGGCGCGAACCGGCGGAACCCGTTGAGAGAAGGCGAGGAACAGGACGACGACGTGTCCCGAGCCGATATTCCGGCATTCCCGCCCGTCAAATCGTGCTCCGCCGGGTCCACGAAGTCAAAAGCACAGTCTTTTCAATTTCGACACGACGCGCGAACATTCTCCCTCAGGGAGAGGCCGGCGCGAGATCACTGCTCTAGTACTGACGACGGGCCGCCCGAACCGCCGAGATCTTGCCGCCTCGCGACGGTGACGGGCCCGGATCCGGGCGATTCGGCCGGGTGCGGTGGGCGGAAAGACACCTTACGGTAGCACAAACTAATCTGCGTAAGTATTCATGGCTTGAAACAAAATGTAGGTTCGCGCCCCCACGCCGTCGTGGAGACGCCGCCATGCCAAACCCGCTCGTGCACAAGCTAAATTGCTATGTCGGGCTCTCCGAAGACGACCGGATGTGCTTGGCCGACGCCATGAGCCCGAGCCGCATGGTCGCCGCGCGCACCGACATCATCCACGAGGGCGACGATCCGCGCGCGATCAACGTGATCCTCGAGGGCTGGGCCTGCCGGTACCGGCAGTTCGCCAACGGGCGCCGCCAGATCGTCTCGCTCCTGCTCCCGGGCGACCCGTGCGACCCGCACATCTTCCTCCTCGACGAGATGGATCACGCGATCGGCGCGATCACGCCCGTGCTCCTCGGCCAGATCTCCGGCCCCGCGATGCGGGACGTGACCGCCCGCAGCCCGCGGCTCGACATGGCCTTCCATCGCGAGGCCCTGGCCACCGCGGCGATCCAGCGCGAGTGGACGGTCAGCCTCGGCAGCCGCACCGGGATCGAGCGCCTCGCCCACCTGTTCTGCGAGGTGCACGCGCGCCTGGCGGCCATCGGCCTGAGCGACGGGAATACCTGCGCGATGCCGATGACGCAGAACGATCTCGGCGACGCGATGGGGCAGACCAGCGTGCACATCAACCGCACGCTCCAGGAACTGCGCGGCATGGGGCTGATTACCCTGCGCAGCCGGCGCCTGACGATCCACGATCCGACCGCGCTCGCCCGGCTCGCGCATTTCGACACCGCGTACCTCCATCTCACCGAGGCCGGCCACGCCGCCGCGCGCTGAACCCTGCCCGCCCCGCGGTGATTGAGCCAGGTTGAACACATCCGGAGTGGCCCGGCATGACAGACCCTCGCGATCCGGCGGAGCGACTCGCGGCCCTCGAGGCCGACAACGCGCGCCTGCGCCGGCTGCTCGACGCGGCGGGGCTCCCGGACGGCCTGCGCCACGGCATGCGCAACACGATGGCGATGATGCGCACCGTCATGCACCGCTCCGCCGAGAGCGCCGCGGATGTCGAGAGCTACGTGGCGCATCTCGACGGCCGGTTCGGGGCGATCATGCGCGTGCAGGCCGCCACGGACGCGTTCGGCGATGCGGACCTGCACACGCTGATCTCGGACGAACTGATGTTCCACCTCGCCCGCGAGGGCGAGCAGGCCAGCCTCGCGGGCCCGCGGGTGCGCCTCCGCCCCAAGGCCGCCCAGGTCGTCGCGCTGGCCCTGCACGAACTGGCGAGCAACGCGGTGGAGCACGGATCCCTGGCGCTCCCCCAGGGCCGGATCCGCGCCGCGTGGCGGGTGACGGACGCGGAGGCCGGACCGCCCGTCCTCAGCCTCGACTGGGCCGAGACCGGCGGCAGCGGTGTCCAGGCCTCCGGACGGCGCGGCTTCGGCACGGACGTGCTGACGGAGATGCTGGCCTACGATCTCGGCGCGGCGGTCGACCTGCGCTACGAGCCGGACGGGCTGCGCTGCGCGATCCGCGTGCCGCTCACGGCCCAGATCGGGCGCCGCGTGGCCGAGGATCCCGAGACGGACTGGGACGGCGACGGCCGGTGAGCCTCACGAGCCGGACGCCGCCCGCACCTGCCCGGTCATCTGCGGCAGCGCGCCGAGCGCCTCCACGGGCGGGTTCGGGCCGGGCAGGAGCAGGTAGTCGGGCGTGAACCCGGAAAACTCCCGCAGACGCTCGAGATTCGGCACGCGCACGCTCTTGCGCCCGCTCTCGATCAGGCCGGCCCTGCGCAGATCGGAGAGGACGCGCGAGAGGTGGACGTTCGAGAGCCCCGCCGTGTCGGCCAGTTCGGACTGCGCCAGCGGCAGGCGGTAATCGGGCTCCAGGCCGAGGCCGACGGCGTTCAGGCGCGCGAAGAGCTCGCAGATGATGTGGGCGACCTGCCTGTCGGCGGACCGGCGCCCCACCCCGACGAGCCATTCCTGCAGGACGGCCTCGTCGACCAGGATCGACCACCAGAGGGCGCGGTAGATGTTGGGCCGGAGGGCGGCGAGTTCCTTGATCGTCCGGTAGGGGACCGAGGCGACGGTGCAGGGCGTCAGCGTCGCCACGGAGTGGATCGCCCGGTTGAGCAGGGACGCGTGCAGGTCGCAGCCGTCGCCGGGCACGAGGTAGGCGAGGATCGAGCGCCCCCCGTCGGGCACCAGCTTGTAGCGGCAGGCGAACCCGTCGAGGATCACGTAGGCGGCGTCGGGCCGCACGCCTTCCGAGACCAGGTCGCGGCCCGCCTCGACCTGCGCGACATCGCTGGTGGCCGCTGCCAGGGCGGCCACGTCGCCCTCGTCCAGGTTCGCGCGCAGGGCCAGCTTCCGAAGGAAGGGGTTCAAGGGATCTCCCGGACATCCTGCCCCGCGCGCGGGGCCGCCTCTGCGTAAACGCGCGACGGCTTATCCTTACTCCGCGAACGCATCAAATGATCGCCACGCCCGGATGCGGCTCTCGGCGCGATCGGACCGGGGCCGCCTCCCGGCATCGGCCGCGAAGGTCGCGACAAGTCGCGCTGGGGTCGCGCTGGGGTCGCGCCGCGTCGTGCCCGTCGGGGCATGGGGCCGGGTCGGCGTATCAGGAGAGCGGCAGCGTGCGCAGGACGGTGCCGTTCGCGTCGTGGATCTCCATCCGCCAGCCCGCCGCGGCGTCCGGCAGCTCGCCGGCCTTCCGGAACTCCTCGATCAGCACCAGCGCCTCCGCCTCGGCGTGCGCGACCGACGCGGCGAGGACGCCGGTCTCGTCCTCGATCGTCTCGCCGTCGCTCCTCAGGCGGAAATAGTAGCGCTCTGCCATGACAGCCTTCAGCCCAGGACCCCCTCCCGCCCCGGCGGACGCGCGCCGCCCGCCCCGCGGGCTGAGGTAAGTGGCATCGATCCGCATCCGTTCAACGTGCTGGCGAGATTGCGGTCGCCGGTGCCCACCGCTTGGTCCGCCCGCCCCCCGACGTGCCCCCCGACGCCGCAGGACGCGGCACGGCGCTGCCGCTCCGGCGGGCGAAACGCCGTCCTTCTGGGCGCCGGCGCGCCCCGAGCAGCCTCCCGGCGCGCCATGCCTAAATAATTGGCACACGATTTGCGAAGCCCGGCCCGTCGCGAGGAAGACGACGCAGGGGACCGCCATGAAGGCATTTGGAACTTGGGCCTCGGCCGCCGCGCTGGCCGCCGGGCTGGCGATGGGCACGCTGGGGGCGGGCGCCGCCCGGGCGCAGGAGACCATCAAGGTCGGGATCCTGCACTCGCTGTCGGGCACGATGGCGATCTCGGAGACCACCCTCAAGGACGCGATGCTGATGCTCATCGCCGAGCAGAACGCCAAGGGCGGCGTGCTGGGCAAGAAGCTGGAGCCGGTGGTGGTCGATCCGGCCTCGAACTGGCCGCTCTTCGCCGAGAAGGCCCGCGAGCTGATCAGCAAGGACAAGGTCGCGGCCGTGTTCGGCTGCTGGACCAGCGTGTCGCGCAAGTCCGTGCTGCCGGTCTTCAAGGAGCTCGACAACATCCTGTTCTACCCCGTCCAGTACGAGGGCGAGGAGAGCGAGCGGAACGTGTTCTACACCGGCGCCGCCCCGAACCAGCAGGCGATCCCGGCGGTCGACTACCTGATGTCGGAGGATGGCGGCGGCGCCAAGCGCTGGGTGCTGGAGGGGACCGACTACGTCTACCCGCGCACCACCAACAAGATCCTCGAAGCCTACCTCAAGTCCAAGGGGGTCAAGGACGAGGACATCATGATCAACTACACGCCGTTCGGCTTCTCGGACTGGCAGACGGAGGTGTCGAAGATCAAGGCGTTCGGCTCGGCCGGCAAGAAGACCGCCGTGGTCTCGACCATCAACGGCGACGCCAACGTGCCGTTCTACAAGGAGCTCGGCAACCAGGGTATCAAGGCCACCGACATCCCGGTCGTCGCCTTCTCGGTGGGCGAGGAGGAGCTCGCCGGCATCGACGCCAAGCCGCTGGTCGGCCACCTCGCCGCCTGGAACTACTTCGAGTCGATCAAGACGCCGGAGAACGAGGCCTTCATCAAGAAGTGGCAGGCGTTCAAGAAGAACCCCAAGGCCGTCACCAACGACCCGATGGAGGCCCACTACATCGGCTTCAACATGTGGGTGAAGGCGGTCGAGAAGGCCGGCACCACGGACCCCGACAAGGTGATCGACGCGCTGCCGGGCATCGAGCAGAAGAACCTCACCGGCGGCACCGCGAAGATGCTGCCGAACCACCACATCACCAAGCCGGTCTTCATCGGCGAGATCGAGGCGAACGGCCAGTTCGACGTGGTCTGGAAGACCGAGGGCCTGATCCCCGGCGAGGCGTGGTCGAAGCAGCTCGAGGGCTCGAAGGACCTCGAGGCCGACTGGGTCAAGCTCAAGTGCGGCAACTACAACACCAAGACCAAGTCCTGCGGCGGCGCGTAAGCCGCCTTATCCCCTCCCCAGGCGATCCCGGGCCTGCCCGGGATGCGCTCAAGCTTGCGGGGAGGGGTAGGGGTAGGGGTGGGGGTGGGGGTGGTGCAGGAGGCACCGCCACGCTCGATCCTGAACCACCCCCACCTCCGGCTCCTCCCCGCAAGGGGGAGGAGAGTTCCGCTGCGCCAGAAGTGCCATGCTCCGTCTCCTGACCCTCCTCGTCCTGCTGCTCTGCGCCCCGGCGCTCGCCCAGGCGCCCGATCCCTACGCGCAGCTCGCCGGCGACGGCTACGCCGAGATCGAGGCCGGCGTCTCCGGCCTCGCCGCCTCTGGCGACCCGCGCGCCGACGCGATCCTCTCGGCCCTGTCGGACGGCCGCCTGCTGGTGGGCCCGGACAAGACCCTGCTCATCCGGCAGGGCGGCGCCGTCGTGGACGCGAGGACCGGCGCCCCGGCCGCCGACAGCCCCGACCTCAAGCCGGTGCGGGCCAACAACCGCGTCCGCCGGGCGATCGAGGCCGCCCGCGGGCAGCTCGACCTCGCGAGCCCCGACCCGGCCCGGCGCCGGGCCGCCGCCGACGCGGTGTTCAAGGCGCGGGACGCGGCCGCGCTGCCGGCCCTCGACGCGGCGCTCGCCCGCGAGACCAGTCCGGGCGTCCGGCAGGCGCTCACCGAGGCCCGCGCCGCCGTGCTGCTCGCGAGGCCGGGCACCGCGGAACCCGACCGGATTGCCGCGATTCCAGCCATCCAGGCCCGGGGCGATGGCGACGCGATGGGCATCCTGCGCGGTCTCGCGGCGGATCCGAGCGAGGCCGTGCGCGCCGCCGCCGCCCGCGGCATCGCGGCGATCGAGACGCGGCTCGCGATAATCGGCGCCCTCCAGAACGTCTGGTACGGCATCTCGCTCGGCTCGGTCCTGCTGCTCGCCGCCATCGGGCTCGCCATCACCTTCGGGGTGATGGGCGTGATCAACATGGCCCACGGCGAGATGGTGATGCTCGGCGCCTACACGACCTACCTCGTGCAGGAGCTGATCCGCACCAAGGCGCCCGTCCTGTTCGGCTGGTCGCTGGCGATCAGCATCCCCTGCGCGTTCCTGGTCGCCGGCCTCGTCGGGGTGCTGATCGAGCGGTTCATCATCCGCTTCCTGTACGGGCGCCCGCTGGAGACGCTGCTCGCCACCTTCGGGGTCAGCCTCGCGCTGCAGCAGGGCGTGCGCTCGATCTTCGGCCCGACCAACCGCGAGGTCGGCGCCCCCGCCTTCATGAGCGGCGCCTTCGACTTCTACGGCCTGTCGATCACCTGGGGCCGGATGTGGATCATCGTGTTCGCGTTCGCCGTGTTCCTGGGCCTCCTGTTCGTGCTGCGGAAGACGTCCTTCGGCCTGAAGACCCGGGCGGTCACCCAGAACCGCCGCATGGCCGCCGCGATGGGCATCCGCACCCCCTACGTCGACGCCCTGACCTTCGGGCTCGGCTCCGGCATCGCGGGGATCGCGGGCGTCGCCCTCTCGCAGATCGACAACGTGTCGCCCAATCTCGGCCAGGGCTACATCATCGACTCGTTCCTCGTGGTGGTGTTCGGCGGCGTCGGCAACCTCTGGGGGACGCTGGTGGCGGCGCTGACGCTCGGCGTCGTGAACAAGCTCGCCGAGCCGTATATCGGCGCGGTGCTCGCCAAGATCGGCCTCCTGATCTTCATCATCCTGTTCATCCAGAAGCGCCCGCGCGGCCTGTTCGCGCTCAAGGGCCGGGCGGTGGAATCGTGAGCCCCATGCCGCCTCGCACCCCCCTCATCGACCTGAAGGGCTGGATCTTCCTCGCCGTCCTGGCCGCCTTCTGCCTCGCCGTGCCGGCGCTGAATCTCGCGGTGCCGGAGGGCTCCGGCCTGCACCTGCCGACCTACCTCGTCTCGCTCTTCGGAAAATACCTCGCCTACGCGCTGCTCGCGGTCAGCCTCGACCTCGTCTGGGGCTATTGCGGCATCCTCTCGCTCGGCCACGGGGCGTTCTTCGCCCTCGGCGGCTACGCGATGGGCATGTACCTGATGCGCCAGATCGGCGCCCGGGGCGTCTACGGCAACCCGGTCCTGCCCGACTTCATGGTGTTCCTGAACTACAAGGCGCTGCCCTGGTACTGGTACGGCTTCGACCATTTCGCCTTCGCGGCCCTGATGGTGCTGCTGGTGCCGGGCCTGCTGGCCTTCGTGTTCGGCTGGCTCGCCTTCCGGTCGCGGGTGACCGGCGTCTACCTGTCGATCATCACCCAGGCGCTGACCTACGCGCTGATGCTCGCCTTCTTCCGCAACGACATGGGGCTCGGCGGCAACAACGGGCTGACCGACTTCAAGGATCTCCTGGGACTCTCGGTTCAGGCACAGAATTTCCGCGTCGGCATCTTCGTGGCCACCGGAATCGCGCTGGCTTTGGGCTACCTGATCGCCCGGGTCATGACGGTCTCGGCCTACGGCAAGATCCTGATCGCCGTGCGCGACGCCGAGAGCCGCACGCGCTTCCTCGGCTACCGGCCGGAGCACTTCAAGACGCTGGCCTTCACGGTCTCGGCCATGATGGCGGGCGTCGCCGGCGCCCTCTACGTGCCGCAGGTCGGCATCATCAACCCGGGGGAGTTCGCGCCCACCAACTCCATCGAGACGGTCATCTGGGTGGCGGTGGGCGGTCGCGGCACGCTGGTCGGCGCGGCGCTCGGCGCCGTGCTGGTCAACTACGCTAAGACCGTGCTCACCGGCGCGATGCCGGACGCGTGGCTGTTCGCGCTCGGCGGCCTGTTCGTGTTCGTGACGCTGTTCCTGCCGCGCGGCCTCGTCGGCACCGCGATCGAGCGGTTCGGCTCCCGGCGCGCCGCCGCCAGGCTGCCGCCGGAGCCCGCCATCGCCCCGAAACTCGCCGAAGAAGGGCAGGGCTCGTGAGCACCGACCTCCTCGAACCGCCGGATACCGCTGCCCGCGGCCCCGCCAACCGGAAGCGCGAGACGGACGCGCTCCTCTACCTCGACGACCTGCGGGTGACCTTCGACGGCTACAAGGCTCTGCGCGGCCTGTCGCTGACGCTGGCCCGCGGCGAGTTGCGGGCGATCATCGGCCCGAACGGCGCCGGCAAGACCACCATGATGGACTGCATCACCGGCAAGACGCGGCCGGACAGCGGCATCGCGCTGTTCGACGGCACCCACGACCTGCTCAGGAGCGACGAGCCGGCGATCGCCGACCTCGGCATCGGCCGCAAGTTCCAGAAGCCCACCGTGTTCGAGAGCCACACGGTCGCCGACAACATCCTGCTCGCCCTCAAAGGTCCGCGCGCCGCCTTCGCGTCCCTGTTCGGCTGGCGCAACCGGGTGGAGGCCGCGCGGATCGATTCGCTGCTGGAGACCGTCGGCCTGCTGGCCCACCGGGGCCGCCCGGCGGCCGATCTCAGCCACGGCCAGAAGCAGTGGCTGGAGATCGGCATGCTGCTCGCGCAGGACCCCAAGCTCCTGCTGGTCGACGAGCCGGTGGCCGGCATGACCGACGCCGAGACCGCCGAGACCGCCCGCCTGCTGCGCCGCATCGCCGGCGAGCACGCCGTGCTGGTGGTCGAGCACGACATGCACTTCGTCCGGGACCTCGGCTGCCGGGTCACCTGCCTGCACGAGGGCGCGGTGCTGGCCGAGGGCTCGATCGACGCCGTCTCGGCCGACCCGCGGGTCGTCGAGGTGTATCTGGGACGATGACCATGCTCTCCGTCGACGGCATCGACCTCTATTACGGCGCCGCGCAGGCGCTCCGCGGCGTCTCGCTGACGGCCGAGGCCGGGCGGGTCACCACGGTCCTGGGCCGCAACGGCGTCGGCAAGACCTCGCTGCTGCGGGCGATCGTCGGCCAGCAGCCGGTGCGCTCCGGCGCGATCCGTCTCGACGGCCGCCCGATCCAGGGCCTCGCGCCCTACGACCGGGCGCGCGCCGGGATCGCCTTCGTGCCCCAGGGCCGCGAGATCTTCCCGCTGCTCACCGTCAAGGAGAACCTGGAGACTGGCTTCGCGCCGCTCAGGCGCCGCGACCGCCATATCCCGGGGGAGATCTACGACCTGTTCCCGGTGCTCAAGGACATGCTGCACCGGCGCGGCGGCGACCTCTCGGGCGGCCAGCAGCAGCAGCTCGCCATCGGCCGGGCGCTGGTGACGCGGCCGAAGCTCCTCGTGCTCGACGAACCCACCGAGGGAATCCAGCCCTCGATCATCAAGGATATCGGCCGGGCGATCACCTACCTGCGCGGCAAGGGCGAGATGGGGATCGTGCTGGTCGAGCAGTATTTCGAGTGGGCCCGGGACCTCTGCGACTCCTACGCCGTGATGGATCGCGGGCAGGTGGTGCTGGCCGGCCCCCGGGCCGGGATGGTCGAGGCCGACGTGCTCCGCTGGATGTCCGTCTAGCGCGCCCGCCGCACGTCCCGCCGCACGTCCTGCCGGCGCCGGGCCCGGGAATACCGCACTTCGATCCGGATATTGGGACGGATAATCAACAATCGGAGCGCGGCCGGGGCCGACATCGACCGCCAAATCTGTGCACACGGCCCCGGTTGGCCAATGTTAAAACACAATTCAGGTCCGCCATGGGGCACAACCACGGGGGGCCCATGACGATCCTGGATCCGATCACCGGCGAGCTGGTCACCATCGCCGTTCCGCGGCCGCGGCCGCAGGCCGGCCCGCGCTGACGGGCGGCGCGCTGTCATGACGAACGCGACCGATCGAAGGGCCGGCCGCCGCGGCGTCCGCGGCGGCCGTGCCCAGGTCCGGACGGTGCCGCCGGGCCTGCTGCTGGCCGGCGGCGTGGGGGCGAATGCCCCGCTGACGGCCGTCGACCTGATCGCCCAGGCCCGCGCGGCCCGGCGGGAGGCCGAGGCCCGCGACGGCGCGGACCGCGCGGAGCAGGGCTGACGCGGCGACCGGGACCGCCGAGCCGGCCACCCGCCTCTTGAGATCACCCGCGCGGGATGGTCAGAAGGCCGGCAGTCTCGCGGCAGCCGGCGGGTGAGTCATGAAGTTCGGCGTCCTGATCCTGGCCGGCGCCTGCGGCGTCCTCGTCGGGATCGTCATCGGGTACGTCGCGGGAACGCGACTCAGCCAAGCCTTCGCGCAATTGCCGGTGACGGACCGCTCTCCCGCCGCGCAGGCGCTCCGGATCGTGGACCGCATCGCGACCGAGCACGGCCTCGCGCGGGACGCGCTGCTCCGGGCGATGCTCGACCAGCAGGGCGGCCGGACGGGGACCGCGCGTCCCGGCGAGGAGCCGGGCAGGGAGCCGGGCAGGGCCCCGGGCGAACCGGCCCGGTAGGGCGCCGACCGCGCGCCTCACGCGGCCGGCGCCGGCCGGGGGCGCAGCCGGAGGCTCGCGGCGGTGAGCACGGAGCGCAGCTCGGCCGGCCGGACCGGTTTCGAGAGGATCGGGATGTCCGGCGCCCCCAGATCCTCGCGCACGCGCGCCTCGTCGTGGCCGCTCATCACCACCGCCGGCAGCGGGCGGCCGGCGAGCCTCCGGACCGCCGCGATGCAGTCCGTCCCCGTGACGCCGTTCCCGAGCTCGAAATCGGTGATGAGGAGGTCGATCTCCGGCACGGCGTCGGGGATCCCGGTCTCGGGCCGGACGCGGCAGCCCCATTTCTCCAGCAGGCTGGCGGTCGCCCGCAGCACGGCAGCGTCGTCCTCCACCAGCAGCACGCGCAGGCCGCCGATCGTCGCCGGCGGGTCGAGCCGGGCGGGGAGAACCGCGGGCTGCGGGGCCCGGGCGAGGGGCAGGTCACCGATCGTCACGCAGGTCCCGCGCCCCGGCACCGAGCGCAGCGTCACCGTCAGGTCCAGGAGCGCGCCGAGCCGCCGGACGATCGGCAGGCCGAGGCCCACCCCCTCGACGTCCCGGTCGCCGCGGCGGCGGACTTGGTAGAACTCGTCGAAGACCCGCTCCTGATGCGCGACCGGGATCCCGGGGCCGCGATCGTAGACCTGGATGGCGAGCCGGTCGCCCCGCCGGCGGCAGGCGATCAGGATCGGCCGGCCGGGCGCGTACTTGATCGCGTTGTTGACGATGTTCTGGACCATGGTCGTGAGCAGGGCCCGGTCGGTGCGCACCACGACCGCGCAGGCGCGGCTGCGCAGGGCCGTCCCGGCGATCTGGGCGGCCTCGGAGTTCTGGCGCCGGACATCCTCGAGGATGTCGTTGATCGCGACGGGCTCGGGCCGGGGCTCCACCCGGCCGCTGTCGAGGGTCGAGATGTCCAGGAGCGACTTGAACAGGCGCGAGACGCTCTGCAGCGACCGGTCGATGTTCTCGACCATCTGCAGCTCCTCCGGCCCCAGCCGGGCGCCGCGCAGGCAGGCGGTGAACAGGCTGATGGCGTGGATCGGCTGGCGCAGATCGTGGCTCGCCTGCGCCAGGAAGCGCGACTTGGACAGGCTCGCCTCCTGCTCGCGCTCGTAGGCGCCGCGCAGGCGCTCCAGCAGGCTGTAGATGTAGGTCGGCACGAGGACGGTGATGGCCGTCAGCGTCAGGACGAGGAACGGGTTCGCGCGCCAGTACGCGTTGAAGTACGTGGTCACCGCGATCGAGACCAGGGCCGCCGCCGTGGACGCCTTCAGGGCGGTGACGCCGTAGCGCAGGCCGTTGCCGACGATCAGCCGGATGACGATCGCGTAGAGCGGCAGGAACGGCGCGCCGCCCACCGCCATCGTGTAGGTCATCCCGCCGAGGTCAAGGAGGAAGGTGACGACGCGGCGCGGCGTGTTGCTGCCGGGGTTGCGGCTGATCCAGCCGTACAGCGCCACGGCGAAGACCCAGTGGCACGTCACCAGATAGGCGACGAACCGGGCCTCCGGCGGGGCGATCCCGCCGTAGATCTGGGGCAGGAGATACAGGCAGGCGAGGCCGATGACGACGGCCCGGATCAGCGCCTGCGCCTTCTCGTTGTCGTACGCCTCGTCCCGCCGGCGCCGCGACCCGAACATCGGCGGCTCAGGCCCGGCCGGCTGCGACGCCGAGACCGAGACCGAGGCCGGGCACCCGCTCCGCCGAAGCGGACCCCGCGGCGTCCGCCCTGAATCGCGCCGTGCCGGCCCCGGTCTCCCGCTGTCGCTTCATCGTGCAGTCGCCCTGCCGCGTCGCCGCCCGGGATCCGGGCAACGGCGCGCCGCCGTCGCCGATCGCGGACAGATCTGACAAGTCTACCTGAAGGTGATCGACGCCACCAGACGCGACGGGAGCCCGCGATGTGGCGGCGCGGACGAGTCTTCGGTGCTAGAACCGCTTATTCAGTCTCCGCTACAATGGTCCCCGTGCTGCATCGAGACGTTCCTGCGGAAAATATGCGGCAGATTATTTTTTACTTCACTGCAGGTCTGATCTCGTCGACCGGCCGCACGCACGGTCGCGGGCGCCGTCAGCGGTAGGTGCCGGCGCCCGGATCGAATCGATAGACCCGGGCATCCCGGTCCGTGGCCGGACGCAGCGCCCCGTCCGCGCCGAGCACGGTGCCGCTCAGCGTGACCCGGACCGGGGGCCACGCGGCGGGGTCGCGCGGATCCTCCGGCAGGATCTCCAGCCGCCCCGCGCTCGATCCCAGCCGGCAGGGATCCTCCGCGCAGCCGGCCGTCTCGTCGGCGCCCGCCGCGACCTCGCCCGCGAGCGTCCAGTGGGCCGGCGCGTCGCGGAACTGGAGGAGGAGGAACGAGAAGCCCTGCGATCCGGCCGTCCCGTAGACCGTGAGGCGCAGGCCCATCAGGAGGCGGCCCCGGCTCAGCGGCCTGAACACGGCGCCGAGCCGCTCGTCCACCTCCGGGGCGCCGCCGTTGCGGTTCCCGGTCCCGATCCGGCCGGACAGGACCTGCACGTCTTCGAGGCGCCAGCGCATATCCTTGAGGACGTAGGTGGCAGCCGCGACGCTCAGCCGGTCGGGCGCCGCGGCGTCCGCGCCCAGGGCCGGCATCGTGACGAAGCCGGTGAACCGGCTCCCGGTCTCGGTGGAGAACATCGCGGCGGTCCAGAATTCCGCCGTGCGGCCGTCCTTCATCCGGCAGGTCTCGGCCTCCTTGTCGGCCGGCCGCCCGCAGATCGCCGCCAGCACCGTGGCGCGCGGCAGCATGGCGAGGTCGGGATCGGCCGCGGCGGGCGCGGCGGCCAGTCCGGCAGCCAGTCCGACCGCCAGTCCGGCCGCCAGCACCGACAGCACCGCCAGGGCCGGGCCCGTCAGAAAACGCCCGCGGGCCGCGCGCCCGTCTCCCCGTCCCGCCCGTCTCATGCGCCGGGCTCTGCCACGGAGCCCGGCACCGGGCCATTCGGACAGGTGTACGATCGGCCCCGCCGCACGGCCCGCCCCGTCAATCCCCGACGCCGGCCGTGGCGGCCTTCGCGGCCGCGGCGGACCGGGAGGTGACGTCGAGGGCGCGCAGCAGCGCCGAGACGTGGATGCGGACGGTGAAGGGGGAGATCTCGAGCTCCCGGGCGATCTCCTTGTTGGTGCGTCCCAGGGCGACGAGGCGCAGCACGTCGCGCTGGCGCTGCGTCAGGGGCGGGAGCGGGCCGCGCGGCGCGGCGAGACCCGAGACCGGGCTGCGCCGGATCACGAACTCGCCGTCGCGGATCGCCGCGATCGCCTGGGCGATCTCCGCGGCGGGCAGCGCCTTGCCGATGAAGCCGTCGGCACCCTCGGCCATGACGGTCCGGATCAGGCCCTCGTCCTCGATCATCGACACGACGATGATCGAGGCCCGCTCGAACTCGACGCGCAGCGCGCCGATGGAGTGGCGGGGATCGAGGCCGGGGAACAGGAGGTCGAGGAGGAACGCCCGCGGGGGCGCCCCGGCGCGGGCCATCGCCAGGACCTGCTCCATGGTGGCGGCCTCCCGGACCAGGGCCTGCGGGTAGAGCCGCTCCGCGATGTGCCGCATGCCCTCGCGGAACAGCGGGTGGTCGTCGGCAACGATCAGGGTCTCTCGCGCGGAGCCGTTCATGCCACTCCCGGTCGCAGCATCGGAATCTATCCCCATGACGTCGCGGCGCGGAGCCATGCCGAGGAAAATCCCCGGCGTGTCAAGGCTGCGACGATAGGTCATATACACTAGTAGACCGGTTTTTTCCGCCTGCCTAGAAGTCGGCCGGTCATGGTGACAGGCATCGGCCCGCTAATTTCTTCGAATCTTTCCAAAAAGAGCGAGGCTGCAGGTCATGTCGTGCGCGCCGACGCGACGCACGAATTACGTCGTTCCATGTTCGGGGGCCCGCTGGATGTCGGAAGTCGAACACCAGAATGCTGAGCGGCAGGCTCAGGATAGGCTTTCCGAGCCCCGCGCGGCCCCGAGCGCCCCGCCCGCCGCCAAGCCGGGCCTCTCGCCGAGCCTCATCGCGATCGTGGGCGGCCTGGTGGCGGCGGGCGCCGTCGCGGGCGTGCTGCTCTCGGGCGGCGGCGAGACCGCCGGGACGGCCGCGCGCCCGGCCCTGACGCTGGTCAAGGCGGGCGAGATCGACAAGGCCGCCGAGACCCTGCCCTCCGACGAGAAGGACAAGATCGTCGCGGAGGCCAAGGCCTGCCGAGCCCCGCTGGGCCAGATGCGCCTGTCGAAGATGGCGGCCGATGCCGGCGGCGTGGTGCGCATCCGGGCCGGGAACTACCTGTCCCCCGCCTTCAACGTCGCCGACGGCCCGATCAACATCGCGGTCCCGTTCCCGGCGCCCTACGAGACCGGCAAGGGCGAGATCACCATCGAGGGCGCCGCCAAGGACGTCTTCGTCGAGCTGACGCCGGGCCTGAAGATCGACACGACCGGCGGCGTCCAGCGGATCCCCGTGATCTGGAATACCAGCAAGCCCTGCGGAGGCTGACGGATGTCGAAATCCGCCATCCTCCCCTTCGTCGTCTCCGGGCTGGTGGTCGCGGTCCTCACCCCGCTCCTGCTGAGCACCGATTACGGCCCGGTCGCTTGGTGGAACGCCGCCGGGCCGGAGCTGCGCTGGAAGGCGGCGATCGGGATCGCCGTCGCCCTGCTGGCGGCTCTGGGCCTCGCCGCGACCGCGACGGCCGCGCGGAAGGCGGAGGCCGGCCTCGGGCAGCCGGCCGGCGGCCTGCTGGCCCTGCCGCGCCTGATCGTGGCGCCGCGCCGGGTCGTGGAGGCCCGGTCCCCCGAGGCCGTGATCGCGAATCTCGAGGCCATGGTCGGGCTCGCGCCGGTCAAGCGCGAGGTCAACGCCCTGATCGCGCGGCTGGAGCTGGAGCAGCGGCGGCGCGCCGAGGGCCTGCCGGTGGCGGCGATCAGCCAGCACATGGTGTTCACCGGGCCGCCCGGCGTCGGCAAGACCGAGGTGGCGCGGGCGATCGGCGAGATCTACCGGTCCCTCGAAGTGCTGCGCCGCGGGCATCTCGTGGAGGTCGACCGCGCGGCCCTGGTGGCGGGCTATGTCGGCCAGACCGCGGCCAGGACCCTCGAGAAGTGCCACGAGGCTCTCGACGGCATCCTGTTCATCGACGAGGCCTACACCCTGGCCGCCGGCGGCGGGGGCGGCGGCGACTTCGGCAAGGAGGCGATCGACACCCTCCTCAAGTTCATGGAGGACAACCGCGACCGGATCATCGTGATCGTCGCCGGCTACACCAACGACATGCGCCGGTTCATCGACACGAATCCCGGCCTCGCCGGCCGGTTCACCAAGACCGTCGAGTTCCCGCCCTACAGCCCGAAGGATCTCTGCGAGATCCTGAGGCGCATGGCGGCCCGGCAGCAATTCGCGCTCCCCGAGGGGTTCGAGGCGGCGCTGACTCCCTGGCTCGCGCAGCGGTCCCGCGCCGACGACTGGTCGAACGCCCGCGAGATGCGGACCCTCCTCGAGAAGGCCCGCGAGGCCCAGGCCGCCCGGGTCTCCCTGCAGGGCGGCGACCTGCGCCGCCTGGAGATCGTCGATCTGCTCCGCGCCACCGGCGAGGACGCCTGAGGGCGGCCCGAGGGGCCACGCGCGCCCAGCACCCAGGCCATCACCAGGGCCAGCACCAAGGTTCGCCACGTCCATGGAACGCCTCGACAAGCATCCGGTCGCGCTCTTCGCGGTCATCGTGCTGGGTGCCACCGGCCTGCTGGTCGCCCTGCGGCCGGACGTGCTCGGGTCGCTCGCCGCGACGCCGTCGGCGCTGCTGCGCAACGGCCTGATCCTCGGGGGCCTCGTCGGCGGCCTGCTCGCGGCGAGCTACATCCCGGCGCGGATCGAGGCGACGCGGCGCGCCCTGGACCGGGCCCGGGCGAGCCGCAAGATCCGCCCGATCCGCTTCGTCGACGACGGCGCGGCCGCGGAGAAGAAGGACCTCCTGGCCACCGCGCTCGCGACCCTCGACGGCATGGTCGGGCTCGACCCCGTGAAGCTGGAGGTGAAGGGCGTCATCGCCCGGATGCAGGTGGAGCAGCAGCGCCGCGCCCAGAACCTGCCGGTGGCGGCCATGAGCCAGCACATGGTGTTCACCGGCCCCCCCGGCGTCGGCAAGACCGAGGTGGCGCGGGTCCTCGGCAGCGTCTTCAAGGCGCTGAAAGTGCTGCGCAAGGGCCACCTCGTGGAGGTCGACCGGGCCGGGCTGGTGGCGGGCTACGCCGGCCAGACCGCGATCAAGACCCTGGAGCGCTGCAAGGAGGCCCTCGACGGCATCCTGTTCATCGACGAGGCCTACGCGCTGGCTCCCGGCGGCGGGAGCGGCGGCGAGTTCGGCAAGGAGGCGATCGACACCCTCCTCAAGTTCATGGAGGACAACCGCGACCGGATCATCGTGATCGTCGCCGGCTACACCAACGACATGCGCCGGTTCATCGACGCGAATCCCGGCCTCGCCAGCCGGTTCACCAAGACCGTCGAGTTCCCGCCCTACAGCCCGCCGGAGCTCGCCGAGATCCTGAAGCGCATGGCCGCGGGCCAGGGCTTCGTCATGCCGGAGGGGTTCGAGAAGGACCTCGCCGCCTATGTCGGGGCCCGGTCGAAGGCCGAGGACTGGGCCAACGCCCGCGAGATGCGCACGGTCCTGGAGAAGGCCCGCCAGGCGCAGGCGCTGCGCCTCGCCGCCAGCCCCGGCGGCGACATCAACCGGCTCGAACCCGCCGACATCGCCGCGGCCCTCGGCCGCCAGGCCGGCGGCGCGGTCGACATGGACGCGGCCCGGAAGGTCATGGCCCGCCTCGACGCGATGATCGGGCTCGCGCCGGTCAAGGAGCAGGTGAAGACCGTGGCGGCGCGGGTGCTGGTCGATGCCCGGCGCCGCGCCGAGGGCATCGAGGTCGGCGCGGTGAGCCAGCACATGGTCTTCACCGGGCCCCCCGGCGTCGGCAAGACCGAGGTGGCGCGCATCATGGGCGACATCTTCCGGACGCTCGGCGTCCTGCGGAAGGGGCACGTGGTCGAGGTCGACCGGGCCGGGCTGGTGGCAGGCTACGTCGGCCAGACCGCGGCCAAGACCCTGGAGCGCTGCCGCGAGGCCCTCGACGGCATCCTGTTCATCGACGAGGCCTACACGCTGGCCGAGGGCGGCGGGGGCGGCAGCGACTTCGGCAAGGAGGCGATCGACACCCTCCTCAAGTTCATGGAGGACAACCGCGACCGGATCATCGTGATCGTCGCCGGCTACACCGGCGACATGGCCCGGTTCATCGACACGAATCCCGGCCTCGCCGGCCGTTTCACCAAGACCGTCGCGTTCCCGGCCTACGACCCGTACGACCTCGTCGAGATCCTGCGCCTGATGGCGTCGCGGCAATCGTTCCGGCTGCCGCCGCGCTTCGAGACCCTGCTGATCCCGTGGGTCGAGCAGCGCGCGCAGCGGCACGACTGGGCGAATGCCCGCGAGATGCGCACGCTCCTGGAGCGCCTGCGCGAGGCCCAGGCGATGCGCCTCGCCAGCGATCCCCTGGGCGATTACGGCCAGTTCGAGCTCGTGGATGTCGAGCGGGCGCTCGGCGGCGGGGCCCCGCGCGCCGCCGCCCTGTCGTGACGGCCCGGGAGCCGTCGCAGCCATGAGCATCGCCCGCGAGGACTGGCTGCGCGCGCACGCGGCCCTCTGGTACGACGATCGCCGATACCGCCTGGCCTGGCTCGCCCTGCCGCAGGCCGTGACCTGCGCGGTGGCGGGCCTGTGCATGGCGCTGGCCGCGCAGGGTGTCTGGGGTCAGCCGGCCACCGCCTCGAAGGCGCGGCTCGCCGAGCTGAGCGCCCTGCGCGACCGGGCCGGCAAGGACGGCGACCGCAAGGCGTTCGACGCGCTGACCGCCGCGGCCACCCAGGGCCAGATCGACGCCGCGACCAAGCTCGGGACGCTCTACGACCCCCTGACCGCCGCCTACTTCCCGAACAAGCCCGCGCCGAACGATTTCGACCGGGCGGCCGCCCTCTACGGACCGGGCGCCGCGATCGGCGATCTCCTGGCGGTCACGCGCCTCGCGGACGTGCTGCTCGACCCGGCCAACCCCAACCGCGACCTGCGGCGCGGCTGCCGCCTGGCCCAGACCTGGATCGACGCCCCCGAGACGCTCGAGCGCACGATCACCGGCGAGGAGCGGCTGACCGTCAAGCTCGCCACCTGCTACGTCGAGCCCGAGAGCGGCCTGCCGCAGGACCCGGTGCGGGCCGGGGGGCTGGTGACCGCGGTGCTGTGGCGCCGCCACCGGCCGACGATGGACGCCTTCATCAACAATCTCGGGCAGCAGAACCCCGCCCTGGTGTCGGGCATCCAGCGGCACTTGGCCGAGCAGCGCCGGTACATCGGCCCGGTGGACGGGCGGCCCAATCCCGGGATCATCACGGCCCTCCAGGTGGAGGCGGGGATCACCAACACGGTCGCGACCCCGCGGCCCGAGCCGCGGCGGGTGACGCCCAAGGGCCCGGATCCGGAGGTGCTGGCCCTCCAGGCCGCCGCCCGGACCGGCGACCGGCGGAAGATGGCCGACCTGAAGAGCCGCGCCGAGGCCGGGGACGCGGACGCGCTCACCGCCTACGCGCGCCTGTTCAACCCGGTGATGAACAAGGGCGACGTCTTCGCGCCGGACGCGCAGGTCGCCGTCGCCGCCTACGAGCGCGCCGCGGCCGCCGGCAACGGCATGGCGGCCGGCGAGGCGGCGGTGCTGTACGATTCCGGCTACGGCAACGTCGCCAAGGATCCCGGGAAGGCGGCGGCCCTCGCCCTGCGGGGCGTCGACCTCAAGGACGACCAGATCACCTTCTGGCTGCTGTTCCCGGAGGCGGGCAACTGGAGCGACGGGTTCTGGGGCGCGATCCAGGCCGCGCTGACCGCCCGCGGCTTCTACACGCTCCCGGTCGAGAACAAGCGCAATTCCGCGGTCATCACGGCCCTGCGCGCCTACATGAAAGCCAAGTCATGAGCGGCGCCACGATCGGGACCGACCGGCTCCGGGCGCACGCGACGCTCTGGTACGCGGACGCGCGCTACCGCCTCGCCTGGCTGGTCCTGCCCCAGGCCGCGGTCGCGCTCCTGGCCGGCCTCGCCCTGGCGCTGCTGAAGCCCGCGGGCGAGTGGGGCAAGCCCGCCGACAGCAAGGAGAACGAGAAGCTCTATCTCGACCTGCTCGACAAGGCCGGCAAGGACGGCGACAGGGCCGCCTTCGAGAAGCTGCGGACGGCCGCCGAGGCCGGCGACGTCAGCGCCCGGTCGTTCATGGGCGCCCTCTACAATCCCGAATGGGCCGCGGTCTACGCCAAGAACCCGGTCAAGCCCGACGCCGCCAAGGCCCTGACCTACTACCAGAAGCCCGCCGACCTCGGCTTCCCCGGGGCCCAGCGCGGCATGACCGAGCTCCTGCTCGACCCCGCCCGCGGCCAGCACGATCTCAAGCGGGGCTGCCGCTACGGGCTGGCCTTCCAGGCGAACCCGGTCGCGGCCCGGAACAACTACCTCGATTCCTGGTCGACGCTCTACTGGATCGCCGGCTGCTACACCGATGCCGGGAGCGGCGTCCCGCGGGATCCGCAGAAGGCCGCCGACCTCTACATGAACACGGTGGCGGCCAAGCTGCCGCGGGCGGTCACCACCTTCACGGACGAGCTCGGCCGCCAGCCCCCCGACCTCGTAGCGGCGATCCAGCGCGACCTCGCCAAGCGCGGCTTCTACACCGGGCCGGCCGACGGGACGGCGACGCCGCAGACGCGCGCGGCCGTGCAGGCCCTGGCCGGCCGGGGTGCCGGCCCGCAGGGCAATGCGGGAGCTGGCAGTGCGGGGGCGGGCAACCCCGGAGCCGGCAACACCGGCGCCGCGAAGCCCGCCGGCCCGCCGCCTCCGGCACCGCCCGCGGCGACGCCGAGCGTCGAGGAGCTCATCGCGCTGTCCAAGAGCGCGGTCTCCAACGCCGCCGACGCGGCGAAGCTCCGGGGCCTGGCGGAGAGCGGCGTCCCGGTGGCGCAGTACCTCTACGCCGCGATGCACCTGTCCCCGGCCAACCGGGAGCAGCGGGTCACCGCGCCGGACGGCCCCCTGGCGGCCCGGTATCTCGAGCGCCTCGCGGTCGAGCGCTCCTTCGCCCCCGCGGCGGCCTCGGCGGCCTTCCTGTACGATCTCGGCGGCGCCGGCCTGCAGCGGGATCCCGCGAAGGCGGCCGACCTGACGATCCGCGCCCTCGAGCTCAAGTCCACCGAGATCCTGCAGAATCTCGAGCAGGACCAGTGGGGCGCCGGCTTCTGGGCCGCCCTCCAGCAGCGCCTCGCCGACCGGAATCTCTACCAGGGCCGCGTCGTCGACCAGCGCAACGACCGGACCATCCAGGCGGCGCGCCGCCTCCTCGGCAATCCATAGGAGACGGCCATCATGGGTCCCCGCCGCAAGGATCCCGCGCGGTTCCCGGCCCCCCGAGCCGGACGCCGCACCGCCCACCGCGCCGCCGCCCTGCTGGCGGGCCTGATGGCGGGCCTGCTGGCCGGCCTCCTCCTGCCCGCCGCCGCGCAGGCGCAGATCAAGGTCCGCAAGGCCGACTGCTTCTTCGCGGCCGACGGCAGGACCGTCATCGACGGGGTCTGCGAGTTCCTGACCGACGCGCGCAGCTACGGCGTGGGCGGGTTCCGCCTCGCCACCTACACCAACGGCTACCTGCGCGACGGCGTGGTCGTGTCGGTGACGGCGCCCGGCCAGGGCACGGCGACCTGGAACCGGGAGCCCGGCGGCAAGCCCGAGGACGGCCCCGCCGACAGCGTCACCGCGGAGGGCGCCTGCTGGACCGGGTCCCGGAGCCGGATCTGCGCCTGGAAGGTCGGCGAGGGCCGCCCCGGCTTCGGCGGCGCCCCCGCGGCGGCGCCCGAGGCCGGCGCTCCGCGGGCCGCCGACTGCTACCTCGAGGTCGCGGGCGATGTCCGCCTCGACGGGGCCTGCCAGTTCCGGTCGGAGACCGGGCAGACCGGCGCCCGCGGCTTCGAGATCCGCTCCTACGCCGCGGGCAAGCTCGACGTCGTGGCGCAGCTCGTCCGCGACCCGCAGAACCCGCTGAAGGCCACGGCCTTCTGGAACGGGTCGTCCGGGGGCCTGCGCGCCGCCGAGGCCCTCGGCGCCCTGTCGCCGAGCGGCCCCTGCTGGGACAATGACGGCGCCCGTCTCTGCGTCTGGCAGCCCGGCCAGCCCCGCGGCGGCTGGGACCGGCGGGTCGAGGCCCGGGCTCCGGCCCCGCCCGAGACGCCGCCCTCGCCGCCACCGTCGCCGCCACCGGCACAGGCGCCGTCACAGGCGCCGCCTCCGCCGCGCGACGGCGCGGAGGGGCGCGATCCGCCGCCGGGCACGTTCCTGAAGCTGTCCTTCAAGGGCCGCTGCGAGTCCCTGATGATGGACGGGGAGGACCTCACCGCGACCTGCGCCCCGGAGGCGGTGAACACCTCCGTCGTCGGCAGCCCGAAGGCCGGGTTCATCTTCGGCACCACCGACGGCAAGGCCATGGCGTTCATGGCCTCGGCCAAGGGCTTCGTCGAGGGCGGCACCCTGCACCAGCCCGTCGACGAGCTGATGTACGCCGAGCGCGACCAGTCCACCTTCAAGGTCAAGGGCACCTGCGAGATGCCCAACCCGATGGGCGGCCCGGTGGTCATCACCTGCAACGCCCAGTCGGCGAACAGCACCTACGCGGTCCGGTTCCGCACCGACGGCGGCAAGCCGGTCCTGACGCGCGGCGACGCGAAGTGAGGCTCTCGCCGCGGACCGGAACCGCCCGACCCGCGAACTTGAGGAGGATCCCATGGCACGACGCGTTACGACGGGAGGGGCCGGCGGCACCGGGATCCTCGTCGGCCTCCTGGGGCTCTGCCTCGCGGGACCGGCGCTCGCCGGATCCACGAGCGTGACCGCGCGGCCCGGGGAGCGGGTCCGCCTCGACGGCTACGCCACCCACGAGACCCGACCGGGCTGCCCGTCCGTTCCGGCGGCCGCGATCGAGCTGGTCACGCCCCCGCGCGGCGGCCGCATCGAGCAGCGGCGCGAGTTCCTGATCCTCGGCCAGAACATCGACGGCACCCCGTCGCGGGACGGCTGCCAGGACGTCGAGCGGGACGCGCGGACGCTCTACTACACGGCCCGGCCCGACTTCGCCGGCCACGACACGGTGTCGGTGATCGTCACGTTCGTCACCGGCGAGGAGGCCACCTACACCTACAGGATCACGGTGCCCGAGGGCGAGGGCCGGCGGGCGCCGGCGGTGTCCCAGGCACCTGCCCCCCGCGACGCGGGCCTCGCGCGGCCGGCCCCGGCGGCGCGCGCCGCTCCCGCCGAGCGGGCGACTCCGGCCGCGACTCCGGCTGCGACTCCGGCTCCGGCGCCCCGGGAGGCGAGCACCGGCGACTTCCTGCGCGACGCGGTCCGGGGCGCGGTCCCGGCCACCCGGCCGGCGCCGGCCGCGCCGCCCCCGAAGGCCGCCGAGGCCGCGGCGCCCGTGCCCGGTACGCCCGCACCGCCGCCGCCGCAGCAGCTGGCACCGCCGCGCCCGCCCACCGCGCCGCAGCTCTGACGCAGCTCCGGCGCGGACGGCCGGACCGGCCGCCCGCACCCCCACCGCCAAGCCGAGGACGAGTCCCGTGCATCAGCGCCTCCCGAACGCCCCCCGATCCGCGGCACCGACCCGACCGCGTCGGCGCATCGGCGCCGGCGTCCTCGCCCCCGGATCGGCGCTCTGCCTGCCGCTCTGCATTTCGCTCTGCCTCGCCCTGCCGGCCCGGGCGGAGGTGGAGAACAAGACCGCGCGCGCCGGCCAGCGGATCTTCCTCCAGGGCTTCACCTACTACTTCGCCACGCAGGGGTGCCGCTCGCGCGCGGCCACGATCGAGCTCGTCAGGCCGCCGCGCGGCGGGCGCATCGAGCAGCGGCGCGAGTTCCGGATCCTCAGCGGCAAGGTCGACGAGACCGGGGCGCAGATCCGGCAGCCGGACGGCTGCGAGGACGCCAAGAAGGACTCGATGTCGCTCTACTACACGGCACGGCCCGACTTCTCCGGACTCGACACCCTGTCGATCGACGTCACCTTCGGGGACGGGTCCACGGTGCCGTACACGTTCCGGATCACCGTGCCGCCGGGCGAGCCCCGCCGGGCCCCGGCGGTGTCGCAGGCGCCCGTCCCGCGCGCGGGCGGCGCCGGGCAGGCCGCGCCGGCGGCCCGGGCGACGCCGGCTCCGGCCCCCCGGGAGGCCGGCACCAGCACCGGCGACTTCCTGCGCGACACGGTCCGCGGCTCGGTCGCGGCCCCGCGGCCGGCACCGGTCGCGGAGCCTCCGAAGTCCGAGGCGGCCGCGGCGGACGCGCCCGGCGCGCCGCCTCGGACCGAGCCTCCGCCGCCGCGCGCGATGGCGCCGGCGCCGCGCCCCCGGCCAGCGGCCACGCCGCAGCTCTGAGACCCTGCGGGGCCGGCCGGTGCGGCCCGGCCTCGCTCATCCGACGGATCCACGCCTGACCGGCCCCCGCTGCACAGGTCCGGCAGGTCACCGACAGAGCCACCAGTAGAGCCACCAGCAGAGCGAAGTGAGAGGCGCCCCATGGGATCGATGCGGAACGCGTTCATCTACGCGGCCATCCTGTCGACGCTCCCGCTCCCGGCGGCCGCGGCGGAGACCTGCCGCGACCATTACCGGAGCGAGGGGACGCCGATGCTCCAGGCCATCACCTACAAGACGTGGATGATCTTCCCCTCGGTCAGCCCCAGGGCCGCGTTCGACCGGGTGACGCGGGCGGTCCTGGCCGAGGGGTTCGTGGGCGTGCACGTGGAGAAGGCGCTCGGAACCCTGACGGCCCAGCAGGAGACATCCGGCTCGGGGCGACCGCAGACGCTGCGGGTCGTCGTGCGCAAGGCCGGGGCGGGCAGCCGGGTCGACGCCCTGTTCATGGTGCAGGCCGGTCAGATCGGTCAGGATGTCGACCAGAACCTGTGCCGCATCGTCGATGCCGCGGCGCAGTAGGCCCCCGATGTCGACCGGCTCCAGGGACGCGGCCCAGAGGCGAGGTTCCGATGCGCAGTCCGGTGCGAGCTTCGGGGCAAGGTTCGGGGCGATGCTCAGCGCGGGGCCGGCCGTGACGCGACTCCCGGCGGCCACCCTCGCGGCAGCCCTCGCCGCTTTCCTTGCCGCAACCCTCCTGGCGCCGTCGTCGGCCCGCGCGATCGACTGCCGCAAGGCGGCCAGCCCACTCGAGCGCATGATCTGCGCCGACCCGGCGCTCCGGAAGGCGGACGCCGCCCTGGGTGCGGCCTATTCCGGCCTCCTGCACAGCACGGACGACGCCGAGATCCGCGCGATGCTGGTCGCCAGCCAGAAGCGCTGGGTGGCGGCCCGGGACACGTGGCTCGGCGACCTGGACGCGGCCGACGCGCGCCCCGTCGTGCTGAAGGCGATCCGGGCACGGACCGAGGACCTGTCCGGCCGCTCGAAGAGCGATCCCGCCCGACCGCACTGGATCGCGGCGGCGCTGCGGCAGCGGGCCTTCGCGGCGCGGTTCACCGGCGGCCCCTTCGCGGGGTTCGACACGGCGTGCGACTTCCTCCCCGTCGGGCGGGACCGGGTCTACGGGTGCTTCGGCAGCCGGCGCTACCAGAACGGCGACCGGGTCTGCACGCTGTCCGACGACTGGGCGAGCGGCCACACCTCCGAGACGCGCACGGTCGCGCGGGTCGTCGACGGCGCCGCGCGCACGGTCGCGACCTGCACGATCGGCGGGGGCGACGACGCGGAATGCCCGGGTCCCGACAACGCCGACGGCCGCTGGGCACGGCCTGCCGCCCCGGCCGCCGCCGGGGCGGCGGCGGCACCCGCGGGCCCTCGGCCCGTCCTCGACGTCGAGCTGGCCCCGGACGCCGATGCCGAGACCTGGCTCTCGGCCTGCCTGACCGACCCCGCCTATCCGCCGCCCGACCCGGTTTCGGCGGCCCGGACGGCCCCGGGATCGAGCCCGCCCGCGCCGGCGGGCGCCCCGAGCAGCCGGTGACGATGGGACCGCACGCCCCCGCGCCTGATCCGGGCCCTGCGCCGGCCCGGGGCCGCCGGCACGCTCTCGGTGACCACGACGGGCGACGGCGAACTGCCCGAGGTCCACGAGTACGGGGTCGCGTGCCGAATGAGACGGATCCTGCGGGCGCTGCCGCTGATCGCCGTGACGGGCCTGGCCGCGACCGCCGCGGTCGCGGCCCCCATTCCCCCCTGCGCGGCCGACGCCGAGCGGCAGGCCCTCAAGCTGCTGCGCTTCCACAGCGACGGCGACGCGCGGGCCACGGTCGATCCCGCGTCCGTCCGGTCCGTCGGCACCGTCGCGTCCCTGGTCGGGACGCGGCGCTTCCAGGTGATCGAGGTGGAGGGCAGCATCTACAAGGGCGCGTATCGGATCCGGCTGATCTACGCGCCGATGCCCGGGAGCTGCGTGCTGATGGGGCAGGAGATCCTCGAGCGCTCCGATCCCTACTGAGCACCGGCCCGCGGCCGGCCCTCCGGCCGCCCCGCGGGCCCTGTCCTCAGCGCACGCCGAGGCAGCCGGTCCCGGGCGCCGGCAGGACCAGCCAGGCACCGCCCGCGTAGAGGCGCCGGACCGCGCCCGGCGCGGCGGGCCGGAGCACCAGGTACGCGCGGCCGGACGAGACCAGGGCCCCGTCGTCGGCGGCCGCCAGGGCGGCGGGGTTCCCGAGCGCCACCACGGTCTCCGGCTGGACCGCGAGGGCGGTCAGCGCGGTCACGCCGAGCCCCCCGGCGAGCGCCGCCGCGACGGCGCCGACCGGCAGGCCGCGCCGCGGGCGCCGATCAGTAATCGTAGGCATGCTCGAACCGGCCCCCCGCGGCCTCCACGGCGCGGATCTGCGCGACGAGCTGCTCCACCGCGGTGTCGTAGCCGACGCGCTGCCAGCCCGGCTCGGACTGGATCGGCATCGCGAACAGCGGCTCGGCCCCGGCGAGGGTGACCGTCCGGCCCGGCGGCAGGAGGACGGTGGTGAGGATCCGGTGGTTGCCGGCGATCTCCAGGACGGTCCGGCCCCGCGCGCCGAGGCCCCGGACGATCTCCGTGAAGGCCCGGTAGCGCGGGGTCTCCATCAGGGCGGCCGGGCCGCCGTCGCCGACCGGGACGGGGCCGAGGAGGGTGATGCGCGGGTCGGCGGCCGCGTCGCCGGCATCGAGCCCCGCCACGACGCTGCGGATCGTCAGGCCGGCCGGGTCCATCCCGGCGAGCCACGCGATCCCCTGGGCGTAGGCCCATTTCACCCCGTATTGCAGCGTGAGCGCGCCGCGCCGCTCGACCGCCCGCAGGGACGGCGTGAACGGGACCTCGTGCCAGAGCCGGGACAGCTCCGCGTCGAACGGGTAGCGGTACCAGGGGGTCTGGCGCAGGAACGCGGCGTAATCCCCGAGCAGCCGGGCGTTGAACCGGTCCTCGTCCGTCGGCTCCGGCCCCCGCCACCACGCGGTCAGCGCCCCGAGGCTGCGCTCGTAGGCGCCCTGGATCAGCATCTCGGCCGTGAAGCTCAGGCCAATCACGTAGTTGGTGACTTTCTGGCCCGCGGTGACGTCGCCGGTGCGCCCGGCCGCCCGGGTCGCTCCGCACAGGCTCGTCCAGAAGCCCGTCGTCGCCGCCCAGTAGTCGAAGGCCGATTCCGAGGCGGAACGCGTCACCCCGGCGAGGTCCGCGTAGGCGTGGACGATGTCCCATTCGGGGAAGGTGAGGTAGCTGTCGCCGGCCGCGCGCTTGTAGCCCTCGGGGGCGATCCCGAAGCGCGAGCCGCCCGCCGAACGCCCCGGCCCGGCGGGATCGGGCCTGACAGTGCAGCCCCCCTCGATCGCCGCGACGGGCAGGGCGCAGGCGAGGGCCAGAACGGCGAGGCCGGCGACCGCCCAGCGGACGACCCGTCGCCGGCGGCGGGGGGGCCGGGGGCTCACGCGGCGACCCCGGCCGCGGTCCGGGCGCGCCACGGCCACCAGCCGAGCACGACGCCGGCGAGGCCGAGGCTCAGGTGCGGGCCGTTGGAGAGGAGCGGGCTGTCCTGAAAGCCCTTCAGGAACAGCGACAGGTCGAGGAAGCTCGACCCGGTGAGCACGCCGACGACGCCGTCGAGCAGGTAGATCGCCCCGAAGGCCCGCAGGAAGGTCACGGCGGCGGAGCGCGACCACAGGCCGGCGGCGAGCGCCCACAGGCCGGAGGCGAGGTGGAGCGCGTCCTTGTAGACGTCGAGCCGGAACAGGCCGAAGACGCGGCCCTCCGCGTCCCGGAAGGCCGGGACGTAGTCGGTGGCGGCGGCGAACAGCAGGATGGCCGCGAAGGCGAGGGCGGCCACCTGCGGGGGCGTGGGTCTCATGGGCGTCTCCTGGGTCGGCACGCGCGGCCCGCGCGAGGCGGATCCGTGCCGGGGCGCGGTCAGGCCATGTAGGTCGACCACAGGGCGTTCCGGAACAGCAGCCCCGGATCGTAGCGGCGCTTGGCCGCCACGAAGGCGTCGAGCTTCGGATAGGCCCGGGCCATCTGGTCGCGCCGGGCGTGCAGGCGGTAGGGCAGGTAATAGGCCCCGCCGATCGCCACGACGCGCTCGATCAGGGCCTCGGTCATGCGCATCATCGCGGCCTCGTCGCCCGGGGTGAGCCCCTGCGAGAACGACATCACCGCGCCGATCCGCGGGCCCGGCGCGTAGGCCAGCGCCGAGTCCGGGTCCGCCGCCACGTAGCGCAGGGTGACGTTGAGGCAGTCGCAGCCCGAGCGCGGGATGGTCTCGCGGCAGGCGGCGAGGAACGCGTCGAAGCGCTCGGGCGGGACGAAGTACTCGTGCAGGATGTCGGTGCGGCTGCGGTCGCGCGAGGCGAGGTTGGCCACCGGCTCGTTCATCAGGCTGTTGCGGGTGGCGAGGCCGGGATCGAGCGTCGGGTTGAGCCGGGTCTCGGCGATCCAGCGGGCGCGCTTGCCGAACTCGCTGCCGACCTGGGCCCGGTAGATCTCCCGCGAGACCGCCGAGAACGCCCCCTGCGCGGCCGCCGCGGGCAGGACCTGCGGCGGGTGCTCGGCCTCCGCGTAGGTGACGAGGATCGCCTCGTCGAAGAATCCGGCCTGCGCGACCGAGAGCCGGCCGTAGGCCATGCGCAGGCGCGGGTCGCGCGCCGCCGCCGCGAAGGCCGGCGCGAAATCCGCGGCCGGCATCACCGCGAAGGTCGGCGTCAGGAGGCGGTTCGGCACCATCTCGACCACGAGGTCGACCACGATCCCGAACAGGCCGTAGCCGCCCATCGCCAGCCCGAACAGCTCGGCGTTCTCCTCGCGGGAGCAGGTCACGAGGCTGCCGTCGGCCAGGACGAGGCGGACGGCGCGGACGGTGGAGCCGAACGGGCCGTGCGGCGCGGGCCAGCCGTGGGCGTTGACGCAGAAGGTCGAGCCGACCCCGAAATCGCTGTTCGACTGCATGACCGTCGGCGAGTAGCCGATCCGGTCGAGCTGCCGGATGACCTGCGACCAGCGCGCGCCGGCCCCGACCCGGAAGAGGCCGGCGGCTGTGTCGGGCTCGATCGGGCCGCCCTCCAGGGTCACGGCCGTCCCGTCGCGGGCGAGGCTCTGGCCGCCCATGGAATGGCGGGCGACGCCGACGGCGACCGGCCGCCCGGCGGCGGCGGCGTCCCGGATCTCGGCGCGCACGGCCTCGATCAGGGCGTCGGTCGAGCCCGTCGGGAGCACGGCGTGGCGCGTCACCGGGGTCGGGTTGAGGCCGCTCGCGTCGTTGAGGATGATCCGCGGCGCGGCCCGGGCCGCCCGCGGCAGCAGCGCGGCGGCCGCCGCGGCGCCGCCGCCCGCGAGGATCCCGCGCCTGCTCGGTCCTGTCCCGGCCATGCCCACCCTCGATTCGCGCCGGCGGGGCGACCGGCTCGCCCCGCCGGCCAACCCTGCGACGGGTTCGGATCCGGCGGCGTGAGATCACGCACGGAGCGCGGCGCACCGCCGGCCGGGACGATGCCACGCCGCCCCCGGCGCGGTCGAGCGCCCGCGCTCCGGCCGTCGGCGCCGCGCGCCGATCCGTCCTCAACCGCGATTCCTCGACGGGTCGCGGATCGCGACGTTGACAGGCGTCCGGGGCCACGGCACGGCGGCGGAGGACCCGCTAGGCCGGAGCCCACGATCGCCGAGGAGGGAGATCCGCCATGCCGTCAGGCGCTTCGAACCGGACGGCAGGGGAGGCCCCGCGGCCGGAGCGGGAGCCGGTCCTGCTGCAGGATCCGCACGCCGTCCGCGAGCCGCGCGAGAACAACCTCGAGCGCGCGATCGGCCACGCGGTGCGCGAGCGCCGGAAGCGGCTCGGCATCACCTCGGCGGACCTCGCCGCGACGACCGGCCTGTCGCCCGGCATGCTGTCGAAGATCGAGAACGGCAACATCTCGCCGTCCCTGACGACGCTGCAGCTGCTCGCCCAGGCGCTCGGCATGCCGATCACCGGCTTCTTCCGCGGCTACGAGGAGGTCCGCAACGCGGTCTTCGTCAAGGCCGGGGAGGGGATCGAGCTGGAGCGGCGCGGCACGCGGGCCGGGCACCAGTACAACCTGCTCGGGCACATCCACGAGAACACCAGCGGCGTGACGGTCGAGCCGTACCTGATCACGCTCACGACCGATTCGGACGTGTTCCCGACCTTCCAGCACCCCGGCCTGGAGTTCCTCTACATGCTGGAGGGCGAAGTGCTGTACCGGCACGGGGACCGGCACTTCCACATGCAGCCCGGCGACAGCCTGTTCTTCGACGCCGATGCCCCGCACGGGCCGGCGGAGCTGCTCGTGCTGCCGGCCCGCTACCTCTCGGTGATCGCGTATCCACAGTCGGGCCGCACCGGCTGACGGGCCGCGTTGTTCTCAGGAAGAAATCTTATTTCTTGAGGGTTGATTTCCGCCACGCAGGCCGCCTATGCTCCGGGCGAACCCGCGACGGAGGTGGTGCCATGTGCGGCATCGTCGGATTGTTCCTGAAGGACCCCGCCCTGGAGCCGCAGCTCGGCGCGCTGCTCGCCGACATGCTCGTCACCATGACGGATCGGGGGCCGGACTCGGCCGGCCTCGCGATCTACGGGCCGCCGGCCCCCGGCCTGTCGAAGATCACCGTGCAGTCGGCACGCCCGGAGGCGGATTTCCCCGCCCTGGAGCAGCGCCTCGCGGAGGCCTCCGGCGGCTCGGCGCGGGTGGCGGTGAAGAGCTCGCACGCGGTCATCACCGTGGCGTCCGACCGCCTCGCCGCGACGCGCGATGCCCTGAAGGGCCTCGCGCCCGATCTGCGCGTGATGGGCGCGGGCGAGAGCGTGGAGATCTACAAGGAGGTCGGCCTGCCGAAGGACGTGGTGGCGCGCTTCGGCATCGCCGGGATGTCGGGCACCCACGGGATCGGCCACACCCGGATGGCGACGGAATCGGCCGTGACCACCATGGGCGCGCACCCGTTCTCGACGGGCGCCGACCAGTGCCTCGTGCATAACGGCTCGCTGTCGAACCACAACAACCTGCGCCGGAGCCTCGCCCGCGACGGTATGGCCTTCGAGACGGAGAACGATTCCGAGGTCGCGGCGGCCTATCTCACCACCGCGATGGCGCGGGGCCGGGACCTCGGCGCGGCGCTCGCGGGGGCGCTCACGGATCTCGACGGGTTCTTCACCTTCGTGGTCGGCACCAAGTCCGGCTTCGGGGTGCTGCGCGACCCGATCGCCTGCAAGCCGGCGATCATGGCCGAGACCGAGCGCTACGTCGCCTTCGGCTCGGAATACCGGGCGCTCGTCGGGCTGCCGGGGATCGAATCCGCCCGCGTCTGGGAGCCCGAGCCGGCGACCGTCTACTTCTGGGATCAGCGGCGGGCCGCCTGAGCCGCCCCCGCAGCCTTCTCGTCACGGATCTCGTCCACGGATCTCGCCCATGCCCGTCTTCGATCTGGCGGCGACGCCCCTGCGCGCCCTGAACCAGGCCCTCCACGGCGTCGCTCCGGGCGCCAACGACACCGAATTCGAGGTGCTGAACCCGCGGGGCCAGCACGCGGTCGCGGTCGGGATCGACGGGCCCGTCACCGTCACGGTGCGCGGCCCGGTCGGCTACTACTGCGCCGGCATGAACGACGGCGGCACCGTCACGGTGCAGGGCTCGGCGGGCCCGGGCGTCGCCGAGAACATGATGTCCGGCACGGTCGTGATCGAGGGCGACGCCTCGCAATATGCCGGCGCCACCGGGCGCGGCGGCCTCCTCGTCATCAAGGGCAACGCGGCCTCGCGCTGCGGCATCTCCATGAAGGGGATCGACATCGTCGTGCACGGCTCGATCGGCCACATGTCGGCCTTCATGGGCCAGTCCGGATCCCTCGTGGTCCTGGGCGATGCCGGCGAGGCGCTGGGCGACTCGCTCTACGAGGCGAAGCTGTTCGTCCGCGGCAGTGTGAAGAGCCTCGGGGCCGACTGCGTCGAGAAGCCGATGCGCCCCGAGCACCGCGCGCACCTCGCGGCCCTGCTGGACCGCGCCGGGGTCGCGGACGTCCGGCCGGAAGAGTTCCGGCGCTACGGCTCGGCCCGCAAACTCTACAGCTTCAACATCGACAACGCCGACGCCTACTGAGAGCGCGCCGCCGGAGTGGATACCGGTTCGGCGCGAGCGAGCGCGTCGAATCAAGGACTTAAAGCCGCTCCCGATCGGGAGCGGCTCAAGCGGGAGACCGGGCATGACCTACCAGAACCCGCCGATGCCGCCGCGCAAGTCGGCGACCTTCGACGACCACACCCTGGCGGAGATCCGCCGGGCCGCGGCCACCGGCATCTACGACATCCGCGGCGGCGGCACGAAGCGCAAGCTCCCGCATCTCGACGACCTGCTGTTCCTCGGCGCCTCGATGTCCCGCTATCCCCTGGAGGGCTACCGGGAGACCTGCGGGACCGGCGTCACCCTCGGCACGCGGTTTGCGAAGACGCCGATCGCGTTGAAGATCCCGATCACCATCGCCGGCATGAGCTTCGGATCCCTGTCCGCCAACGCCAAGGAGGCCCTCGGCCGCGGCGCTACGCTGGCCGGCACCTCCACCACCACGGGGGACGGCGGCATGACCGACGAGGAGCGCGGCCATTCCGACATCCTCGTCTACCAGTACCTGCCCTCCCGCTACGGCATGAACCCGCGCGACCTCCGGCGCGCCGACGCCATCGAGGTGGTGGTCGGCCAGGGCGCGAAGCCCGGCGGCGGCGGCATGCTGCTCGGCCAGAAGATCTCCGACCGGGTCGCCGCCATGCGCGACCTGCCCAAGGGCATCGATCAGCGCTCCGCC
Organism: Methylobacterium sp. UNC300MFChir4.1; assembly: GCF_900110155.1. Classification (NCBI taxonomy): domain Bacteria; kingdom Pseudomonadati; phylum Pseudomonadota; class Alphaproteobacteria; order Hyphomicrobiales; family Methylobacteriaceae; genus Methylobacterium; species Methylobacterium sp. UNC300MFChir4.1. Next base: position 60,665 of record NZ_FOCS01000014.1, on the reverse strand, counting down.
TGCCGGCATCCGGACTGGACCGGACCGGACGATCTCGAGATCAAGATCGGCGAACTGCGCGAGATCACCGACTGGGAGAAGCCGATCTACGTGAAGGTCGGCGGCGCCCGGCCCTATTACGACACCGCACTGGCCGCGAAGGCCGGGGCCGACGTCGTCGTCCTCGACGGCATGCAGGGCGGCACGGCGGCGACCCAGGACGTGTTCATCGAGCATGTCGGCCAGCCGACGCTCGCCTGCATCCGCCCCGCCGTGCAGGCGCTGCAGGATCTCGGCCTGCACCGGAGCGTGCAGCTCGTGATCTCGGGCGGCATCCGCTCGGGCGCGGACGTCGCCAAGGCCATCGCGCTTGGGGCGGACGCGGTCTCGATCGGCACCGCGGCGCTCGTCGCCATCGGCGACAACGACCCGGCCTACGAGGAGGAGTACCGCGAGCTCGGCTCCACCGCGGGCGCCTACGACGACTGGCACGAGGGCCGCGACCCGGCGGGCATCACCACGCAGGACCCCGAGCTGGCGGCCCGCCTGGACCCGGTCCGCGCCGGCCGGAAGCTCGCCAACTACCTGAAGGTCATGACCCTGGAGGCGCAGACGATCGCCCGCGCCTGCGGCCACAACCACCTGCACAACCTGGAGCCCGAGGACCTCGTGGCGCTGACGCTCGAGGCCGCCGCCATGGCCCGCGTGCCGCTGGCCGGCACCGACTGGTACCCGGGCAAAGCGGGCTTCTAGGGCCCTTCAACCCCGCCGGTCGCGCCGGAACGGGGCGCGGCCGGCCCCCAACCGATCCGCGCTCAGGGGGCTGCCGTGACGACCGACCTTTCCGCCTACGCCGCCGAGCACGGCGTGAAGTACTTCATGATCTCCTACACGGACCTGTTCGGCTGCCAGCGCGCCAAGCTGGTGCCGGCGCAGGCGATCGGCGCCATGCAGCGCGACGGCGCGGGCTTCGCGGGCTTCGCCACCTGGCTCGACCTGACCCCGGCCCATCCCGACCTGTTCGCGATGCCGGATGCCGCCTCGGTGATCCGCCTGCCCTGGAAGCCGGACGTCGCCTGGGTGGCGGCCGACTGCACCATGGCGGACGCCCCCGTCGACCAAGCGCCCCGGGTGGTGCTGAAGCAGCTCGTGGCGCGGGCCGCCGCCGAGGGCCTGCGGGTCAAGACCGGCGTCGAGGCCGAGTTCTTCCTGCTGAGCCCGGACGGATCGGCGATCTCGGATCACCACGATCGGGCGGAGAAATCCTGCTACGACCAGCAGGCGCTGATGCGCCGCTACGACGTGATCGCCGAGATCTGCGACCACATGCTGGCTCTGGGCTGGAAGCCCTACCAGAACGACCACGAGGACGCGAACGGCCAGTTCGAGATGAACTGGGAATACGACGACGCGCTGGCCACCGCCGACAAGCACGCCTTCTTCAAGTTCATGGTCCGCTCGGTCGCCGAGCGGCACGGCCTGCGGGCGACCTTCATGCCGAAGCCGTTCCCGGGGCTGACCGGCAACGGCTGCCACTGCCACGTCTCGGTGTGGAACAATGCCGGCACCGTGAACGCCTTCGCGGATCCCGAGATGCCGTTCGGCCTCTCGACCCGGGGCCGGCACTTCCTCGGCGGGATCATGCGGCACGCGCCCGCGCTCGCCGCGATCACCAACCCGACGGTCAATTCCTACAAGCGCATCAACGCGCCCCGCACGATCTCGGGCGCGACCTGGGCGCCGAACGCCGTGACCTGGACCGGCAACAACCGCACCCACATGGTGCGCGTGCCCGGGCCGGGCCGGTTCGAGCTGCGCCTGCCCGACGGGGCGGCCAATCCGTACCTGCTCCAGGCGGCGATCCTGGCCGCGGGCCTGGACGGCCTGGCGTCGGCGGCCGATCCCGGGCCGCATAGCGACGTCGACATGTACCGCGACGGCCACGCCGTCACCGGCGCGCCGCGCCTGCCGCTCAACCTGCTCGACGCGCTGCGGGCCTTCGAGGCCGACGAGGCCCTGCGGGACAATCTGGGCGGCGCATTCTCCGTCGCCTACCTCAAGTTGAAGCAAAATGAGTGGGACAGCTACTGCGCCCATTTCACCGCCTGGGAGCGCGAGACCACGCTCGATGTCTGAGCCGGTGCTGCCGGTGACGGGCCGAGCGGCGGACCGGCTCTTGCAAGGCCCAGATCGATCCTGGCCACGGGGAGCGGGACGCGGACCGACATGCGTGTGATCCATCGTATCCTGGGCAGCCGGCAGGACGCCGAGATGGCGCATCGCCTGCACCACCTCGCGCATCGCGGCGCGGTGGACGTGCTCGTCGTGTCGAGCACCGACGTCGCTCGGCGGCGGATCCGCGCGACCACCCAGTCCGGCGAGGAGATCGCCCTCGCCCTGCCGCGGGACGAGCCGCTCTTCGACGGGGCCGTGCTGGCGCTGGACGCGGACCGCGCCCTCGTCGCCCGGGTCGGCTCCGAGCGCTGGCTCCGCCTCGTCCCGGACAGCCAGGCCGCCGCCCTCGAACTCGGCTACCACGCCGGCAACCTCCACTGGCGGGTCCGCTTCGCCGACGGCGCCCTCCTGGTGGCCCTGGACGGACCGGCCGACGCGTACCTCGTCCGCCTCGGCGCCCTCGTCACCGACCGGCAGGTGACCCACACCATCCTCGACGAGGCGGCGCCGTGCTGAGCCGGCTCCTGGCGTTCCAGCAGGCCGACGCCGCCTTCCCGAGCGGGAGCTTCGCCTTCTCCAACGGGATCGAGGGGCTCGTCGCGGGCGACCCGGCCTTCGACACGGGGAGCCTGACGCGGACGCTCACGGCCCTCGTGCGCTTCCGGTGGGCGGAGAGCGACCGCGTCGCCCTGATCCTCGCCCACCGCGCCGGCCCCGATCCGGCCCGGCTCGGCCGCATCGACGCCGCCGTGGAGGCGGCCACCCTCGTCGAGGCGATGCGCACCGGCAGCCGGCGCAACGGCGCCTCCCTGCTGACCACCCACGCGCGGCTCGCCACGCCCGGTGCCGGGGACATCCGCGCCGCGATCCGGTCCGGGCTCATGCTGGGGCACCTCGCCACCGTACAGGGCGCCCTGTGGCGGGGGCTGGGCCTGTCGGAAGCGGAGGCGGCGGCCGTCGCCGGCTACCAGCTCGTCTCCGGCCTGGTCTCGGCCACGGTCCGGCTCGGTCAGGTGGGCGCCATCCAGGGCCAGCAGGCCCTCCAGACGGTGCTGCCGCTCGTCGCGGAGATCGCCGAGCGGCCCGTGACCGAGGACCCCGACGGCGCGATCGTCCTCACGGGCTTCACGCCGCTGATCGAGATCGCCGCGATGCGGCACGCGCGCGCCGACCTGCGCCTGTTCGCCAACTAGGGAGCGGGTGATGCTGCTCACGCCCACCGAGCTGGAACGGCTCACGATCTTCACCGCGGCCGAGCTCGCCCGCAAGCGCCGGGCCCGCGGCCTCAAGCTTAACTACCCGGAGGCGGTGGCGCTCATCACCGACGAGATCCTGGAGGGCGCGCGCGACGGGCGCAGCGTCGCCGACCTCATCGGCTGGGGCTCCACGATCCTGTCGACCGAGGACGTGATGCCGGGCATCGCCGCCATGCTGCCGATCCTGCAGGTCGAGGGCGTCTTCCCGGACGGCACCAAGCTCGTCACGGTCCACGAGCCGGTCCGCGCCCGGGCGGGCGCCCCCGCCGACACCCTGGAGCCCGGCGCGATCCTGCCGGCCGACGGCGCGATCGAGCTCGCCGCGGGCCGCCCGCGGGTCACCCTCGACGTCGTCAACACCGGCGACCGCCCGGTCCAGATCGGCTCGCACTACCACTTCTTCGAGGTGAACCGGGCGCTCGATTTCGACCGGGCGGCGGCCCTGGGCTACCGCCTCGACATCCCGGCCGGGACGGCGATCCGCTTCGAGCCGGGGCAGCGCAAGACCGTGACGCTGGTCGGCTTCGGCGGCGCCCGGGAGCTGACCGGGCTCAACGACCTGACGCAGGGGACCCTGCCCGACGACGCGGCGCGGGCGGCGGCCCTCGCCCGCGCCAAGGCCCGCGGCTTCAAGGGCGCCTAGGGAGAGTGCCATGGTGACGATCCCGCGCCGCGACTACGCCGCCCTCTACGGGCCGACCACCGGGGACGGGGTGCGGCTCGCCGACACCTCCCTGGTGGCGGTCGTCGAGCACGACCACGCCGTCTACGGGGACGAGTGCCTGCACGGCGGCGGCAAGACCCTGCGCGACGGGATCGGGATGGCGCCCGGGGTGACCGCCGCGCAGGGCGCGCTCGACTTCCTCCTCTGCAACGTCGTGGTGATCGACCCCGTCCTCGGCATCCAGAAGGGCGATCTCGGCATCAAGGACGGGCGGATCGTGGCGCTCGGCAAGGCCGGCAACCCGGCGATCATGGACGGCGTCGACCCGCGCCTGATCGTGTCGGCCGGGACGACGGTGCGCGACTGCGAGGGCCTGATCGCGACGCCCGGGGCCATCGACGTGCACGTGCACTTCGACTCCGCCGGCCTGCCGGACCACGCGATCGCCTCCGGCGTCACGACCCTGCTCGGCGGCTCGCTCGGGCCGATCACCGTCGGCATCGATTCCGGCGGCCCGTTCAACACCGGCCGCATGCTCCAGGCCGCCGAGGCCTGGCCGGTCAATTTCGGCTTCCTCGGGCGCGGCAACACCCACCGGCCGGCCGCCCTGAAGGAGCAGCTGGAGACCGGCGTCCTCGGCCTCAAGATCCACGAGGACTGGGGCGCGATGCCGGCGGCGATCGACGCCTGCCTGGGCTTCGCCGACGCCTACGACTTCCAGGTCCAGCTCCACACCGACACGCTGAACGAGTCGGGCTTCGTGGAGGACACGCTGGCGGCAATCGGCGGCCGCACCATCCACATGTACCACACGGAGGGGGCCGGGGGCGGCCACGCGCCGGACATCATCCGGGTCGCCGGGCTGCCGCACTGCCTGCCGTCGTCGACGAACCCGACCAACCCCTACACGGTCAACACCTTCGACGAGCACCTCGACATGACGATGGTGTGCCACCACCTCAACCCGGCCCTGCCGGAGGACGTGGCCTTCGCGGAGAGCCGCATCCGCGCCCAGACCATCGCCGCCGAGGACGTGCTCCACGACATCGGGGCGATCGCGATGCTCGGCTCCGACAGCCAGGGCATGGGCCGGATCCACGAGGTCGTCTGCCGGACGTGGCAGCTCGCCTCGAAGATGAAGGACCAGCGCGGCCCGCTCCCCGAGGAGAGGCCGGGCTTCGGCGACAATGCCCGGATCAGGCGCTACATCGCCAAGTACACGATCAACGCGGCGCGCACCTTCGGCATCCAGGAGCATGTCGGCTCGCTGGAGCCCGGCAAGATGGCCGACATCGTCGTCTGGCGGCCGGCCTTCTTCGGGATCAAGCCGGAGCTCGTGATCAAGGGCGGCTTCATCGCCTGGGGCGCGATGGGCGATTCCGCCGCCTCGCTGATGACCTGCGAGCCGGTGCTGATGCGCCCGCAATGGGGCGCCTTCGGGCGCGCCAAGCAGGCGCTCTCGGCCTGCTTCGTCCATCCCCTGGCGATCGAGGCCGATCTCGGCGGCCGGCTCGGCCTGCGCAAGGCGCTCCTGCCCGCGCGCGGGACCCGCACGCTGACGAAGGCCGACATGCTCTGGAACGACGCCTGCCCGGAGATCCGCGTCGACCCACAGACCTTCGACGTCTTCGTCGACGGCGTGCTCGCCACCTGCGAGCCGGCCCGGACCCTGCCGCTCGCCCAGCGCTACATGCTGCGCTGAGCGGCGCCGAACCCCGCCACCCCTCTCACGGCCCCGCTCCCCATGACCGACGTGACTCCCGCGAGCGCCGCCCGGATCGGGATCGGCGGCCCGGTCGGATCCGGCAAGACCGCGCTGATCGAGCGGCTGATCCCCGTGCTGCGGGCGCGGGGCGTCGATCTCGCGGTGATCACGAACGATCTCGTCACCAAGGAGGATGCCGAGCGGCTGCGCCGCTCCGGGCTGATCGATCCGAGCCGCGTCGAGGCGGTGGAGGCCGGGGCCTGCCCGCACACGGTGATCCGGGAGGACCCGACCCTCAACATCGCCGCGGGCGACGCGCTGGAGGCGCGCTTCCCGGGCCTGCAGCTGCTCGTCTTCGAATCCGGCGGCGACAACCTCGCCTCGACCTTCTCCCTCGACCTCGTGGACTGGTGGATCTTCGTGATCGACGTGGCCGGCGGCGACGACATCCCGCGCAAGCGCGGCCCGGGCGTGCTGCGCTGCGACCTCCTCGTGATCAACAAGATCGACCTCGCGCCGCATGTCGGCGTCGACCTCGACGGGATGCTCGCGGAGGCCGCGCGGGTCCGGAGCGGCAGGCCGGTCCTCGCCACGAACGCGCGCGCGGGCCTCGGCATCGACGCGGTGGCGGATGCCATCGGCCGGGCCGTCCTGTTCGCGCCCTAGCCGTGCCCGACGACGTCCAGACCGGCCGCCGCGCGACGGCCCGCCTCGGCTTCGTGCGCGGCGGCGGGACCAGCGTGCTCGCCGACCAGCACGTGCCGTACCCGTTCCACATCACGAGGCCGTTCCGCCTGTATCCGCAGCGGCCGGAGCTGATCACGCTGTACCTGCAATCGGCCTCCGGCGGCCTCTACCGCGGCGACCGTCTCGGCCTCGACATCGCGATGGGTCCGGGCTCGGCGGCGCACGTCACCACCCAGGCCGCCACGGTCGTCCATCGCAGCGCCGACCAGCCGGCCCGCCAGGACACGCGGATCCGCGTCGGCGCCGATGCCTTCCTCCACTGCGTGCCCGATCCCCTGATCCTGTTCCCCGGCGCCGCCCTCTCGGCCTCGACCCGGGTCACGCTCGAGCCCGGGGCCCGTGCCGTCGTCTCCGAGAGCATTGCGTGTCACGACCCGGAGGGCCGCGGCAGGCCGTTCGAGCACGTCGAGCTCGCCCACGGCATCGAGACGGCGGCGGGGGCAGTCCTGGTCCGCGAGCGGGCGCGCATCGCCGGCGCCGAGTTCCGCGATCCGGCCTCGCCGCTCGGCCCGTGGCGGGCCTACGGCGCCCTCGTCATCCTCGGTCCGGCCCCGTGCCTGCCGGATCCCGGGGACGTCCAGGCCGCGGCCGACCGCACCGGCTGCCGGGCCGGGCTCAGCCCGCTGCCGAACGCGGCCGGGCTCGGCCTCCGGCTCCTCGCGCCCGACGGCGGCACCCTGGCGGCGGGGCTGGAGGCGGCCGCCGGTCGCGCCTTCGCGGCGCTGACCGGGCTCGCCCCGGCGCGCCGCCGCAAATAGGAAGCCGGCGCCCGGGAGCGCCGCCGCCGATATGGGCAGGCTGCCGATGTTTTCATCTTGCGAAATTTATTTTCTTTTGAAGAAATGTACCGAAGGAGACGATCCCGTGCGTGACGGCTGATCCGGTGCGGACGGGGCGGCCCACCTTCTCGAACGATCTGAAGGATTTGCCCCCCATGGCGACAGACGATCCCGCGCACTTCACCCTCCGCCGGCGCCTGCTGCTCGGGCTGGCGGCGGCCCCGCTCGCGGCATCGCTGCCGCGCGTCGCGGCGGCCGCCGAGGCCGGCGCTCTGGCGGTGACCGACAGCGAGGTGACGGTCGGCATCCTGCACTCGATCACCGGCACCATGGCGATCTCGGAGACCGGGCCGAGCCAGGGCGAGAAGCTGGCGATCCAGCAGATCAACGACGCCGGCGGCGTGCTCGGCCGCAAGATCAAGATCATCCAGGAGGACGGCGCCTCCGACTGGCCGACCTTCGCCGAGAAGGCCAAGAAACTCCTCGTCAACGACCATTGCGCCGCCGTGTTCGGCTGCTTCACCTCGGCCTCGCGCAAGGCGGTGCTGCCGGTCTTCGAGCAGTACAACGGCCTGCTGTACTACCCGACCTTCTACGAGGGCCTGGAGCAGTCGAAGAACGTCTTCTACACCGGCCAGGAGGCCACCCAGCAGATCCTCGCCGGCCTCGACTGGGTCCATAAGGAGAAGGGCGGCGACAGCTTCTACTTCATCGGCTCGGACTACATCTGGCCGCGCACCTCCAACAAGATCGCCCGCCGGCACATCGAGACCGTGCTCAAGGGCAAGGTCGTCGGCGAGGAGTACTTCCCCCTCGGCCACACGCAGTTCAACTCGGTCATAAACAAGATCAAGCTCACCAAGCCGAAGGTGATCTTCGCCACGATCGTGGGCGGCTCGAACGTGGCTTTCTACAAGCAGCTCAAGGCGGCGGGCATCGACCTGTCGAAGCAGGTGCTGATGACGCTGTCGGTGACCGAGGACGAGGTCGACGGCATCGGCGGCGAGAACATCGCCGGGGCCTACTCGTGCATGAAGTACTTCGAGTCGATCCAGAACGAGAACAACAAGGCGTTCGTGGCCGCGTTCAAGAAGATGTGGGGCGAGAAGACGGTCATCGGCGACGTGACGCAGGCGGCCTATCTCGGCCCGTTCCTGTGGAAGATGGCCTGCGAGAAGGCCGGCACCTTCGACGTCGACAAGGTCGTGGCGGCCTCGCCCGGCCTCGAGTTCAAGGGCGCGCCGGAAGGCTACGTGAAGATCGACGAGAACCACCACCTCTGGTCGAAGACGCGGGTCGGCCGGGCCAAGCCCGACGGCCAGTTCGAGATCGTCTACACCAGCCCCGAGCTGATCAAGCCCGATCCGTTCCCGAAAGGGTACCAGTAGGCCAGGCTGACGGCTGGGAGGATGCGCGTCGATCCGCTCGGAGAGCAGCGTCAGGCCAGCGGCCACGGCTCGGTGCTCGGTTCCGATCCAGCTGACGGCGGCCGGGATCTGCGGGAAGTCGGTTCGATGGCAGGAGAGGTCACGCCTTGGGCCTCAAGAGCCTTGGCGCCTTCGGGTCGCAGACGTCGACCTGTCCGAGCGCCGGATGGCTGCTGCCGACGGTCGCTCACGCCCTCCCTTGAGGCCTCCCCCGCTTTGAGGATACTGGATACATAATCTCGTTCGGGAGAGGGGTCAGATGGCACGACTGAACGTCAACGGCGTCGTGCGTGAGGTCGATGCCGAGGCCGACACCCCGCTCCTCTGGGTCATCCGCGAGCAGATCGGTTTGACCGGCACCAAGTACGGTTGCGGCATCGCCCAATGCGGCGCCTGCACCGTGCATATCGACGGGGCGGCCGTCCGCTCCTGCTCCGTGCCGCTCTCGGCGATCGAGGCGGGGCAGAAGATCGTCACGATCGAGGGGCTAGCGCCGGATGCCCGCCATCCGGTCCAGCAAGCCTGGGCCGAGCTCGACGTGCCGCAATGCGGCTTCTGCCAGCCCGGGATGATCATGGCTTCGGCGGCGCTGCTGGCGCAGAACGCGCGTCCGAGCGAGGAGCAGATCCGCCAGGAGATCACCAACATCTGCCGCTGCGGCACCTACAACCGTGTGCTCGCCGGCATCAAGATCGCCGCCGAGCGCGGCCAGTCCGGCTGACGGGGGACGAGCAGATGAGCCTCGAATCCAAGGCCTCCCCGAAGGCTGCCCGCCCCAGCCGCCGCACGCTGCTCGCCGGCGCTGGTCTCTTCACCCTCGGCTTCCACATCCCGTTCCCCGCACGGGCTGCAACCCTCGACGCGGCGCCCACCGCGCCGGAGGTCAATGCCTGGGTCGTGGTGAAGCCGGACGAGACCGTGGTCATTCGCATCGCCCGTTCGGAGATGGGCCAGGGCACGCTCACCGGCCTCGCGCAACTCGTCGCCGAGGAGCTCGACTGCGACTGGGCCAGGGTCACCACCGAGTATCCGAGCCCGGGCCAGAACCTCGCCCGCAAGCGCGTCTGGGGTGATTACTCGACTGGCGGCAGCCGCGGCGTGCGCGATTCTCACGAGTACGTGCGAAGAGGCGGCGCCGCCGCCCGCACGATGCTCGTTGCCGCCGCCGCGAAGGGCTGGGGCGTACCCGCCGCCGAGTGCCGTGTCGAGCGGGGCGTGATCACCCACGGCTCCTCCGGCCGCAGCATCACTTACGGCGCCGTCGCCGCGGAGGCGGCCAGGATCGAGCCGCCGAAGGACGTGGTGCTCAAGGATCCGAAGGACTGGACCATCGCCGGCAAGCCGCTGAAGCGGCTCGACACCCTGCCCAAGCTCGACGGCAGCCAGGTCTACGGGATCGATCTCAAGCTGCCCGGCCTGCTCAACGCCGCGATCCGCGACTGTCCGGTGACCGGCGGCAGCGTGAGGAGCTTCGACGCCGCGGCTGTGTCGGGCATGCCCGGTGTCCGAAGAGTGCTCCAGGTCGGCGACAGCGCGGTCGCGGTGGTGGCCGACACGTTCTGGCGCGCCAAGACCGCCCTCGACGCCCTGCCGGTCGCCTGGGACGAGGGACCGAACGCGACGGTTTCCAGCGAGACCATCGCGGCGACCCTGCGCGAGGGACTCGACGCCGAGCAGGCCTTCGTCGGCAACAAGGCCGGCGATGTGGCCGGCGCCCTCAAGGGCGCCGCCAAGGTGGTGGAGGCCGTCTACGGCGTACCGTTCCAGAATCACGCCACGATGGAGCCGATGAATGCCACCGCGCTCTGGACGCCGGAGCGCTGCGAGGTCTGGACGCCGACGCAGAACGGCGAGGCGGCTCTGGCCGCGACCGCCGACGCCGCCGGGCTGCCGGCCACGTCGTGCGAGGTCTACAAGATCCATCTCGGCGGCGGCTTCGGCCGGCGCGGCGCCACGCACGACTGGGTGCGTCAGGCGGTGCTCATCGCGCGGGAGATGCCGGGCACGCCGGTCAAGCTGATCTGGACCCGCGAGGAGGACATGACGCATGGCCGGTACCACCCGGTCACGCAGTGCCGGATGCGCGCCGCCCTCGACGGGGACGGCAACCTGACCGGCCTGCACATGCGCATCTCCGGCCAGTCGATCCTGGCCTCGGTCGCCCCCCAGCGCATGGTCGAGGGCCGCGACCCGGTCACCTTCCAGGGTCTCAATCCCGGAGGTCCGGAGGCCGCGATCGGCTACACGATCCCCAACATCCTGGTCGATCACGCGATGCGCAACCCGCACATCCTGCCGGGCTTCTGGCGGGGCGTGAACCTGAACCCGAACGCCATCTATCTCGAATGCTTCATGGACGAGCTGGCCCACGCCGCCGGCCAGGACCCGCTCGCCTTCCGGCTGAAGCTGATGGACAACCACCCGAAGCACCGGGCCGTGCTGCAGGCGGTGGCCGAGCGGATCGGATGGGCCAGCAAGCCGCCCGAGGGGGTCTACCGCGGCATCTGCCAGACGATGGGGTTCGGGAGCTACGTCGCGGGCGCGGCCGAGGTCTCGGTCTCCGACCGGGGCGAGCTGAAGATCCACCGTATCGTGGCGGCGACCGACCCCGGCCACGCGGTCAACCCGCAGCAGATCGACGCACAGGTGGCGGGCTCCTTCGTCTACGGTCTCTCGGCCGCGCTGTACGGCGCCTGCACGGTGAAGGACGGGCGCATCGAGCAGACGAACTTCGACAGCTATCCCGTGATGCGGATGGACGCGATGCCGGCGGTCGAGGCCATCCTGATGCCGTCCGGCGGTTTCTGGGGCGGCGTCGGCGAGCCGACGATCGCGGTCGCCGCGCCGGCCGTGCTCAACGCGATCTTCGCTGCGACCGGCAAGCGCGTCCGCCAGCTTCCGCTGAAGGACACGGATCTCCGCCGGGCATGAGGGCGATGACGCCGGCGCTCGCGCTGCTCGCCGCCCTCGCCGGCGGAACGGGCGCGTGCGCCGCCGAGATGCGGCCGCCGCCCGGCGCCTCGTCCTGCACCGGATGCCACGCCGAGGGCTCCGCGATGGGCGTGCTCGCGGGGCGGCCGGAAGCCGAGATCGTCGGCGCCCTCGAGGCCTTCCGGACCGGCGCGCGCCCGGCGACGCTCATGAACCGCATCGCCAAGGGGTTCGGCGCGCAGGAGAGCCAGGCCATCGCCGCCTGGTTCGCGGCGCAGGGATCGCGGTGATGCGCGCTCCTTCTCCGACCCGCCGCGCCCTGATCGGCGGAGCCGCGGCCGCCGCGCTGGCGCGCCCGGCCCTCGGTGGCACAGCGCCGCGCGTCGTGGTCGTGGGCGCCGGGTTCGGGGGTGCCACGGCGGCGCGCTGCCTCGCCGCGGGCGGCGTCGACGTGACCCTGGTCGAGGCGGCCGAGCGCTATGTCGCCTGCACGGGCAGCAACGCGGTCGTCGTTGGCCTGCGCGGGATCGAGGCCCAGACCTTCGGCTACGAGGCCCTCGGCCGGGCTCGGCTCCGCTTCGTGCGCGGAACGGCGGATGCGGTCGACCCTGTGGCGCGCCGGGTGACGCTCGGCGACGGCACAGTCCTGCCCTACGACCGCCTGGTGCTCTCGCCGGGCATCGCGCTGCGCTTCGACGCCGTGCCGGGCTACGACGCGAAGGCCGCCGAGGCGATGCCCCATGCCTGGAAGGCCGGGGCGCAGACGGTGCTCCTCGCCCGCCAGCTCGAGGCCATGCCGGAGGGCGGCACGGTGGTCCTCTCGGCACCCGCCAACCCGTATCGCTGCCCGCCCGGCCCCTACGAGCGCGCGAGCCTGATCGCGCATTTCCTGAAGACCCGGAAGCCGAAGGCGAAGCTCGTCCTGCTCGACGCCAAGGACACGTTCTCGAAGCAGAAACTGTTCGAGGCGGCCTGGGCGAAGCTGTACCCGGACGTGCTCGAATACGTGCCGCTCGCCTCGGGCGGTGCGGTCACGGAAGTCGACGCCGCCGCGATGGTCGTTCGCACGGACTTCGCCGAGTACAAGGCCGATGTGGCGTGCATCATCCCGCCCCAGCGCGCCGGCCCCATCGCGGCGCAGGCCGGCTGCGCCGACCGCAGCGGCTGGTGCCCGATCGATCCGGTGACCTTCGAATCGCGCCTCGTGCCGGGCATCCATGTCATCGGCGACGCGGCGATCGCAGGGGCGATGCCGAAATCCGCCTTCTCGGCGAACGCGCAGGCCAAAGTCTGCGCGCAGGCGGTGATCGACCTGATGGCCGGACGGGAGCCCGAGAGCCCGAGGCTCATCAACACCTGCTGGAGCCTCGTCGCACCGGGCAACGGCATCTCGATCGCGGGCGTCTTCCGCCCGACCGACGGACTCCTGGCGGACGTTCCGGGAGCCGGCGGTATCAGCCCCCTCGACGCGCCCGACGCGGTGCGCGCGCAGGAGGCGGCCTACGGCGAGAGCTGGTACCGGACGATCACCCGGGACGTGTTCGGATGAGGGAAGGCCGCGTGGCCGCCATGCTCGTGCTGGCAGTCGCCGCCCCGCCGGCGCAGGCCGGGGAGGGCCTGGTCCCCACCGCGATCGTCGGCGACGCCATCCCCGAGAGCCTGACCGGCGCGCCGGGCGATGCCGCGCGCGGCCGGGCCATCGTCGTGGACCGGACCCGCGGGCTCTGCCTTCTCTGCCATACCGGGCCCTTCCCGGAGGAGCGGTTCCAGGGCAACCTCGCCCCGGATCTCGCGGGCGTCGGCGGGCGGCTGGGCTCGGGTCAGCTGCGCCTGCGGCTGGTGGACGGACGGGTCTTGAACCCGGAGACGATCATGCCACCGTACTATAGCCTGACCGGGCTCACCCGCGTGGGGCGGCCGTGGCAGGGGCGGCCGATCCTGAGCGCGGCCGAGATCGAGGATGTCGTCGCCTTCCTGGCGACGCTGCGCGAGGCGGGTCCCGAGGAAGGTCGATGAGCAGGCACAGGAGTCGGAGCGCGCGTTCGATGGACCGGCGCGGCGTGCTCGCCGGGGCTGTCGGCACCGCGCTCGCCGTCGCGCTGCGCCCCGCCGCCGCGGCGACGCTCCCGCGCACGGAAACGACGGAATCCGCCATCCGACGCTTCGCGGGTGACAACCCGATCCGACCGGGCCGGGTGACCCTCGACCTGCCGCCGCTCGTGGAGAACGGCAACACGGTGCCGCTCACCGTCGCCGTCGAGAGCGCGATGACGCCCGAGGAGCACGTGCGCCGGATCGGGGTGTTCAACGAGAGGAACCCGCAGCCGAACGTCGTGACGGTCCACCTGCGGCCGGGCGCCGGCCGCGCGCAGGTCTCGACACGCATCCGGCTCGCCGACACGCAGCGCATCACCGCCATCGCCGAGATGAGCGACGGGACCTACTGGTCGGCGAGCGCCGATGCCATCGTGACCCTCGCCGCCTGCCTGGAGGGCTGACCCCGATGGCCCGCACGCTGATCAACCTGCCGAAGACCGCCGAGCCCGGCGACACGATCACGATCAGGACCCTGATCTCGCACCCGATGGAGACGGGCTTCCGCCCCGGTGCCGACGGCCGGATCCTGCCGCGCAACATCGTGACGGACTTCGTCTGCCGCTTCGAGGACGAGGAGATCTTCCGGGCCGAGCTGTTTCCCGCTTCGGCGGCCAACCCCTACCTGACCTTCACCTGGGTCGCGACGCGCAGCGGCCGCTTCAGCTTCACGTGGCGCGGCGACGGCGGCTTCGATCAGACCGAATCCGCGGCGATCACCGTGGCCTGAGTCTCCGCCGTGCCGCGCCGCTCGGGCTCCCCGCTGCAGACGGCGCTCGTGGCGCTGCTCCTCTCCAGCCCTCTCGCGCGGTCGGAGCCGGTCCCGCCGGCCGAGCGACGCTCGGGCTTCGACCAGATGAGCCCCGAGATCCAGGCGATGCAGCGGGACGACGGGGCCAATCCCGGCATGCTCGCGGTCGCGGACGGGGAGGACCTCTGGGCGAAGGCGCCCATCTCCGGGGGACTCGCCTGCGCCGGCTGCCACGGCGAGGCCTCGTCCACGATGCGGGGCGTCGCGGCACGCTATCCCGCTTGGGACGCGCGGACGGGCAGGCCCATCGACCTCCAGTCTCGCGTCAACGCGTGCCGCCGCGAGCATCAGGGCTCCGAGGCCCTCGCCTACGAGACCCCCGACCTGCTGGCGCTCACGGCCTTCGTCGCCGCGCAGTCCCGCGGGCTGCCGATCGCTCCGCCGGACGATCCCCGGCTCGAGCCCGCGCGGGCGGCGGGTCGCGCGCTGTTCGAGACGCGCCAGGGCCAGCTCGGCCTGTCCTGCGCCATCTGCCACGACGACCATCGGGGTCACCGCCTCGGCGCAGCGATGATCCCGCAGGGACACCCGACCGGCTACCCGCTCTACCGCCTCGAATGGCAAGGTCTCGGCTCGCTGCAGCGGCGCCTGCGCAACTGCCTCACCGGCATGCGCGCCGAGCCCTTCGGGTACGGCGCGCCGGACTATGTTGCGCTCGAACTCTACCTCGCGACGCGCGCCGCGCCGCTGCCGCTGGAGACGCCGGCCGTGCGCCCCTGATCGAGCTCGGACTGGCCACCGTTCGACGCCGCGCGCACCTCGTCGACCGCCGCGGTGACCCGCCGGACGGCCGAAGCGCGAACGCCTCAGCCACCGGTCGATCCACGACTGTGGCTTCAGCGGTCGAGCCGGCGCCGCGCTTCCACGGATTCGGCCCCGCGCCTACATACCCGGTATGCCGATCCTCCTGGCGCTCGGCGCCGCCCTGCTGTTCGGTCTCGTGTTCGGCCCCCAGTGGTGGGTGCGCCGGGTGATGCGGCAACACGCCACCGAGCGGCCGGACCTGCCCGGGACCGGCGGCGAGCTTGCCCGCCATCTGCTCGACCTGGCACGGCTCGAGCACGTTCCCGTCGAGATCGCGCAGGCCGACCACTACGATCCGGTCGCGAACGTCGTGCGCCTGTCGCCGGAGAACCATGAGGGCCGCTCCATCACGGCGGTCGCGGTGGCGGCACATGAGGTCTCCCACGCGCTCCAGCACGCGGCGGGGGACCGGCTGCTCGCGGCGCGGGTGACCTTCGCGCCGGTCGTGCAGGGCTTCGAGCTTGCCGCAGGCTTGGTGATGATGACCGCGCCCATCATGCTCGCCGTCATCAAATCCCCCGCCCTGCTCACCCTGCAGGTCGGGTTCGGCATCGCGCTCCTCAGCGTTCGCCTCGTGTTTCACCTCTTGACGCTGCCCGTCGAGCTCGATGCGAGCTACCGGCGGGCTCTGCCCATCCTGGAAACGGGCCGCTTCCTCGACGCTGACGACATGCGTGGCGCCCGCACCGTACTGCGCGCCGCAGCCCTCACCTACGTGGCCTCGTCCCTCGTGTCGCTCGTGAACATCGCCCGCTTCCGGCGATTCCTCCGGTTCTGAGACCTACCAAACGCGCGTCCGTTCCTGCTCTGCTCGGCCGCGAGCGGGTTGCCTTCGATCAGCCAGCCTCTGTCACCACCGAACGACCGCTCGAACGTCTCGGAGGGGTGGCTTTGGGAAGGTCTGGTCGCGGCCGAAGCTGCCGTGAAGCCGAACAAGCGTCGGAACCGCGCGTGGAACAGAGCTGCCGCGTCACGGCGCGCCCCGCGGAACGGAGACACTCGGCCCCGATCCGCGGCGTTCTCGAGCACCTCACCTCACGCGGCGGCCGCGGCGAGCGTGCTCCGAAGCAGTTCATCGAGTTCGCCAGCGACGCGGTCGACCTGCGGATTCTCGAACTGGCCGAAGGTGCTGACCGGGCGGTCGTACTCGAAGGCGACGCCACCCTCGGAATCCTCACGCAGAAGCACCCGGATCGGCGCGTACAAGGCGGCAGAAACGGCGTGCCGGGTCATCGACGCGGCCGTCAGCGGGTTGCCGATGTCGTACTGGACGGCCTTGCGGCTCAACCCGGCGGTGCGCAGCACGTCGCCATGGTCTCGGGAGCCGAAGATCGAGAGCGGCGCCTGCCGTTCGAGGAGGTCGCGCGCCTCGTCCACTCGTCCAGCCTTCAGGAGCTTGGCGTAATCGAGGTCGATGACGGGCACCGAAGCCTCCAAGGCGGATCGGACCGCCTCGAAAGACTTGGCCGAGGAAAGGGTGACGTGCTCGACCGCGATTTCGGTCGACGCGAAGTGGTCGGACATGATCTGATCTCCTGACTTCATGCAGCGGGCGGCTCGCCGGGCGGGCCTCGACTGCCCGTCCTCGGCCTGTCCGAGTGCTCGCTCAGTTCATGGCCTCAAGCGACCCGAGCTTGACCGTGTTCGTGTTGGCCTCGACCGCAGCAGGCGCGTCGGGCAGCCACCGGACGACGCCCGCGGTCGCGAAGCCCCCCTGCTTGAGGACCTGCGCGGCATGCGTCGCGACGTCTCGGCTCCGATAGGCGACGGTGATGGTGGCGGGCGCCTTGAAGGGCTCGACGGAGGCGATGGCCGGCCGAGCCTCCTGCCAGCGCGTGAGGGCCGGTACGAGGAGACCACCCTGCGCACGGACGTCGGCGGCGCTCAGCGCGAGACCCGGCGTATGGTGGGCCGCGCCGATGACGGCGGGGACGGAGAAGGCGCCGTGCGCGGCGGTGTCGAGGGTCACCTCCGACGCGGCGGCCGGCAGGAGGGACGCCACGGTCATCGTCAGGGCGGCGGTGAGGGTGATGGTACGATGGGTCATCTCTCGATCCTCTCGGTGTGACGGGGTGGCCCGTCTTTCGATGAGGAGGAGATGCTGCCGGGAGGCGTATTCATCAAACAGATGCGGTTGATACCCAGTATCTACGCCGTAAATGATGGTTCGGTTTTCGACGGCCGCGATGGCGCGGCCGATGCGGCTCGGAAGCCTGATGGTCTCGCTCGGTCGGATGCCGCATTGTCCGGTCGCCGAGACCATGGTCGAGAGCCACCGGCGGACCTGACCATGACGATCAAGCACCGTGACCTCGCGGGCATCGACCTGAACTTGGTCGTGGCGCTGGACGCACTCCTCACCGAGAGCAGCGTCACGCGCGCTGCCGCGAAGGTCGGCATCACGCAATCCGCCATGAGCAGCAGCCTTGCCCGCCTGCGCAGGCTCCTCGGCGACGAGCTCCTGACGCGCACGCCGGACGGCATGCGCCCGACACCGCGGTCGCTCGCCCTCCTCGAGCCGGTCCGCGCCGCCCTGCGCCAATTCCAGGGCATCGTCCTCCGGGAGGACGACTTTGTCCCCTCGCAGGTCGAGCGGTCCTTCACGCTCGCCATTCCCGGCAGCGTCGAGGTACGTCTCATCCCGCGCCTGCTCGCGTTCCTCGCCTGCGAGGCGCCCGGCATCCGCCTGCACCTGGTCGGCCTCGATTACGGGAGCGTGCTGGGGGACCTCGACGCCGACAGGATCGACATGGCCGTCGGCATGATCTCCGAGGGCCAGGTCCACCACAAGGTGCGGCCCCTCTATCGCTTCGGCTTCCTGAGCCTGTTCAATCCCCGGCTGCTCGGCGTGAGCGGTCCGCTCTCGCTCGACGACTTCGTCCAATTCCCGCACATCCTGACGTACCTGACCGGCGTCGGCCCGGGGGTGGTGGACAAGGCGCTCGCGAAGGTGGGCCGGACGCGGAGGCTGGCGGCGACGACGCCGCGCTTCGCCACCGTGCCGTTTCACGTGCAGGCCGCGCCCTTGATCGCCACGATGGCCGACGAGCTGGCCACGACCTTCGCGACCCAACTCGGCTTGGCGACGAGCCCCGTGCCGGTGCCGACCGAGGAGATCGTCATCTCCATGCTGTGGCACGCCTCCTATGACCGCGATCCCGCCCATCGCTGGCTGCGGGAGGTCATGGTTCGCCTGGGACGGGAGGCCGGTAGCGCCCGCGAAGACGCGGTATAACTCGTAGCCTCACGCCCCTCGGTCCCTGAGCCACCTTTCCGTTTGGGTGCCCCTGGAGGCAGCAAAGGCATCGACGACCCGGACAGGGTTGTCCTCGGCGATCCGATCTTCGAGATAAGGCGGGAACAGCGTCGTCTGATCGCGCTCGGCGCCGACAACGAACCGTTCCATGCCGCCCCCCGGGCGTGCCGGACAAAGCTACCACCATCGAGGTTTCGACACAGCCAGGGTCGCTACCGGAACGGCGGCATGGAGTGGTCTAGAGACGATCTGCTTCTACCACAGATTGGGCCATCCTGCTGGTTCGGCGTCGGGAGCCGATCAACGCGTTGCTTCTCCCGCGCAGTAGAAGGCTCGGGGATTCTCCGAATATGGTCCGGTCTGTGCTTGCCCCTGATGGCCACCCGATCGTGCCGGTCCCTGTCGTCGCTGGACGCGGACAGACGACGGGATCGCCCCAGTGGAAGGGCGGCGCCCCTTCTTGTTCCACCCCGGTTCCCCCATGCCCGAATGCCTCGTCTTCCGCGTGCCCGCGCAGCATCCCGCCGACGTCTCCGAGGTGATGGGCCTCGTCGCCTCCGGGGCGGTGGACGCGACCGAGATCGTCGCGATCTTCGGCAAGACCGAGGGCAACGGCTGCGTGAATGACTTCACCCGGCAGCTCGCGGTGATGGCCCTGGAGACGGCGCTCGCCACCGCCCTCGGCTGTACGGCGGCGGAGGTCGGAGCGCGGATCGCCCTCGTCATGTCCGGCGGCACCGAAGGCGGGCTGTCGCCGCACTTCCTCGTCCTCGCCCGGCGTGAAGGCCCCGCGGTGCCGGAGGGCAAGGCGCTCGCCATCGGCACGGCCTTCACCCAGGAGTTCCGCGCGGAGGAGATCGGCCGGATGGCGCAGGTCGAGGCGACTGCGGCGGCGGTTGGCCGGGCCATGGCAGAGGCGGGGCTCACCGATCCCGCGGACGTGCATTTCGTGCAGGTGAAGTGCCCGCTCCTGACGAGCGCCCGGATCGCCGAGGCGGCCGCCCGGGGCCACGGCGTCGCCACACACGACACCTACGCCTCGATGGGCTTATCCCGCGGCGCCTCGGCGCTCGGCATCGCGCTCGCCCTAGGAGAGGTCGACCGCGAACATCTCGCGGATTCCGCCATCGGCACCCGACGCGATCTCTTCTCCGGCCGCGCCAGTTGCTCGGCGGGGATCGAGCTGATGCGCAACGAGATCATCGTGCTCGGCAACGCCCAGGGCTGGACCGGCCCGCTCGCCATCGCCCACCGGGTCATGGACGACGGCATCGACCTGTCCGCGATTCGGCGGGTGCTTACCGACCTCGGCTTCCTGGAGGCGGGGCAGTTGCCGCCTCCTGAGGCGGAGCGCGTGATCGCCCTGCTCGCCAAAGCCGAGCCCTCCCATGACGGCCTGATCCGGGGACGGCGCCACATCATGAACGACGACAGCGATATCAACGCCACCCGGCACGCCCGCGCCCTGGTCGGCGGCGTGGCCGCCGCGGCGATCGGCCGGACGGACCTCTTCGTCTCCGGCGGCGCTGAGCATCAGGGGCCGGATGGCGGCGGCCCGGTAGCGGTCATCGCCCGCGTGAGGGACTGAAGCCGGGGGCGGGGAAGCAGAAGTGCGTCCGCATTGCCGAGAGTGAGGGACAAGGCCGCTCGGCCCGTCCCCTGCACCGGCCCTCCGCAACCGCACGTTGGTGAAAATCAGGCTGCGAGAGTGGGCGCAAGGCCGCAACAGCGAAATCGGCCTGCGCATCAACGGGCGATGAGGAACAACCCAAGCCGCGGGTACACGGCAGGAGCCATTTCGCCCGGAATTCTTCCCAAGAGAAGCTAGGCAGGCCGTCAGATGCAGCCAAGTGCTTGATTTTATTGGCGCGCCCTACGGGAATCGAACCCGTGTTTTCGCCGTGAAAGGGCGTAGCCAATTGTCCAGGAGCATCCAATTACGTCCAGCTAAACCATTGACTCGACTGAATTTCCGCCCAAACTAGCGTTTGGCCTACCCAACTTTGTGTGTCATGGTCCGAGCACGCCCACGGGACACTGGCGGGACACCATGGCTCGTAACACGCGCTCATCGAAGCTCGAAACTCGCACCAGCCGCCTGCGCCTGCCGGTGGCCAAAAAGCCCGTTTTCGCCCGCGTCGCGCCCGGTGTGTCGCTCGGCTACCGCCGCAACGAGACTGCCGGGACCTGGGTGCTACGGGTTGCTGACGGGAAGGGCAGTTCCTGGACCAAGCGGATTGGGCAGGCCGACGACTTCGAGGATAGCAACGGCCGGAGCGTGCTCAACTTCTGGGAGGCACAACAACAGGCTAAGGCGACAGCGGGTGGTGAGAAAGGGGAGGGCGCTCAGAAGACGCCGCTCACCGTCGAGGTTGCTGCTCGGACCTACCTTGCTGGGCTTGAGGCCCGAAACCAACGTACAGCTTACGACGCCCGCCGCCGCTTGGAACGCCTCTTCCTGCCCCGCTTTGGTTCGAGCCGCATCGAGAACCTAACGCGCCGCCAGCTCGAGGCTTGGCGCGATGGCTTGGTGCGAGCCGGCAGTGACGCCGAGCAGCGTCGCCGCAGCCAGGACACCGCCAATAGGGTACTCAGCATTGTCAAGGCGATGCTCAACCACGCGGTGGGCGATCCAACGAATGGTTTATCGGACGACAGCGCTTGGCGGCTGGTGCGCCCGTTCCAACGGGTTGGCCGGGCCCGTGAGGTCCACTTCACGGCCGTGGAAGTGCTGCGTCTCCTTGAAGGCTGCAGCGACGCAAGCTTCCGCGACCTGCTGACGGCCGGGTTTCTAACGGGCGCGCGCTATGGCGAACTCGCCGCCTGTCAGGTCCGCCACTTCGATGTCGAAGGCGAAACGCTGAACGTGCCACGGGGCAAGACGGGTGCGCGAATCGTCATCCTGCAGCCCGAAGCAGTAGGGTTCTTCTCACGGCTGGTGGGCGGCCGCCCGCAGGAGGCTCCGCTTCTGTGCCGCATCGACGGCGGAGCCTGGGGGGCAAGCCACCAGGTTCGGCCGATGAAACGGGCGCTCGTGGCCGCCAAGCTCGATCCGACTGGGACGTTCTATGCGCTGCGGCACTCGTACATCTCACGCGCGATCGAGGCCGGAGTGCCTCTGAACGTGGTGGCGGAGAACTGCGGCACCAGCGTGCGGATGATCGAGACAACCTACGCCAAGGTGCTCGCGGCCAAGCGGCGCGAGTTTATCGTCGCCGGAGCCCCAACGTTGTTCGCCGCCTAATATCTGTGCTCGGACACAGCCCCAAAAGGAAGTTGAATGCGTTCGCTTACGGTGGTCCTAGGGTCCGCGTAGAACAGCCGCCTTCTAAGCAGCAGGTCGTAGGTTCGAGCCCTACCGGGGTCGCCAGTAATTACAACGACTTAACTCTATTTTAGGGCCGCCGTTCCGACAAGCGGGCGGCTGCTCATTCCGACAAATTACCCCGATTTGTTCGAGTGAGGCGCCGCTTGCGCGTGCCGGCGATGATCTGGCGCTGCGTCCTTTTCACGTAGCGAGGTAGGGTTCGAGCGTTCTTGTGCCGGCTGATGGCCCGGATCTGGGCGTCGGTAAGCTCGGCATCCCCAAGCTCGGTCATGCCTCCATGGCGCCACGAGCGGAAAGACAGATCGAGCGGCAGATCGGCCGCCCGGATCATGTCCTTGGTGACGTGACGCATGTACGTGAGGTCGCCGGACCGGGCGAGCCATGGCACCGGCACCCCAGAGGCCTTGTCCACCCAATCACGGACGATGAGCAGGCCACCGATCCGCTCTCGCTTGATGGCATCGAGGCGCTCCATCAATTCGGGGAACAGGGGCTCGCCAGCGTCGAACAGCGGGATCCAGACCTCCTCGCCGGTCTTCGGATGGATGATGAACACCTCGTCGGGGCGCTCGCGCGGACGGTAGTGCTCGACGGTCAGCACGCCGAAAATGTGCTCCTCGCGCTGCAGCCATTCCCAAGCGACCATGGCAGCCGAGCCGAGGGATGCGTGCCCGTTGGCGTCACAGGCTGCCACGAAGGCGAGAAGCTGCTCATAGGAGCCGGTCGGCGTCTCCTTCGAGGTGTCCTTGAGACCCATCCGGCTGAATGGGTTCTGCTGCGGCACGATCTTCGGGTTTCCACGACGTACGACGTTCCAGGCCCGACGGCAGGATTTCATCGCGTGGTTGACGGTGGTCCGCCGCTCGCGAGGGCGCGTGACGGGCTGCCCCTTGCCGTCGAGCATCGGTTTGCCGTCAGGGCCAAGCACCGGCTCGTGGACGATCAGGAGCTTGTCGAAGAGGCGATCAACCACGTCGGTGGTGATGTTCTTCAGCGGCAGAGACCCGAACCGCCTGCCGTCCCGCAGGGTGTAGCCGGCGACGAGCGAGTACCCGAGATCGTGGTTGGTACGCTGGCTGCGGCTGAGCTTGGTGTACTTCTCCGACGCCTTGTAGGTCGCTGCGAGCCAGTCGAAGGATCCTTCGGCGGTCCGGTCCGGGATGAGGTCCGGCCGGCCGGCGGTGCGCCAGGAGTTGAGCTGTTTCAGCAGCACGGTTTCGGCCCGCCGACAGGCGACATCGTAGTCGGTCCCGAGGGCCTCATTACGCACCGGGCAGCCCGCCTGTTTCGCCCAGGTCGGCACTTCGAAGAAGTGGCCCCACGCCCGCTCCCCGCGCAGCCATTTCCGGCGCACGTAGCGGGGTAGGGGAAGGCGGGGCGGGCGCACCATCAGATCAGATCCGCGACGCTCTCAGCGACGGCCTCATGTTCGGAGATCTGGTGGCGGCGCGCAATGAACCGCTGGCAGGACTCAAGCGCCCAAACCGGCTCACGCTTCCGCCCCATGCCCCGAAGCGCTGTCGGGGGTGGGATGTCCCCATCGCGGACCCGACGAGCAAGCTCACCGGTATCCCGGCAGTCGAAGAAGGCTGCCACGAGATCGGCGCGCATGACGCCGGGCCAAGCGCCATGAGGCGGAAAGCGGGCAGGGAGAGCGCGCTCGGGCATCGGCTACCGAGCCCCCGCCAGTTTGAGCACGTCCGAATTTTCGTCGTGGCGACCGATGCCGAACTCCTTGAGAATTGCCGCCGGAACGAGGGTTTTCGGGCTGTTCGGCGCTTCGCTGTCCCGTCACGGCCAGTGCCCACGAGTGTCCTGCCAACGCTGTACCCGTGACCCCCTTTCGGCAGCGGGCTCCGAGGGGGTAGCGAAATGCGCCCCCCTTTCCTCAACCGCAGCCTGCGCGGCCAGCCGCGACTGGGTGACGTCTCATTCACCCTTTCCATGGCACCCGCGCACGCCCGCTGGTCGTTTTCTGCGACCCGCGGCTCAACCACAGGAGGTCTGACCATGACGCACCTGAAGATGCTCGCCGCCACTGCCGCACTCGTTGGCAGTCTCGGCTTCGCATCCGCAGCCAGCGCTGCACCTCTTGCGCCGATCGGTGCCGGAACCCTAGCAGGCGCTGCCCACGTCAGCACCGTAGCTATGGGCTGTGGTCCCGGCTTCGCTCGTGGCCCCCTCAGCCGCTGCCGTCCGATCGCCCGTGGCTTCCGGCCTGGTCCGCACTGCTTTGTGCGTCGGACCCCGGTCGGCCCGCGGCGCATCTGCCGCTAAAGAACATCGCTGCGTCGGGGCATCTGTCCCGGCGCACTTGGCTCTAGGCAGTCGGAATAGACCGAGCCCTTACCGGTGTCCCCCGATCAGGCCTCGCATCCTCAGGCTGTTGAGGTAGGCCCGCTGGAGAGGACACCAGAATGCGGCACCGCTTTCGCGGAGCGCCGCTGTGTCTTCAGTCTCGGCGACATTCATCGCCTTCAGCAGCCGGTCCTGGCCGAAGCGGTCGAGCGACTGCGAGAAAAGCGTGGTTCCGATCTCCTGCAGTTGAGCTTGATCGACAGCGTAGAACGGTGCGCAGTTCCGGCCAATGAGCGTCACGCGGACGATCATCCGTGCGGCTTGGTCGAGGCGGGTAGCATCTTGAGGCAGCGTAGCTTCAGGCGCCTTGGTCGGCCCGGCGACCGCATTGCAGCTCGTGAGCGCGAGCATGACCAGTGCGCAACGGGCGACAGAGCGGCGACCGCGGGCAAGAGATCGAGCGTGCACAGCCAAGCCTCTCCGTGAGGCGAGCCTCTTCTGTGGGTCGTAGGTCTGATCCTGTCGCTTGAGCATATCTTCAGGATGGCGAACGTCGCAATGGGTGTCGAGGCGCAGCCATTGGCCCTGCCGTCATCTTGCAGCTACAGGTCCACCCATGCCCGACAAGCTCGACGCTCTCCTCGAACGCCTAAAGGCGCACCAGCGCACTCTCATCCTGGCGATGGCCGAACACGATGGCCTGCCGGCGCAGAGCGCGATCCGCCAGGTCGCTGAGCTGGAGAACGTGATCGCCGCGGTTGAGGCGGTTGCGGCTGAGGAAGCGGATCGGAAGCGAAGGAGCTAAATGCTGTTGCCGAGCCCTGCGCTTGTGTGAGCAGCATTACCCATCAAAAGATATCCCGACCACGATTTAGAAGTCTTCAGAATGACGTTTATCCATTTTTAAGGAGCATAGATTGAATATGACGGAATGGGAAACGGCGATATCACTTGGTCGGATCAGAAAGTAGATCAGGCCGACCGCCATGAGACAAGCTGGATCGCACTAATTCGCCTGCCCGATGGCACGGAAATCCCGACGGTCGCGAAGGACCTCACCCTATCAAGCGCTCGACTTGCGGTTCCAGGGTCCTACGACTTACCTGACAGCTTCATGTTCAAATTGATCGGTCGCGATTTCGTCTGTGCCGCTCTGCTGGAATGGCGCTGGGGCGATAATGTGAAGGTTCGCATCGATCGGGTCGGAAAGCTGCCTCCTCCAGCAATGAAGGCACCTGCATCGACAAGCGTTGGGCCCACCGCGACGCTGCGAGCCCGTCGCAGCCCCTTTTCTCAAGGCTGACAGCACCGCCGTCCCATGACACCGTTTACCATGGCAATTTCTGACAAGAACGGATGCGAGGTGCGGATCGAAGGTACGTGGCAACTCGTGCCGCTGACCGAGGCACATGCCCACCACCGTGCGGCTGAGAAGCGTTGTCCGACCTGTCATGGTCGACTGCGCACCCAAGGGCTCTACTCAGGGCAGGGAGGTGTCGCGATGATGCATCACAACGCCCACGATGGTTGCCCAAGGATCCCCAAGCGCTACGCCGGCACGCCGAGGCCGCACCCCCAACCCTTGGACTAACGTGGACTGCCCGTGTGGCCACTATACGCGCGTCGGCTCCATATCGATCACGGGGCCGCCGACATCGAAGAACTCGTCCTCGAACCCGAAAGTCGCGTCCCTGTCCGCCTCGGGCTTCGGTCCCAGCGGCACGAGAACCGACATCATGCCGAGGCTCAGCGCGCCGGCGACCAAGGCCATCAGGATTGCGGCCGACGTTCTGACCACCGACTCGCGCCGCGCTGCAGGCACGGTGTTCCGGTAGGCTTAAGATTGGGCTCTAGCGATCGCCACTCGCTTTAACGCCAAGCTCGATTAGGGTGCATCTCTCAACTGGAGGATGCATCTTGATCCGGGCCGTACTACCGATCCTGCTGGCTCTTGCTGGCCCGCTGCTGTTCACCACCGTGCCGGCCTCCGCCACGCCGGGCATGCTCAATGCCCGAGGCTGCCATGGCCATCCGCGGCACTGCCATCCGCGTTCGGAGTGGCGCACGAACCGCCGCGGCAGACACTACGTCGCCGGCCGCTTCTTCCGCGACTGAGGCGGTTCATGCCTTCGCACGAGCGCCGCGGGGCGTCAGTCCGGCTCCTCGCCCTCGCTCTTGCCTTCCTGGCCGCCTCGCTCGGCCCCCAGGCTGAGGCCTTAGCACGCGGATCGTGCAAGCTGTTCGCGCCGGAGGAGATGCAGCACGGGACTTACACGAACCGGGATGGCTGCGAGGTGCCACGTCCCGAGCAAGCCAAGGGTTCGGCCTGCGCCAAGCCTGTCGACGCCACGGCTCGCTGTCGCGATGGCGACTGGAGCTACAGCCAGCATCGCCAGGGGACATGCTCGCATCATCGCGGAGTCGCGTGTTGGGTCTCTGCTAGCCGCGACTGCTGCTAGATCGCGCTGAGACCGGGCCATGAACGACAACGGCGCAGCAACCCGTGAGGTCACTGCGCCGCTGGATCGGGCCGCAGAGGGGCGATAGCGGCCTTGGAGAAGGGCTACGCCCGACGCTGCCTCCGTGAGGTGTGCCTGAGCACATCCAAAAGGATGTGGCTCGGTAGCGACAGGGATCAGCCATCACCTGTGGACAGCGAAAAGCGCCCCTGATCCGTCAAGGTTCAGGAGCGAGCGTGCTGACCTCACTCCCGATCCGGCCTTGCCATGTTCGCCAGCCCTCACGCCTTCGCTCTCCACCACCGCGAGCGCCTTGCCGTGCTCGTCTCCTCAGCCCTGTTCCTGGCCGGCGCGCTACCGCTGCTCTGGACGATCGCCTAACTGTCTCGGCACTCCATCCCAGAACGAAGAAACACCCCAGGAGCTTGCGCTCCCAGGGTGCTGCCGACCTCGCGGCCAGTTTGATCGGGCTGGGGATGCGAAGGTCAGCCGATCGGCTGCTCTTCGGCGGCGGAGAGCGATGAGGAGGACCAACTACCCCTCGCCCGCCGCCGCATCTCCCGGCACAGCCGCCGGGAGCAGCGCGACCGGATCTTAGTACGAGCCGAACTTGTAGTTCAGGCCGGCGCGGACGACGGCGAACTCGTCGTCGCGGCGGCCGATGGCGCTGTAGGCGACCGGGACGAGGTTGGCGGCGTTGACGGCAGTCTCGTGCTGATCACCGAGGGCGAGGAGGACGGCTGGTACGAGGCGATCGTTGTCGCCTCAAAGCCGGGTGGCGAATTTACGCTGCAGTGGCGCGACTGGCCGGATCTGCCACTGTTGATTCGTCGACGCGATGAGATGGCGCTCCTACATCCGAACGCTGCCGCCGCAGCTGCAGCCTAACCGCGGACAAGGCCGGCCGGCAATTCGGCGTACGATTTGCCGGCCGATGAGCTCGTAAGCGCAGCGATACCCCATGTCGGAAATGCGCCCATCTCGGCCACTCAACGGTTTCCTTCAACTTCTCTAAAGCAGACAAACCCGGGCCGCAGATCGTCCGCGAAATGGCGGTCTGGCAGGTCGAGCGCACGACGCCAGCTCGTTCATCATCGGTCCGAGAATGGGACGACAGTCTCAGCCGTCTCGAAAACCTGGATTGCCACGAACTGTCCCAGAGGCCTATCGATCGCGACATGCGGATGATCTGGCTCCGCCCTGCCCATCAGCCGCACGGGATCCGGAGGGCATCCTGACGACCGAACTGTCAGATACCGAGGCACGCCGCATCGCCCTGACCGCGCAGGGTTTCGGTGCGCGGCCGCGATTGCTTGATGTAGACGCCGCACAGATGCGCCGGGCGATCGGCCGGCTCGGCCTCCTTCAGATCGACAGCGTGAACGTCCTGGTCAGTGCCCACTACATGCCGCTGTTCTCGCGTCTGGGAGCCTACGATCGCGGCACGCTCGACACCCTGACGATCGCCCGGTCGAAATGCGTCTTCGAGTACTGGGGCCACGAGGCGTCTCTGCTGCCAATCGAACTCCAGCCCCTGCTGCGCTGGCGCATGGACCGCGCTCGCGAGGGCCGCGGCGTCTGGAGCCGGCTCGAACCGTTCGCAAGCGAGCGCCGCGCGGAGGCCGACGCCCTGCTCGCCCGTATTGAACGGGAAGGCCCGTTGGCGGCTTCGGAGATCGCGTCACCGAAGTCTTCTAAAGGCATGTGGGCCTGGAGCGATGCCAAGCACGCGCTCGAATGGCTCTTCTGGGCGGGCTTGGTCGCGTCGACGCATCGGCGGGGCAGCTTCGAGCGCGTGTACGACCTACCCGAACGGGTGCTGCCCCGGTCCGTCCTCGCCCGGCCGACCCCAGATCCCGTGGATGCCCGTCGGGAGCTCGTCGCGCGATCGGCGCAGGCGCTCGGCATCGGAACCGCGAACGACCTGCGCGACTATTACCGGCTCTCGCCAGCTGACGCGCGTCTGTCCATCGGGCAACTCGTCGAGGAGGGCGTCCTCGTCCCGGCGACCGTCCGCGGCTGGCAGCAGCAGGCCTATCTGCACAGGGATGCCCGGTCCGGCCGCCGGCACCGCGGGGCGGTTCTCCTGTCGCCGTTCGACCCGCTCGTCTGGCACCGTCCGCGGACCGAGCGTCTGTTCGGGTTCCGGTACCGCCTCGAGATTTACACGCCCGCCCATAAGCGCGAGCACGGATACTATGTGCTGCCGTTCCTGCTAGACGGCGCGCTCGTCGCCCGCGTCGACCTGAAGGCAGACCGCAGGTCCGGCGCGCTGCTCGTCCTGCGCACGCACCTTGAGCCCGGGGCGCCGGCGGAGACGAGGGAACGGTTGTCCGAGGGACTGAACTCGATGGCGATGTGGCTCGGGTTGTCCGATGTCCTGATCTGAGCGGCCGCCGGCCCCGAAGTGTTTCGACTTGGTTGGCGCAAATTGGGTCGCATCGAAGGCGCGCGCCCTTTCCTTCCGCCCGCTGGCGGGTCAGTCTTCGCGCACGACGCGGACTAAGCCGTCGCCATGCTCGTCCGGGTCGAGGATGAACGCCCCGGCGTCCAGGTTCACCCGGAGAAAGGCGACCTGCGCGGCGTTGATGAGCTGCCCCGGGAGCAGGCGGGGAATGGCGGGGGGACGACCGCGACCGACTGCCCGGAGATCCGTCCGACAGCCTCCTCGTAGGGCACGCGATCGAACTTCGCCGCTGCGGCCTGCGGGGGTGGAAGTGCGGGCGCCGTCGGAATTGCCGAAGCAAGCGAGGCGTAGTCCGGCGCGTCGTTCGGGATCGCGAGGAAGCGGGCATCGCCCCCTCTGGCCGCAGCGGCCAAGTCGCGGACGCCCTCGACGAGACGCTCGGCGTCCGCATCGGTCGTGCCGAGCGAGAAGCTGAACCCAATGTGGCGCAGGTCGCCCAGCAGCGCGCTCACCTTCCGTTCGGCCTGGAGCCACTCGTCCGCCTCGTAGCCGGACATCCCGAGCTTGCGCACATCGAGGATCAGGAAGGTCGGGTCTAGGTCGTGCGCGCCGGGGCCGCCGATCATCTCCCGCCCGTAGATCGCGATCCCGTCGACGGACGCGACCCCCACCTCGTCGAGGTCGCCCGGCCCCTCGAAGACGACGGCGAAGCTCTGGAATAGATCGGGCTGCGCCTTGTAGCTCGCGATGAAGGCCAGCAGGGCGGGGTAGATTCGCATGTCGTCCCAGCTCGACCGGATGTCGCGGGCGACGACAATCCTCAACCGCCCCCGCACGAGGGCGGATTTCGCACCTACGCAGGGAAACGGGGCATCGCGGATGAAGGCGCGGAACGCCTCCGCGCTGGGGTGCACGCGATCATCCGGTGGCAGTCGCATGGCGCAGGAAGCCTAAGACGGGCGCAGAGTTGCGCTGAACGGCAGCATAGGGCGGCGACGGTTTGGGCAACTGCGCTCGACTGGCCCCGTTTCCGGGCCGTAAAGTCGAGAGCCTGCGGCATTTGAGACTAGATCTCGCGTCGCCAGATAAAGGTACTGCGGCGCATTTGACCCATGTGTCGTAGTTTCACGAAGGATACGAACGGGTTGGCGACGTTAAGAGCGCGATCTGTTTTCGGGTGATGACAACTGCGTGATCCTGCATGGCCGGCTTACATACCTCGATCGGCTGGATCCGAGAGTGCGACTTCGGATGCGCGGGCAGGAACATCCTGGTTCGGCCTTGAATTACGACCCACTCTATTGCGACCGCGGCGATGGTCGTCCCGGTCGCGCATTCAGATTCCAGGACATCCGATGACCGACTCCGCCGACAAGCGCCTCGCGATGCAGGACCCCCGCACGCAGTACCCACAGCCTCCGTTCCCGCGGCAGCCGCAAGAAGCGCCAGGGCTGGCCGAGGCGATGGACCCGAAGCCCGACCACGGCGAGACCAGCTACAGAGGGCATGGACGTCTCGCAGGCCGGAAAGCTCTCGTGACGGGTGCCGATTCCGGCATCGGGCGGGCGGCGGCGATCGCGTTCGCCCGCGAGGGAGCCGACGTGGCGCTCAGCTTCGTCGAGGACGAGATGCCCGACGCCCGGGAGGTCGCCAAGCTGATCGAGGCGGAAGGCCGCAAGGCCGTCCTGCTGCCGGGCGACATCACCGACAGGGCGTTCTGCGACATGCTCGTGAAAAAGGCCGTTGCCGATCTGGGCGGCCTCGACATCCTGGTCAACAATGCCGGCAAGCAGACGAACCAGAAGGACATCGGCGACATCACGGACGAGCAGTTCGACCGGACGCTGAAGACCAACCTGTACGCGATGTTCTGGATCACCAAGGCCGCCCTGCCGCACATGCCAGCGGGCGCCTCGATCATCAACACGGCCTCGGTCGTGGCCTACAACCCGCCGCAGATCCTAGTGGACTACGCGACGACGAAGGCCGGCATCGTGGCCTTCTCGAAGGCCTTGGCGAAGCAGCAGATCGCAAAGGGCATCCGTGTGAACGCGGTGGCGCCGGGGCCGTTCTGGACGGCCCTGCAGCCGTCTGGCGGCCAGCCGCAGGAGGCAGTCGAGAAGTTCGGTTCCGACGTCCCCCTGGGCCGGCCCGGGCAGCCGGTCGAGCTCGCGCCGGTCTACGTGTTCCTGGCAAGCCAGGAGGCGAGCTACGTGACCGGAGAGGTCTACGGGGCGACAGGCGGAAACGGCACCGCCTGATTCGAACGATATGATCCCGATCGGCCGCCTTCGCGGACGAACGAAGGCGGCCGGCTGATGAGTTGAAGGGAGGCGGCTCACCAAGTTTGGCCAGACAGCCGCAACCCTATCTACCTGTAGTTGAGGGACAACAATATTTTGCACCCAAATACGAAGTGATGCCGCCAGCTTATCGGCCGGCATGTTCAACCTGAATGCGCAGGAAAAGGTGGATTGACTTTTATCAATGTGGCTCATTCTTGCATGTGCCATCGATTGATCGATGAGTATGCCGTTTCCAGACGATCCTGTTCGACCGCAGGGATCGTCATCGATATATCTTGACGCGAGACGATGCCGAAATTCCTGCCGCCTATCGCTTGAGCCTGAGAGGCGAGCGCACAGTCTCGCCGTCGGCGGATCCACCAACATGCTATCGGGCCTCGTCGAGCGAGAGATTCTTCCGAAACTTCGCAGTATCTATCGCCCGCATGCTCAGGCCGCCGCGCGGGATATTCACGAACTGACTAGGTTTATACTTGACAATCCTGGCGGGTTTCAAGCGGAAATTACCCGGCACGCGGTCGGCGGCACCCCATGGCACGTCCTGGCCGGGGAAATGCTGGTGCCGGTGGCGCAAAATCTTGGTGTGATGTGGGAGCAGGATCTCTGTGACTTCCTCCAAGTCACGGACGCGATGGGACGGCTCCAATGCCTTCTGCGAGAGGCGATCGGGCCGCAGGTCGGGCATGGGGATGGGCAGTCCAAGGGCCGTATTCTTCTCGCTGCGGCGCCAGGCGAGATCCACACCTTCGGCCTCTGCACCGTGGCCGGGCATTTCCGCGATGCGGGCTGGGCGACCGCGATCGCCGGCGGAACGACCCCCGATTCTCTGGAAACGCTTCTCGCGGACCTCGCCAGCGGCTGGTACGATGTCCTCGGTCTCTCTCTCGCCTGCGATGTCCACTCGCCCGCACTGAGCCAGGCGATGCCGGCGATCCGTCGGGCCTCGCGCAATCCCGCCTTGCGCGTCGTCGTCGGGGGCGCCCTCGTTGCCCGGGGTGGCGCAGCGCCCGCGATGTGGGGCGCCGATGCCTGTCTCACTGATCCCACCCAGCTGCGGCTCGCGCAGCCGGCCGTGTGAACGCAAGCGGACGACCTGCAACCATTCCTGTCGCGCTCAGTTTGGACCGAACCGGCCCGCCCCGAGACTTTCGCATTGGCACGCTATTTCTTTGAGATTGAGAACGGCGGCCTGCATAAGGACGAGACCGGCACGGAATGCCGTAATCTCGACGAGGTCCGAGCCATCGCCGTGCGGACCCTCACGGGCATCGCGGGGGAGGAGTCCGTCGCTCACGACCGGCACACGATCGCGGTCGTCGTCCGCGATGCGACCGGGGCCTCCGTGCTGGATGCGATTCTGACCTTGACGACTGTCTGGTCGAACGGGCCCGAGGCGTGACAGTGGCTGACTCTCAACCCCCGACCCTGGCGCCGCTCCTTCGCAAGCTCGACAGCGTCATCCGCCTCAACGAGGAGGAACGGCGGGCGGTGCTCGCCCTGCCGCACATAATCCGGCAGGTCGGCCCCCACGAGGATGTCGCCACCGTCGGCGAGCGACCTGCCCATTGCTGCCTTGTCCTTAAGGGCTGGGCTCACCGCTACGCCTATACCGCGACGGGCGACCGTCAGATCCTGTCCTTCTACATCGCCGGGGACATCCCGGACTTGCAGCATCTCTACCTGCCGGTGATGGATCATTCCCTGGCGAGCCTCACGGCCTGCACGCTGGCCTTCATCCCCCATGAGGCGATGCGCGCCCTCGTCGTCGGCCGGCCGGGAGTCATGGCGGCGCTCTGGCGCGACACGCTGGTCGATGCCTCGGTCTACCGCGAGCGGATCATGACGCTCGGCCGCCGGCAGTCCCTGGGCCGTACGGCCCATCTCTTCTGCGAGATGTACATGCGCCAGCGCGCCGTGGGACTGGCCGGCGACCTGTCCTGTCCCCTGCCGCCGACGCAGGCGGAACTGGCCGATGCGGTCGGCGTCACGGCGGTGCATTTCAACCGGTCGCTGCGGACCCTGCGCGCGCAGCGCCGGATCGTCCTCCAGGGTGGCCACCTGACCATCGGCGACTGGCCGGGCCTCGTGACCACGGCCGAGTTCGATCCCGTCTACCTGCACTTCAATGAGGACCGACGCCGTTCCGACGAGGGGGCTTCGGCTTAGGGGATTCAGCGGCGAAGCCGCAGCGAGAGGCGGCGCGCCCCTTCTCCGAGGGCGGTCAGGAGCAGCACGGCGGCCGTCAGCCGCGCCGCCCCCACCCAGGTGGCGGCCTCCGAGCCGAGGGTGACGATCAGCGCCGTCGCGCCACCGGCCGGGTTGATCGCGCCGAGGAGGGCCTGCGACAGCAGGGTTCCGGCAACGGCCGCCGTCGTCGCCGCCACCCGTCCGGCCGTCAGGGGATGAAGCCCGCTGAAGCTCGGGTCGTGCGCGGCGCCGAGCGCGGCGAGCGCCGCGAAACCGCAGGCGGCCCCGCAGAGCTGGCCGACGGCCGTATTCCACGCTCGCGCGCTCGGCAGGTCCGGCAGGTGGACCTGCAGCAGGATCGCAGCGCCGAGGCTCGGCACCAGCAACGGCTCGCCCACGGCGATGGAGAGAATGCCGACGAGGCCGAGCACCAGCGCGGCCATGAGGGCCTGGAGGAGATCCGTCGCCAAGGCCGCGCCCATCAGGCCGCCGTCGCGTGGGGCGACATCAGGGGCCGGACGTCCTGTTCGCTCAGGGCCGGGGTGGGACCGTCGAGACGGCGCGCGAGCTGGGTCCCGAGGACGGCGGCGTCCGGCAAGCCGCGCAGCATCGGCACCGGGGCGGACAGGTTGAGTCCCCGGACATGCGGCCACAGCTTACTGAGGCCGACCCCGGCGCCGTCCCGCACGGTCAGCGCCACGTCCCCGGTCCCGTCGTGATGGATCCGCACGGCGACGCTGCGGATCGCGCGCATGGGGATGTCGACGCTGCCCTGGAGGGCGATGCCGTGTCGGATGACGATCCGCAGGCTCGTCACGGTGTAGGTCGTGCTGCGGGCGAGGGCCCAGGCGAGGTAGGCTAGGATCACCGCGAGGGCCGCGCCCTGGGCGAGCAGCACGGCGGTGTCGAACACCTCCTGGGGGCGCAGGCCCCGGAGGGCCACGATCAGCGCGAGCTTCCAGCCGAGGAGGAGCACGAAGTAGGCGGCGAGCCAGCGGCCTTTCAGGAGGTGGCGGCGCAGGGCCGAGGCCAGCGGCCTCCCCTGCCACAGGATCCGCTCCCCCGGCTCCAGGCGGACGCCCACGGGACGCGTGGGAGCGCCGGCCGGGGCGGCGGGGTGGGGAATGCGCATCGTCATGCCGTCGTCCTCCGACCAAATCCGTCCCGGGGCGAGCCACCGAACGCCCCCCGGCGCACGCCCTCGGCGAACATCTTGCCCCCGGCGAAGTACGCGCTAATCCGATCCTCCTCCCGGGCGGTGATCCGGTCGGGATCCTTCAGTTCGGGAATCGCGGCGAACTGCTCGGCGTAGATCGAGCGCGTCTTCACCCGGCGGAACTTCGGGCTGACATTGGCGAAGAAGACCGGCATCAGGCGGCGGCGCCCGTCGTTCAACTCCACTTCGAGGTAGCGCAGCAGCTTGGCGCCGCGATCCACCCAGAGGTCGCGGACATATCCGGCGACCTTGTTGTCGCGACCGACCACCGGCATTCCCACTGGATCGGAATCGCCCCCCTGGACGTGCCACGCGTCGCCGACCTCGCGCAGCGGCACGAGTTGCAGCTTCTCGCCCTCCAAAAGGAGGGGCTCCTCATCACGCAGGACGTAGGAGGCCGGACCGACGGGGTCGCGCATCGGGTTGGCGCCGGTCGGCACGAGAGCCGAGCCGGGGAAGGGATGGAGGTGGCGGGCGGGCACCTCCGGGGGCGAGATGAAGTTCGGGAGGGTGACTGTCCCGCCCTTCTGGAGCGTGAAGGTCTTGGGCGCGGGGGGGGGCGGGAAGCCGACGAGGGGATGGGCGCGCGGTGGCTGCGTCGGGTCCTCCATCGGATAACCCTCGCGCTTGTCCTCCGCCCGGAGATACCAGCACAGGGTTCCGAAGAAGAGCGCGAAGGCCCAGAACAGCACCACGACACCGTCGATGTGCTGCGTCACCGCCCCGAGGTGGAATCCCCAGGCGCCCACGGCTTCGGTGGCGTTGGTGCTGCCGAGGAGTCCGGTGGCCGGGGGGATCCCGTGGCCGGCGGCCCCGGCGATCTGGCTGACGCCCTCGTTCACGGCTGACCTCCCTGGTCGGTGGCGGAGGCGGCGTGCTCGCGTCCGGGGCCCTTCAGCCCGGGGAAGACCGTGAGCAGCTCCTGCGCGTGGTCGGCGGGCTTGGGCAGCCCGTAATGGCAGGTGGCGCAGAGGACGAAGCCGTTGCCCTCCTGCGGGCCGCGCATCCGCTCGGGCAGCACGATCGTGTGCGGGTCGTCCGCCGTCTCCCGGGTCTGCGGCATCCGCACCGCCAGGGGCAGCAGCACGTTGCGGTTGATGTCCCGGACCATCTGGATACCGGAATAGCCGGTCCAGCGGGCGGGCAGGCTCTGGCCCCAATCGTAAAAGGCGCGGGAGTTGTGGCAGTAGGTGCAGTTCACGCCCATACCGGCGGACATCTGCATCATCACCTCATAGAGGCGCTTCACCACGACCTGGTCGGCCACCTGCCCGTTGGGCAGCGCCGTGTAGGATTGCGCGAGGCCCGGCGTGTCCTGAAGCAGGTAGAGTTCGTAGCCGGCATTCGGGAAGAATTGGCGCACGCTGTCGCCGGACTCGTTCCAGTTCTCCGGCTTGTCCATGTGGGCGCCCTGCGGGTGGGGCGGGCGCGAGAACCAGATCTCCGCCGGCACCGGCTGGCCCCGGTGGCAGGACCAGCAGGTCACGCCGGCGCCACCGACATGCTCCGTCCAGTCCGCGTTGAGGTGGCGGACCATCTTGAGCATGTCCCGGGCGGCCGCCTTGGTC
Source organism: Methylobacterium sp. UNC300MFChir4.1 (assembly GCF_900110155.1). Taxonomy (NCBI): domain Bacteria; kingdom Pseudomonadati; phylum Pseudomonadota; class Alphaproteobacteria; order Hyphomicrobiales; family Methylobacteriaceae; genus Methylobacterium; species Methylobacterium sp. UNC300MFChir4.1. Next base: position 24,268 of record NZ_FOCS01000014.1, on the reverse strand, counting down.
GGCTTCTCGTCCGAAGCGAAGTCGCCCCCCGCGTGGCAGAAGTCGCAGCCCTGCTGCGGGGCGACCCAGTTGGTGATCGCCTGCTGCAGGCGCATGAACTCGCCGGCATTCAGGTCGGTGAGCACGGTGACGTTCTTGTAGGCGTCCGTCGCCTTGCGGGTGTCCTCGATCAGCGGCGGGTTGGCCGGCGGCGGGCCGTTCCGGGTCTGAAACAGGGGGCTGCCGGTAGGGGCGTACTGCACGAGGGACGGGCCGTTCGGCCCGGTCTGGGTTCCTTGCGTCGGCAAATTCCAGGTCGGCACGAACAGGGTGAACAGGCCGGCGCAGACGAGGCCGACCGCCAGGATGGGAGGGCCGATCCTCATCGTCCGAGCACCTTGTCCTGCATGGTCTTGAGCGCCTGCGCCGGCGGCGCGGCGGGGAGGTCCGGTGCGGGCCGGTATTGCGGGGCGAGCCCGTTCTTGACGCCCCAGAGGTACCAGTTGTCGACGAGGGTGCCGGTGGCCAGGATGCCGATGCCGCCCGTCAGGGTGACGAGGGTGGCGAACCAGTAGAGCCAGCGGTGGATCGACTCGTAGTTTGAGTTGAAACCCATGGTCCAGCGCCAGAACAGAGCCGCGCGCTCGGCGGCTGTGCCCCGGTCGGTGATCTGATGGGTCTCGCGCTCGCCGCCGAGCGGCGTCACCGCCAGGATCGTCCCGGCATGCATGGCGAACAGCATCGTCGATCCGTAGAGGAACGAGATCGAGAGCATGTGGAACGGGTTGTAGAAGATGTTGCCGTAGCGGACCGAGAACGTCGCGGTCCAGTTCAGGTGCGGGATCACCCCGAACGGCACCGCCTCGGACCACGAGCCCATGGCGATGGGGCGGATGAAGCCGAGCACGAGGTAGAGCCAGATCGCGCTGGCGAAGCACCACGGGATGTGGGTGCCCATGCCGAGCGCCCGGGCGCGGCGGTACATTTTCACCCACCACAGCAGGATCGCGGCAGTGAGGAAGAAGCCGGCCATCAACCACCACCCGCCCTCGCGCAGGGGCGGGAACGGGTTGAGGCCGTATTTCGCCGGCGGTGGATCGAGGGACAGGAACGGCAGCAGGCGGATGAACCGCACCGGGTTCCAGTCCACCGAGGCCAGCATGTTCAGGCCGATGATCTCGATGGCGATGAAGCCGCACAGCAGGGAGGCCACGCCGGTCGGCCCAAGATGGGTGGGCAGCACCTGCATCTCGCCGATACGCCCGAGCCATTGCGAGTGGAACGGTTTCCCGATCCGGCCGGGGGAGCCGATCTGCAGCGGCGGCCCGGCCTCGTCGGGGCCGCGCAGCTCGATATGCGTCCACAGGGTGTGGAACTGCGGCATCCGCGTGATCTCCGTCGGGCAGTCTTCGGCAAAAGCAGTGGGGGGCGGCGAGGACGCGGCGGCTAGATCTTGCCGCCCGTGCTCCAGACCGGGAGGTTCAGGTACCAGTCCCACCAGTAGGGCCAGCCCTGGGTCCAGAACGGCCCGGAGATGATGATGCAGACCGCACTCCACAGCCCTGCATTGAGGGCGAGGAAGTAGCCGAGCCGGTGAATGCCGATCTCGCCGATCGAATACATGATCGTGTCGCGGAAATAGGCGCTCTCGTACTCGTCGTACTTCACGGGCTTACCCTTGCCGGGATTGGCCGCCGCCAGGATCTCGCCGGCATGGAGGCCGAGCGCGAAGGTCGTGGTGAAGAAGCACGTCACCGCGATCATGTGCGCGGGATTGTAGTGGAAGTGGAGGTGCTGGTAGCCGACGTTCGACACCCAATCGAGATGGCTCATGATGCCGTAGGGGAAGCCGTAGCCCCAAGCCCCGAGCAGGATCGGCCGCACCACGTTGAGCGAGGCGTAGGCAAGGATCGCGAAGGAGAACGCCACCGGCACGTGGTAGCCCATGCCGAGCTTCCGGCAGATCTCCACCTGCCGCAGCGCCCAGGAGACGAAGGCGCCCAGCGCGCAGACCGTGATGATCTGCCAGAGACCGCCTTGTTTGAGCGGCGCGAAGGCCAGCCCGTTGGCGATGGGCGGAGGATCGATGCTGATCTGGAACAGCGCCCAGGTGGGGCCGATAGCGGCACCGTAGACGATGAGCAGCGTACCGAGCAGGGCGAAGACCGCCGCCGTGACGCCGAAGAAGCCGACGTAGAACGGCCCAACCCAGAAGTCGAACAGGCTCCCGCCCACCAGCGTCCCACCGGCGATCCGGTACTTCCGCTCGAACGAGAGCATCGCCATGCCTGCGGCCCCTGTCACCCCATCTGTCAACATGAAATGACATCTCCGCTGTCAGTTCAGTATGACATTTATCAAGTCACCCTTGCGGCGGGCGCGATAGCGTGCGGCCTGCCGACAGGATCGGCGCCAGCGGGAAACGGTGTCGATGGGACGGATCTGGCCGATGGCCCTGATGGCCGGCGTGCTCGGTTGGGCGGTGGCCCCCGCCTCGGCCGCACCGGAGGCTGCCCGCTGGGACACGTATTTCTACGCGGCCCCGCGCAGCAGCGCCCGCGTCCTCGATGAGGTGGAGCGCGAGACGCCCCTCGACGTCCGGTCGTGCGAAGCAGGTTGGTGCCGCGTCGTCTACGGCGAGACGGAGGGCTTCGTGCGCGAGGAGATCGTGCACGGGCCGTCAAACGACGTCCTACCGAACGGCCGGCGGCCGGAGGGCGCCTGCTTCACGACGGTGCAGCCGGGCGGTGGCGCGTGGCAGGACGAAAGGTTCTGCCCCCCGAAACGGTAGACGGAAGCCCTGGCGGGCGCGTGGCGGGGGCCGTCGGGGACGGATGGCGCGCGTTCGCGCCGCCTCATGGCGGACCGTCATCAATGGTGAGCGACCCCCGATGTGCTTTTCCCCCGAGGTGGACTTCCTTGCGAGTGGGCTTATCGGCCTCGTAGGCGTGGCGACGCTCGCGCATGTGAAGCATTCACGCACCGTTCTCTTCGCGGCGACACCGATCTTCTTCGCCCTGCACCAGTTCACGGAAGGCTTCGTCTGGCTCGGGCTGAGAGGCGCGATCAGGCAGGAGGCGCAGGGCCACCTCGTCTTCCTCTACATGCTCTACGCCCAGGGCATCCTTCCGCTTCTGATGCCGCTGGCCGTCCTCCTGATGGAGCCCCCAGGGTGGCGACGCCGGCTGATCGGCGGGCTCACGCTGATCGGGGCGGGCCTTGCCGCCTTCGTGTTCCGCGGCCTCGTCGTCTATCCGAGTACGGCCTGCATCGAGCATCACTCGATCCACTACGACAACCCGGGCACGGCGCTGTCCGGTGTCGCGGCGACCTACGTCCTGGCGACGTGCGGCGCGCTGATCCTGTCGAGCCACCGGGTGGTGCGCTGGTTCGGCTGGCTCAACCTCGCCGGGGTGATCGCGACCCTGGTGGTGAAGGGCTACGCCTTCACGTCGGTCTGGTGTCTCTACGCCGCGGCTGCCAGCGTGATCCTTTACGCCCAGTTCCGCGCCCGGCGCATCGTCATTCCGGAAACGGACCCCGCTGGCGCACCCGCGGCCGCGTGAGCGGCGGCTGATGCGATGCTTTCGGGGCGGGGGCGCAGCTCCTCGACGCACCGAACCGAAATCCAGGGGCGGCAGGGATGCGCGAAGCATCTCTCGTCCGTGGATCGGCCTTCACGGAACGGACTTTGAGAGGTGAGCGATGACACACGAGAAGCGCCAGCACAGGCATCCCACCGTCGTCGTCACGGGGGGCAGCGCCGGCGTCGGGCGGGCCATCGCCCATGAATTCGCCCGGCATGGCTGGAACGTCGCGGTGCTGGCCCGCGGCGAGGCTGGGCTAAACGGGACCGTCCGGGACATCGAGCGGGCCGGGGGACGCGCCCTCGCCCACAGGGTCGACGTCGCGGATGCCGACGCCGTGATGCGGGCGGCGGACCGGACCGTCGAGGAGTTCGGAGCCATCGACGTCTGGGTCAATGTCGCGATGGTCACGATCTATGCCCCCGTCCAGGAGACCACGCCGGACGAGTTCAAGCGGGCGACCGAGGTGACCTATCTCGGGCAGGTCTACGGGACGCTTGCCGCCCTCAAGCACATGCAGCCGCACAACGCCGGAGCGATCGTCTGCATCGGGTCGGCGCTCGCCTACCGGTCGATCCCGCTGCAGGCGAGCTACTGCGCCGGCAAGGCGGCCATCCGCGGCTTCCTCGACAGCCTGCGCAGCGAATTGCTGCATGACGGGAGCCGGGTGCGACTGACCATGGTCCAGTTGCCGGCGGTGAACACGCCGCAATTCGATTGGGCCCGCACCCGCATGCCCCGCCGGCTGGAGCCTGTGCCGCCGATCTACCAGCCGGAGGCGATCGCCCGGCACGTCTACCGCGCAGCCCAGACCATGCCCCGCGAGCTCTGGATCGGCGTCCCGACCTGGAAGGCGATCATCGGCAACATGATCATTCCCGGTTGGATCGACGGCTACCTCGCCCGGCACGGCTATCGCGGCGAAATGACGAGCCAAGCGGCCCTCGAAGGGCGCCCGGACAATCTGGATCGACCAGTCGATACGGATCCGGGGGCGCATGGGCGCTTCGACGGTCGTGCGCTCCCCTCCGTGCCGGCGGCGGACCCCCGCTGGCTGAAGCTCGGCCTCGCCGCGGCGCTCGGCGCGGCATTCGTCGGCGCCGTGGCCGTGGCCCGCGCGACCGAGCCGCCCCGCAGGTTGCGGTGACGGCTCGGGCGGCACCCGGTCCGGCTACATCATCCGCATGCGCAGGTTGAACAGCACGACCAGGGTGCCGCCCACCATCAGGCAGACGATGAGGCTCGAGAACAGGATGAGTTGGAGGTCGTCGCGGTGCGAGCGTCGCAGATCGATGTGCAGGAAGCAGCGGAAGTGCACGATGGCCTGGACGAGGGCCAGGGCGAAGACGATGCCGAGCGCCGTCGTCCCCGCGGCCCAACCCCAGGTCACCACTGCGAAGGCGAGGCCGGTAAGCGCGAGCGCCAGGACGTAGCCGATCCCGTAGGTGGCGAGGTCGCGGCGTTTCTCGGCGTCCATGTCGGCGTAGGCTTCCTCACGGGGGTCGCGGGGGGGGCGCCTGCCGCCCGTGGCGGCGCGTGCGACGCCCAGCAGCGCCGCGGCTCCGACGGCCTTCAGCAGCACCGCGCCCTTCGAGGGGGCGTGCGCGCTCATCAGAGTACTCCCTGCAGGTAGACGATCGAGAAGATCGCGATCCAGATGATGTCGAGGAAGTGCCAGAACAGGCCGAGCCGCAAGAGGTCGAGCTTTACCCGCGCGTCGGTCCCATGAACGCCGATCTGCACGAGCATCACGACGATCCAGATGCAGCCGGCGGCGACGTGTAGTCCGTGGGTCGGCACCAGAGCGAAGAAGGCCGAGAGGAAGCCGCTGCGGTCCGGCGTGGCACCGTCGCCGAACATCGTCGCGAAGTCGCGGACCTCCAACCCCAGGAAGGCGAGACCGAGGAGGAGGGTCACGCCGAGCCACAGCACGAGGGCGGTGCGGGTCCGGTCGTACTTCAGGGCGATCCCGGACAGCCCGAAGGTCAGGCTGCTGGTCAGCAGGATGACCGTCTCGGTGAAGGCGGGGCCGAGCTTGAACTCCGCCGCCGGTCCGGGGGCGCCGGCGGTGGCGGCGAGCTGCGTGCCGTAGATCGCGAACAGCAGCGCGAACAGGACGGCGTCGCTCATCAGGAAGATCCAGAACCCATAGATCCCGAGTTCGGCCTCCTCCGGCGGGTGCTGATCCGGGCCGGCGAGGTTCAGCCCGATATGGGCTTGGCTTGATCCGCTCACGCCGCCACCTCCGCCGGATAAGGCTCCGCCAGGCCGAAGTTGGCGGAACTCTCCTCCAGCCGGCGCGGGACCGGCCGGGTCCTCGCCGCGAGGGCGAGCCAGCAATCCTCGGCGGCCTTCACCTCAGTGGCGGGGATCGTCCGGTGGGTGTCGCGCACGAAACTGCGGGCGATCACCGCGAGCCACGCCAGCGCGAAGCCGAGGAGGCTCATCCAGCCAATGTGCCAGACGAGGCCGAAGGCGCAGACCGCCCCTGCGCCTCCGATGATGGGCCCGACCCAGCTGTTCCTGGGCACTACGATGTCGGTGTAGGTCGCGGCCGGCGTGTACGCCTCACCCCGAGCCTTGAACCAGTAGAAGGCGTCAAGGCGATGCACGGTGGGGATGGTGGCGAAGTTGTACGCGGGCGGCGGGGCGGGGATGGACCATTCGAGGCCGCGCGCGTCCCACGGATCGCCCACCGGCACGCGGTTCTGCTCACGGTCGCGCACGCTGACGAAGAGCTGAACGAACAGCGTCACCAGGGCCGCGAGCAGGATGAACGCGCCGATCACCGCCACGGTGAGCCAGGGCTGAAAATCCGGATCGAGGATCGATTGCGTCCGGCGGGCCATGCCGCCGAGCCCGAGGACGTAGAGCGGCATGAAGGCGAGGTAGAACCCGACCACCCAGCAGCCGAACGAGACCTTGCCCCAGCCTTCGGACAGCCGGAACCCGAACGCCTTGGGAAACCAGTATTGGTATCCGGCGATCATCCCGTAGAGGAGGCCAGGAATCAGCACGTTATGGAAGTGGGCAACCAGAAACACCGAATTGTGGACCACGAAGTCGATCGGCGGAACGGCGAGCATGACGCCGGTGATGCCGCCGAGGACGAAGGTCATGATGAAGGCGACGGAGAACAGCATCGGTGGCGTGAAGCGGAGTTCGCCGCGGAACATCGTCCAGATCCAGTCGTAGACCTTGACGCCGGTCGGGACGGCGATCGTCATCGTCGCGATGCCGAAGAAGGCGTTGACGTTGGCGCTCTGACCCATCGTGAAGAAATGGTGCAGCCACACCGTGAACGAGAGCACCCCGATGGCCATGGTGGCGATGACGAGGGACTTGTAGCCGTAGAGTTCCTTCGACGAGAACGCCGAGATCACCTCGGAGAAGACGCCGAAGGCGGGCAGGATGAGGATGTAGACCTCCGGATGACCGAACAGCCAGAAGAGGTTGACATAATTCATCATGTTGCCGCCGAGGTCGTTCGTGAAAAAATGAAACCCCAGGTAGCGGTCGAGGGCCAGCAGCGCGGTGGCCAGCGTCAGCGGCGGCATGGCGAAGATCATCAGGATCGAGGTGCACAACGCCGTCCAGCAGAACAGCGGCATCCGGGTGAGATGCATCCCCGGGCAGCGCTTCTTGTAGATCGTCGCGGCGAAGTTCAGGCCCGAGAGGGTCGTCCCCAGTGAGGACAGGGTGATCGCCCAGATCCAGTAGTCCGGACCGACGCCGGGCTGGAACGCCCTCTCCGTGTAGGGCGGGTAGCCGGACCAGCCTCCGGTCGAGAACTCCCCGATCGCCAGGGAGATCATCACGAGGCCCGCGCCCCCCGCCGTCAGCATCAGGCTGATCGAATTGAGGAGGGGAAAGGCGACGTCCCGGGCGCCGATCTGGAGCGGCACGACGTAGTTGATGAGCCCGGTCAGGAACGGCATCGCCATGAAGAAGATCATGATGGTGCCGTGCGTGCTGAACAGCTGCGCGAAGTGTTCGGGCGCGACGATCCCTGGGGCGTTCACCGCAAGCGACTGCTGGGTGCGCATCAGCACCGCCTCGATCAGCGCTCGGCTGAGCATCACGCCGGCGATGACGATGTACATGATGCCGATCTTCTTGTGATCGAGGCTCGTCAGCCAGTCGAGGAACAGCGGACGCCACCAGCGCATCCAGGTGAGGAGCGCCACGAGCACCACCGCACCGATCACCACCATCGCCCCGGCGGCGGCGCCGATGATCTCGCTGAGGTTGGGGTTCTCCCAGGCGCGGACGAAGGGCAGCGCGTGCGCGTCGAGCCGACCGAGGAGCGCGTAGCGGAGGGCGGCATCGGTCATCGGTGGTCCTGTGCCTCGGGGGCGCACATATTCGGGTCGTTCATCGCGACGATGGCCCGGAACAGGTCCGGGCTCACAGTCCCGAACTGGCTGGGCGTGGCCTGGACGGAGCGGGCGGAGAGGGTCTTGAAGGCCGCCATGTCGAGGGCCGACCCGGTCGCCCTCGCCCGGTCGACGAAGGCGCGGTAGCCGTCGTCGGCCTCCGCGCGGACGGGGAATTTCTGGTTCTGGAAGCCCATCCCGTTAAACTGGGCGTTCTCCCCGCGGAACACGCCCGGCCGGCTCGCCGCGAGGTTCAGCTGCGTCGTCATGCCGGCCATCGCATAGATCTGGCCGGCAAGCTGCGGGACGAAGAAGGACTGCATCACCGTGGTGCTGGTCAGGCTGAGATGCACCGGCCGCCCGACGGGGATGACGAGTTCGTTGACGCTGGCGATCCCCTCGTCGGGGTAGAGGAACAGCCACTTCCAATCGAGGGCGACCACCTGCACCTCCACCGGCGGCAGGGTCGAGGCGAGGGGCTTGTAGGGATCGAGCCGGTGGGTGTCCCGCCACAGGAACACCGCGAGGATCACCACGATGATGACCGGTGGGATCCAGATCAGTCCTTCGAGGGGCCAGTTGAAGCCCCATTGCGGCCGGTAGGCGCTCTTGGTGTTGGACAGGCGGTAGTGCCACGCGAAGATCGGGGTCAGCACCAGCACGGGTCCGACGACGAAGAGCAGGATGAGGCAGACGGTGAGGAACAGGCTGCGGGTCTGCTCGGCCACGGGGCCGGCGGCGCCGAGCACGCCGTGATCGAGGACGGCGCAGCCGCCGACCGGCGACAGGGAGAGCGCGCAGACGAGTGCGGTCCGAAGGATCACCTGAAGGCGACGATCACCTTCGCGGCCATGCTCCCGACGAGGCGCGGGGAACGCCAATGGGTCAAGCATCGCGTCGGTGTCCGTTGCGAGCCAGGGTTCTGATCCGGTCGGCCGTGCGCAGGGCGATCGCTTGGATCGTGAGAGAGGGATTCACGCCCCCCGTGGTCGGGAAGACAGAGCCGTCGCAGACCCAGAGGTTGGGGATGTCCCAGGACCGGCAATCTCCGTCCACCACGGAGGTCCGGCGGTCATGGCCCATCCGGGCCGTCCCATACAGGTGGTTGGTGTCGTCGCCCTGCTCCCAGATGTTGCGACCGCCCGCGGCGGCGAGCGCCTGGCCCATGAAATCCAGGCCGTGGCGGTTCAACGCCTTGTCGTTGTCGCACCAGGAATAGGTGATACGCGGGATCGGCAGCCCGTACTGATCCGTCTCGTCGGCGAGGGTGACCCGGTTGCGCTCCTGCGCGAGGTACTCGGAGACGATCTTGAGGCCCGCCACATGGTTGTAGCGCTGCATCTCCGCGACCAGCGCCTCGCCCCAGAGGCCATGCGCGCCGGCCTGGGTGCTGCCCCATAGCGTCGGAAGCGGCCCCTGGCTCATGTAGCAGTAGCCGCCGAAGAAGTCCTTGCCCCGGTCCTCGTAGTTCCAATGCTCCGTGAGGCTCAGCGAGGGCGGCCCCTTGTAGCTGCGGATCTCCTCCTCGAAGTCGCCCCAGACAGCTTGATTGCCCTGCACCATCAGGTTCTTCCCGACGAGGCCGGACGAGTTGGCCAAGCCCTCGGGGAACTCGCGATTGGCCGACATCAGGAGGAGACGTGGCGTCTCGATCGCGTAGCCCGCCACCACGACGTTCTTCGCCCGCTGGAACCGCCACCGCCCCTCACGATAGTAGTGGACCCCGGTAGCGCGTCCGTCCCGAGTCTCTATCCGCCCGACCATGGCGAGGTCGCGGATCTCCGCCCCCGCCCGCAACGCGCGGGGGAGATAGGTTACTAGAACGCTCTGCTTGGCGTTCGTGGAGCAGCCGAGCGTGCAGAAGCCGCGGTAGACGCAAGGGGGGCTGTCGCCGCGCGGCGCCGAAACGGTGGCGAGCGGCGTCGGCGTCCAGTCGATGCCCATCGCCTCGGCGCCGCGGGCCAGCACCTTGGCAGCGGCGTTCAGCTCGTGGGCGCGGTAGCGGTAGCGCGGGCGCTTGGGACCCCACGGATAGGTGACCGGACCGGAGATCTTCAGGTCGTCCTCGACCTGATCGTAGTACGACCACATCTCGCGCCAATCGAGTGGCCAATCCGCGCCGTAGCCGAGCAGCGTACGCGACTTGAACCATTCAGGCCGGAAACGCAGGGCGACCATGGCATAGTGCACGGTGGAGCCGCCCACCGACTTGCCGGAATTGTTCGAGCCCATCTGCAGCGGGTTCTCGCCGTCGACGATGCGCTCGTCGGTCCAGTAGAGCTTCGATTGATGCATCTCGTCGGATGCGAAGTCCTCCAACGGGCGCCAGTACGGGCCGGCATCGAGCGCCGCGACCGTGAAGCCGTGCTCGGCGAGGCGGCAGGCCAGCGTCCCGCCCCCCGCACCGGTGCCGACGATGACGAAATCGACCTCCTCCTCGTCGCGGAACTGGCGCATCGGCACCCACTCGCCCCTGCGCATCACGTTGGGCGCGCGCCCATCGACGGCGCGAGGCCGGTGCATCGGATCGTCTGCGGGCGTGCCGCGGCTCGGGTTGTCGGCGGCGGTGCCGGTTCCGGAAAAACGCATGTCGATCAACGATCCTCAGCGGCCGACGCGCAGGTTCTCTTGGTAGGCCTCGTCCTCGCGGCCGGGCTTGGCCTCGGCGGCCTCCCAGGGGTCGCGGCGGTCGAAATCCATGCGGACGTAGCCACGCGGACTCGCCGGACCGCCCCAGCCAATCTCGTTCCAGGCCGTGGGATGGGCGTAGTAGGCCTTCACGAGATCGGGGATGAGCCGCTTCTTGAAGAACAGGTCGCTCGGCATGTCGTCCCAGGCTGGACCGCGCAGCGAGCCGTCTTCGCAAGCCTTGAGCAACGTATCCTGCGCCCAGGCGCCGAGCTCGCCGAAAGCCGCGCCGAAGGCTGCGCGCGCCTCGGCATCGAGAGCTTTGAGGCCGAGGCGCCACGCTGCGCCCTGCTCGGGCAGACCGGCCTGACGGTAGCCATCGTGCTCCCGGCTCGCGAGCTTGTGGTCGACCATCGCTGCCGCCGGTACCGGATCCGTGCGACCGGCCGGCTGGGGCACTATGCGTCCGGCGACGGCCAAGAGGGTGGCGAACTCCGTGGCGTCGAGAAAGCGATGCGTTCTCGGCGTGATCGCCAGCCGCTCGTCGATCACGGAGCGGGTCTTGGGGTTCCAGGAGGGCGTGTCGCGCTTGGCGAGCACGTTGTAGCCGGGAAAGAGGTCTTTTCGGGATTGCACGGGACCTCGGGGGCTAGAACCGGGAGCGGCGACGTTCAAGGAGTTCGAGGGCGGCGAGGCCACCCAGCGCGACGCCGGAGAAGGAGGGAGGCGCCGGGAGTGGCGGCCCGTCGATGAGGTTCTGACGCCAGTTGCCCCAGCCGCCCATCATTCGGGCGACGCCGTAGGCGTGGAAGGCTACGCCGATGATACCCATGGCCGAGACCGCCCACATCGCCGCCTTGGCCTCGGTCTGAGACGCGCCGGGTGCGCGGGTGGCGGCGAGCGCCAGCGCCACGGCACCGAGCGGCGGCAGCGTCACAGGCAGCAGCATGGCCGGGTTCTGGAACGCACCGCGGAAATGCAGCAGTCCCGCCTCCGCGGTTGTGCCGAGCAGCATCCCGGCGGTGGCCAGAGCGAGAACCTTGCCGGCGGGCAGACCGGACAACTCCGGCGCATCCGGATCGGCGTCGCGGACGCGCTCGGCGACGACGCCGAGGATGCCGGCAAGCGTCAGCGCCATCGGCGCGCCGATGGGGGCGGAGTAGAAGAGGTTCTGGAAGGAGTACCCACCCTCGCGCTTGCCGACGTTGTAGGCGTGAAATCCGAAGCCGATCAGCCCGGTCAGCCCGGCCAGCGCCTGCACCCCGTGCCGGACGCGGGACCCGCCGGGATTGGTATCGCCGGCCCCGTGCATGGACGCCGCCAGTGTGACGCTGGACACGATGATCGGCGTGTACATCGCGCGGTTGAAGAACTGGCCGCGATAATGCTCCAGGCCGGAATCGAACAGAACCGAGGCCGCGAGCATCGTCGAGGCGTGGTTGAGGCGCTGTGCGGCGCTCGCCGTCACGGCGCTGCCGCGCGGCGCGTAGCGGCGCCCCCCCGAGGCGGCCGGATCGAGGCGCTTCGAGCGGCCGGAGGCGAACCATGTCAGCAGGCCGGCGCCGACAGCGGCCGCGGCGAGAACCACCACCGGGTGCACCGTGGCCTCGACCCGCACGGGGGCGACGCGCCGTTTCAGGGCGGGCCCGGACGATCCCGGCGCGCCGCGGTCACGTTCCGGCGGGCGGGGGCCGCGGTCAGACAGCATAGGCATCGGCGTCCTGAGTCTTGAGGATGAGGCCGTGGCCTGGCCGGGTCAGGTCGGGAGTGATCGCCCCGTCCCGGGGTACCGGGGCGCCGTCGAACAGCATCTGCTCGATGCGGACGTGGTCGTGAAACCATTCGAGGTGCCGGAATCTCGGCGCCGCCAGCGCGACGGGCAGGTGCAGGGCCGGCGCGCAATGGCCGGAGAGGTCGCGATGCGTCGCCTCGCAGAGAGCCGCGATCTTCAGGAAGCCGCTGTAGCCGCCGCAGCGGGTCACGTCCGCCTGCGCCACGTCGACCGCGCCGGCCGTGAGCAGGCCGTGCAGGTCGTCCAAGGTGTAGGCATATTCGCCCGCCGCGATTTCCATGCCTGCGGGCGCCGCCGCGCGGACAGCAGCCATCCCGGTGGGATCGTCGCTCGTGACCGGCTCCTCGAACCACGTGACGCCGAACCGCTCCGCAACTTGCGCCGCCTCGATGGCACGCTTCGGGGTGAAAGCGCCGTTGGCGTCGATGAACAGGCCCGCGGCGCCGATCGCCTCCTTGGCAGCAGCCATGCGCGCAGGATCGTGCTCGGGCTGGCTGCCGATCTTCATCTTCACCGCCCGGCAGCCGTCCCGCTCGACCCAGCCTGCAAGCTGCTCGCGCAACTGCCGGTCGTCGTAGCTCGTGAAGCCGCCGCTTCCGTAGATCTCCGCGTGTTCCCGCGCCTGCCCGAACAGGCTTGCCAGGGATACGTCGAGGAGACGTGCCTTGAGGTCCCACAAGGCGGTGTCCAATGCCGAGATCGCCGTGGCGGCGAGCCCGGAGCGCCCGAGGTTCCGCACGGCACCCCACAGCACGGCATTGGCCCGCGGGATGTCGAAGGCGGATAACCCGGTAACACGCGATGCGAGCGTGCCTACAATCAAGCGCGCGACACTGGCGTCGGTGTAGCTGTAGCCGAGGCCGGTCTCACCCCCGGCCTCGACATGAATGACGACAATCGTCGTCTTGTCCCAGGCGAAGGTCCCGTCCGCCTCCGGCGCGTCGGTGGGAACGGTGTAGGCTTGCGCCCGCACCGTTCCGATCCCCGGATCGTCACGCATGCCGTGGAAGCCGTCCTACTTGCTGCCGGGTAGGACGGAACTCAGCACCTGACGCGCGGTGTCGACGAGCAGGTGGCGCTCCTTCGGATCGCCTTTGCCAAGCATCGACATGAAGTTCTGCACCTGCTGGAAGGTGAAGAACGGCGGCAGCGGCGGCACTTCCGGGTCGGTCTTGACCTCCAGCACCACCGGCACGGGGCTCGCCAGCGCCTCGTCCCAGGCCGCTCCCATGTGCTCCGGATCGTCGACGTAGATGCCCTTCAGGCCGATCAGCTCGGCAAACTTGTGGTAGGGCACGTTCGGGATGGTCTGGCTCGCCTCGAACTTCGGGTTGCCCTCCATCACCCGCTGCTCCCAGGTGACCTGGTTCAGGTCCTCATTGTTGAACACGCAGCAGATCCAGGTCTTGTTCGACCACCGGTGCATGTATTTCGAAACCGTAATCAATTCTGCCATGTTGTTCATTTGCATGGCCCCATCGCCGACCAGCGCGATCACCGGCCGGTCGGGATGGGCCACCTTCGCCGCGATGGCGTAGGGCACCGCCGCGCCCATGGAGGCGAGGCCGCCCGAGAGCGAGCACATCTGGCCACGGCGCATCTTCAGGTCGCGGGCGAACCAGTTGGCGCAGGAGCCGGAATCCGAGGTGATGATCGCCCGCTCGGGCATGCGCGGCGACAGCTCCCACGTGACGCGTTGCGGGTTCACCGGATTGGCCTTGGCCATCGCCCGATCCTCCGCCTCCTTCCACCAGGAGACCATCCCCTTCTCGATGCCGGTGCGCCAGGAGCCGCCCTCCTTCTTCTGGTCGAGCAGCGGCAGCAGGGCACGCAAGGTCTCGGCGGACTCGCCGCACAGCGGCACCTCCATCGGATAGCGCAGCGACAGCATCTCCGGCGAGATGTCGATCTGTACCCCGCGCGCCTGCCCCTCCTTCGGCAGGAATTCGGCCCAGGGGAAGCCGGAGCCGATCATCAGCAGGGTGTCGCAATCCTCCATCATGTCAGAGGACGGCTTGGACCCAAGGAGGCCGATGGTGCCGGTGACGAAAGGCAGGTCGTCGGGCAGCGCCGCCTTGCCGAGGAGGGCCTTCGCGACGCCGGCCTGAAGCTTGTTGGCGACGGCGATGACTTCGTCGGTGGCATGCAAGGCGCCCGCACCGACTAGGATCGCGACCTTCTTGCCGGCGTTCAGCACGTCGGCGGCGCGGTGCAAGTCGGCATCGAACGGCACGACCTTCGGCGCGGTGTAGCCGACGCCCGAGAAGGTGTTGCCGTGCTTCCGCACCGGCGCCTCGTAGGGAACGTCCTGCAAGTCGTTGGGCAGGATGATGGCCGAGACCTTCCGTTCAGCCTTGGCGATGCGCATGGCGCGATCGACGATGTGGCGGACCTGCGCGGGCGAGGACGCCTGCTGCACGTAGGCCGAGACATCCTTGAAGACGCTGGTGAGGTCGAATTCCTGCTGGTAGTGGGCGCCGTTGACGTTGCGCGCCTGCTGCCCGCAGATGGCGAGAAGCGGGACGTGGTCGAGATGGGCGTCGTACATGCCGGTGAGCAGGTGCGTCGCGCCGGGACCGGAGGTCGCCATGCAGACGCCGACCTCGCCGGTGAACTTGGCGTAGGCCGCGGCCATGAACGCGGCCATCTCCTCGTGCCGGACCTGGATGAACTCGAAGGGCAGATCGTTGCGCTGTAGGGCGCCGAGCAGACCATTGATGCCGTCACCGGGATAGCCGAAGATCTTCTTCACCCCCCACTCGGCGAGACGCTTCCAGAAGAAGTCGGCGACGGTTTCGGCCATGCAGATCCCCATGCGGTGGAGGTTGCTCCAGGGAGCAATCGAAGAAGCTGAGCAGCTGATGTCGCAGCTGCATGTGCGGCGTCGAAGCGAGCGTACGACGAACTACACGATCGGCAACCCGATCGCGCTTGATCTAAGTCTATCGTAACAATCTCGTGAAGCGTCCGTCATCCCGCGACGACTAGGTCGAGAGCATAGAGATGAGCCTTCGACGTAATGAACAGCCGGCGTTCGTCCGGGGAGAAACAAAGGTTGGAGCAGACTTGCGGCGTCGGGATCAGACCGAGCCGATGACCCTCCGGGGAGAACACCTGGACGCCGGCACCGGAACTCGTCCAGATCCAACCGCGGCTGTCGGTGCGCAGGCCATCGGGGATGCCGGGCTCCACCGCGATGAAGACGCGCCGGTTGGTCAGTCTCGGACCGTCGGCGACATCGAAGGCGAAGATCGTGTGGCGGTCCCCGTCGAGAGACCGCGAGGTGTCGCTAACGTAGAGGATTGCCTCGTCCGGGGTGAAGGCGAGGCCGTTCGGCTGCTCGAAATCGGCCATCCGCTCGGCCCGGCCGGAAGCGGGGTCGAAGCGATAGAGGCTGCGGTGATCGAGATCCGGGGCGGCGAGAGTCCCTTGTTTCGGCAGGACGAGGCCGTAGCTCGGATCGGTGAACCACAGGGCCCCGTCACGGGAGCAGACCACATCGTCCGGCGAATTTAGCCGCCGCCCCTCGAAGGTCTCGACCAGGATCTCCCGGCGCCCGTCCGGGGTGGTACGCGACAAGCGGCGGGTGCCGTGCTCGCAATGGACCAAGGCCCCATCCCGGTCGATCGTGTGGCCGTTGATGAAGGGCGTCGCGTCTACGACGACCTCGACGCCGCCGTCCTCGCGCCATCCGAGGACGCGACGCCCCTCGACATCGGACCACACCAGCATCTGCCGGGCCGGCCACCAGACTGGCCCCTCGCTGAAGGTCGCCTGATCGTAGAGGGAGACGAGCCTCGCGCCATGCGCAACGACGGCGGCGAAGCGCGGATCGAGGGCGCGGGGCGCATCGACGTGTGGCACTGGCCGCGGGGGGCCGGGATGGCGCAGCAGGTCGGGCATGGCGTTCCTTGCTGGAAGTTCGACGTTCACTCGGCGGCAGGCTGGCTCGATGCACCCGCAGGAGGCGGCAGCCCTCAACCGCCGCCGCGGTCGATGACCGGGCCGCACAGGCCGAGCGCCGTGTTGACGATGCCAAGATGGGTCAGCGCCTGCGGGAAATTCCCGGCTAGGCAGCGGCCGGCCCCGTCGTATTCCTCCGAGAGGAGACCGACGTCGTTGGCGACCCCGAGCACGCGTTCGAGGTAGGATTCCGCCAGTTCCTGGCGTCCCTGGAGGCGGAGGCAATCGGCCATCCAGAGCGAGCAGGGCAGGAAAGCTCCCTCGTCGTTGTCCTCCCCCGTCGCCCGCTGTCGCCGGATGAGGCCATCCTGGTCGAGATCGGAGCGGATCCGTTCGATCGTCGCCGCCATGCGGGGCTCATCCGCCGGCAGGAAGCCGACGAGGGGAAGGAGCAGGAGGCTCGCGTCGAGGGCGCGGCTGCCATAGCTCTGCGTGAAGGTCCCGAGCCCGGCGTTCCAGCCGTCGTGGCAGATCTGCGCATGCGCTTTGTCACGGTGGGCCACGAGTGCGGCGCGCAGGCCGTCCGGCAGGTCGCCGGTCCGCAGTGCCCGGTCGAAGCCAACCCAGCACATCACCTTGGAATAAGTGTAGCGCTTGGGCTCCCCCCGCGATTCCCAGATCCCCGCGTCGCGCTCCTCCCAGATCCGCCCGAGATGCTCGGCCAGACGCCGCTCCACGTCGCGCTGGTGGTCCGTGGCCGGGATGCCGACCCGCCGGGCCAGTAGCAGAGTGTCGAGGACCTCGCCGTAGACGTCGAGCTGCAACTGGGTCGAGGCCGCGTTGCCGATCCGCACGGGGCGGGCCTCCCGGTACCCCGGCAGGGCGTCCACGGTCCATTCGGACAGGTGCCGGGAGCCGTCGCTGCGATACATGATGCGCAGTTGTTCGGGGTCGCCCGCGACAGCTCGCAGCAGCCAGTCGCGCCATGCCGTGGCCTCCGCATGGAAGCCGGCATTGAGGAAGGCCCCGAGGGTGAAAGTCGAGTCGCGCAGCCAGGAGTAGCGGTAGTCCCAGTTCATACCTCCGGCGGGCACCTCGGGGAGGCTGGTCGTCGCCGCAGCGATCAGGCCGCCGGAGCGGCTATGGGTGAGGGCCTTCAGGGTCAGCAGCGAGCGCTTCACTGCGGCGGGCCACCGGGTTCGATGGGCGTCGAACGCCACGATCCACCGTTCCCAGTAGGCCTGCGTGGCCGCGAGCGCCGCCCCGGGGTCGAGATCCGGAACCTGCGTCACCCAGGAGTCGGTGCGGGTCAGGATGAAGCTGTGACGCTCGCCCTCGCGCAAGGCAAACGCCGCCTGCACCCCGCCGTCGGCGAAGGTGA
Organism: Methylobacterium sp. UNC300MFChir4.1; assembly: GCF_900110155.1. Lineage (NCBI taxonomy): Bacteria > Pseudomonadati > Pseudomonadota > Alphaproteobacteria > Hyphomicrobiales > Methylobacteriaceae > Methylobacterium > Methylobacterium sp. UNC300MFChir4.1. The sequence continues at coordinate 6,622 of NZ_FOCS01000014.1, read as the reverse complement.
CCGGCAGGCTCGCCCGGAGGGTCAGGCGATGCCGGCCCGCCCGGGCCACGGCGCCGCCCTCACAGGCCTCCCACCAGGGGCTGAGGGTCCCGTAATCGAAGCGGGGCTGCAGATCGCAGGTCATCGCGAGCGTGCCCGACAGGCCCTCGACGATTCGCACCAGCGCGGACACCGTCTCCCGGATCGGCATGAAGTCGGTGATCCGCATCGTGCCGTCGGATGTCGTCAGCTCGGTCTCAAGGATCAGGGTATCGCCGCGATAGCGCCGGGTGGTCCCGACGACCGCGTCCCGCGGCGCGATCGACCACCGGCCGTTCGCCTCGGTGCCGAGGAGCGCGCTGAAGCAGGCATCGTCATCGAAATCCGGCCAGCACAACCAGTCGATCCCGCCGTCGCGGGCGACGAGGGCGGCGGTCTCTCCGTCGCCGATCAGGGCATAGCTCTCGATGGGTTTGCTCAACGGGCGTCTCCCCGACCCCGCCGGCGCCGGATCGCCGCAGAGCTCGTCTGATGGGCTTGTGAGGGTGGACCGGCGCGTCAGGCCAGACGCGCCTTGATATGGTCGGCGACCCGCAAGGCGTTGGCGATGATCGTGAGCGTCGGGTTCACAGCGCCGATCGATGGGAAGAAGCTCGCATCCGTCACGTAGAGATTGTTGAGCTCGTGGGCCTTGCAGTTCAGGTCGAGCACGGAGCTGCGCGGATCGGTGCCGAAGCGCAGCGTCCCCGCCTGATGGGCGGTCCCACTGAGGGGGATGTTTTTGCCGAGGTAGAGCGAGCGCTCGAACAGGTAGGTATAGGCCCCTGCCGGCTTCAGCAGATCGGACAGCTTGGCGCGCAGGCGATCATGCGCCTCCCGGTTGTTCTCCTCGATATTGAGCACGACCCGGCCGTCGCGTTCCAGCATGATCCGGTTGTCCGGATGGGGCAGGTCCTCGCTTTGCAACCAGAAGTCCATGGAATGCCGCGCGGCCATCTCGAACGGGGCGTTCGGTAGGAAGCCCGTCCACTTAGGAAACTCCTCGCCACGGATCTGATCGGGGTGCGTCTTGGCGCACATCTGGATCAGGCCCATCGGATACTGCCAATCCTTTGACTCGAAGTAGAAATCCGAAACGGCCAGTGTTTTCTGGAAGACGGTGTCGTTCACATCCTTCGAGAGCGCCATTAACACGGACATGTTGTGGCGCATGTAGTTGCGGCCGACCTGATCCGACCCGTTGGCGAGACCGTTCGGATGAGCGGCATTCGCGGAGCGCAGGAACAGCAGCGCCGAGGACAGGGCTCCGCAGGCGACGACCACGATGTCGGCGGTGTAGCGCTCCTCCCGGCCCTCGCGGGTCACCCGGACACCGGTAACGGTCCGGCCGGCCGGGTCGGTCTCCAGCCGCGAGACGTAGGCGTTGACGAGGAGCGTGACGTTGCTGTGCGCGGCAAGCGTCGGATCGACGGTCATCACCTGGGCGTCGGCCTTGCCGTTCAGCAGGCAGGGGAACCCGTCGAAGGCATCGCAGCGGATGCAGATGCTGGTCGGCGTCGGCTTGCCGTTGCGTTCGTCGAGCTTGATCCCGAGGGGAAGATGGAAGGGTCGGAGCCCCTCCTTGGTCCAGTCCTCCGACAACCGCTGGATGCGTGGCTCGTGCGTGACGGCCGAGTGGCCATAGGGGCCGCTCGACCACGGCTCGGTCGGATCTTCCCCGCGTGTCCCATGGACCGCGAAGAGCTTTTCCGCCTGAGCGTAGTACGGCTCGAACGCGTCATAGGAGACCGGCCATGCCGGCGAGATGCCGTCCACGTGGCGGACCTCGCCGAAATCCCGCTCGCGCAGGCGAAACAGCGCGGCACCATAAACCTTCGAGTTGCCGCCGACATAGTAATGCAGGGCCGGACTGAACGATTGGCCGTTGCCGCCGAACCATGTTTCTCGGGCTTGGTAGGCGCCGTCCACGAAGACTGTCTTCGCGCTCCAGTTGTCTTGCGAGCGTGGCAGGTAATCGCCGCGCTCCAAGAGGAGGATACGCTTTCCGGTCTCAGCGAGCCGTGCCGTCAGCGAGCCGCCGCCAGGTCCCGAGCCGACAACGATGATGTCGAAATGGTCCTGCGGCATCGGCCAACCTCGTACTGAAGCACACGGATAAGTATGCCGTCGGTCGTTAGCCGACGGCATTGCGAGATGTGGCGAACTAGATGCCTAAAAGATCTTACAATTCCCAACGTGGGGGCTTAGTAATTTCAGGATAATTTGTGGGAAACCGCTTTCTAGTAAGAACGTTGAAGGCGCGAGTTCCTGAGCGCGGTCCTAGGGCCAAGACCGCTTATCCATCCCGACAAGGCTTTCATATGATTTGGATCAATCTGGTCGCCATTCCCCTGGCCGCCAAATTCTGTCTCGTCGGCATGTTTCCCCTGAGCGCCTACGATAAGATTGCCCATTGGGGTGAGGCGATGGGGCAGGCGAAATCTGGCCCGCTGCCGTTTCCCAGCCTCCTTCTTGTTCTGGGCATTGCCGTCGAAGCGATAGCACCGCTGCTGATCGTGGCCGGCTTATGGGACCGAGCCGCAGCTCTCCTGCTCGCCGGTTTCTGCGTGGTGACGGCGGTGATGTACCATCAGTTCTGGACTTTTCCGCGCTTCTGGTCGCGGAATGGTGAGGGACGGGCCCACCTTTGGGACTTCCTCAAGAACTTTGGTCTGGTCGGTGGATTGCTGCTGGTGGTGATCGGTGGAAGCTACGCTCCCGCTTCTCAGGCGGCGACGCATCCGCTTTCGAATGGGCCGTGGGCCGCTTCCGCAACGTCCAGCAAGCAATAAGGCGTAGGACGCGGTTCGGTACTGCTGGGCACGCCGATACACGGTAAAGCTTGGTACGCGTCGGTCTGCTTGTGCCGTCGACTTGCTCTGAACCGCCTACTCCGCTTTCGGCCATCTCCGGTCGCGTGAGTTGGCGCCGCATAATGGCTGGGTTGGGTGGTTTTCCGCCGGTCCGCTTGCGAGAGGCGCATGCTTCGAAGCGGACGTCGACACAGCTTCAGTCCCAGCCGCGCAACGCGGAGGCACTTGCCACGTCGAACGTCTCGATCCCTTGGTGAGAAACTTCAGGCCAACGCTCGTGCTTCCGCGCCGTGGCCAGCGTTTCAGGCGAGTACGATAGGACTATGCGCAACGTTTTGGTCAGGCTCTGCAGGCAGTATCACCACCTATAGAGACCTATAAGACAAGTGACTGGACGAGAACGATGCGGGTCGTGACAGGCGGCGAAGTGGAGGCCACGACGATCCAGCTCTCGGAAATTCTAGGCGCCCTGAGCCACGCCCTCGACCTCACGGAGGGTCAGCCTGTCGGCCATTGCGTCCGCGCGACTTGGATCGGCTTCCACATCGGTCGTGAGCTAAGCCTGCCGGATCTGCAGCTCTGGGAACTCTACCACACGGTGATGTTGAAGGACCTCGGTTGCTCCAGCAACGCCGCGCGCATCTGCGAGCTCTATCTCTCCGACGACCTCAGCTTCAAGCGTGACTTCAAGACAGTGAGCGACAGCCTGCCCAAGGTGCTCGGCTTCGTCTTTTCTCACACGGGTCTCAAGGCAGGCCTCGCCGAACGCTTCCGCGCCGTGCTCAACATCCTGCAGAACGGCGGCACGATCGCCGACGATCTCATCCAGACGCGCTGCCAGCGCGGCGCGCAGATTGCCCGTCAGCTTCGCTTCCCGGCGAGCGTCTGTGAAGCCATCCACGCGCTAGACGAGCATTGGAACGGCAGCGGTCGGCCGGACCGTCTCGCCGGCCCCGCGATCCCGCTCTACGCACGTGTGGCGCTTCTCGCCCAGGTGGTGGACGTGTTCCACACCGCAGCCGGCCCCGGGGCCGCGATTGCCGAGGTGCGGGCGCGCTCGGGCACATGGTTCGATCCTCAGGTCGTCGCTTGCTTCGAGAAAGTCGCCTCCGAAACCGGGTTCTGGGACACTCTGGCCTCGGATAAGGTCGAAGAAGCCGTGTTCGCGTTGGCGCCGGCCAGCCCAATCGTAGTGGACGAGGATTACCTCGACGACATCGCCCGTGCCTTCGCACAGATCATCGACGCCAAGAGTCCGTTCACCTCTGGCCACTCCGAGCGTGTCGCGGTCTACGCCGACATGATCGCGGCTGAACTCGGCTACCCGCCGGAACGACGCCGGTGGCTCAAGCGAGCCGCACTCCTTCACGATGTCGGCAAGCTCGGGGTCTCGAACGCGATCCTCGACAAGAACGGCAAGCTGGACGAGGCGGAGTGGCGTGATATGCGCAACCACGCATCTCTGTCCGAGACCATCTTGGCCCGCGTCGCGGTGTTCCATGAGATGGCCAGCATAGGTGGCGGTCATCATGAGCGGTTGGACGGCAGGGGCTATCCACGCGGGCTCGCTGGCGATGCAATCGCGCCCGAGACCCGCATCGTCTCGGTAGCCGATGTGTTCGACGCGCTGACCGCCGACCGACCTTACCGCGCAGCTATGTCGCTTGAGAAGGCACTCGGCATCATGCGCGCGGACCTCGGAGCGGCGTTCGATCCAGCCTGCTTCGCGGCGCTAGAGCGGGCACTAGTCGCCATCGAGGGTGATCTCGCCCGCGCGGCTTGAACCACGCTCCGGCTGACCAATTGACTACCCGATTGGGACCATCTTGCCAGCGCCGCCGTGGGCGGCCCTGCCGCGGGGTGACGCTTCTCTAAACGCCAAGATAACCATCGTCCGCACCACCCATCCGCAGACGGGCGAGCGCAAGGCCTGGAGGCAGAGCGAGCTGAGGAGGCGGGAGAGCATGTTATGAGCGTCCTAGACTACTGTTGAGCGGCAAGCTTAGATCGCTAGTTGAGCTATCATTGGCGCCTTACGGAAGAATGCACCGTCCAACAGTACATGCTGATAGCAATTTCGATCGCATTTGATACAACCTTAATTGCAGCTTCTAGATGTATAAACCTTCTGGTAATTTCAGCGAGACGTCCCCTCCGTCGGCTTCTTCCCCACCGCCTGAATTGAGGTCAAAAGGCGAAGTTAGGCCGGGCGTGGAAAGGCTGCTTGGGGTGGGTTTCTGCCTGTCTGGTTTCGAGCGGATTAGCGGTGAAGCAGACATCGCCGTCGAGCTCGACCCACGATACCTACGGCAGTTGGAACTTCAGGATATCGCTTCAGCGCGCCGCACCCGGCTCGAGAATCGGGCAGCGGTTGAACCGCTCGCGGAACCCGGCCGAATGCCTGTAGGGGGCGTTGCGGGCGCGGTTGATGTTACCGAGGGGGCGGTGAGCTGCAAGGCCGGTCCAGACGCTGAAGCGCATCTCCTCGTCTACCGCCTGCACCAGGGCGGGGTCCCAACTGTCCTGCGGTTGAACCCGGACGACCCCAACCCGCTGGAACGGTGTCTCGTCCTCCTTCCACTCCATCGTCGGGTCCTCGACCGGCTGGCGTTCGAGGTCGCGGCAGAGTTGGACCCGGAACTCCCATTCGCCGGTAATGCCGATCATTTCAGACTGCACCGTCTCGCGAATGGCGTTCGGGCGGCCGGAGGCATCGATCTCAGTGCCGGTGAGGGAGGTCAAAGCCGGCGCGACGGGGGCCAGCGAGAACTTGGCGATGTAGTCGCCGTACCGGAACGGCGTGACGCTGTAATAGGTCTCGCCGAGCGGGTCGACGTTCGGCGCGCCGCCGAGCGAGCCGATGGTCGGGCTCTCGACCCCTACCGCTTGCAGCGCCTTGTTGACCCCTCGCAGCACCGTCGAGGCGAAGACCTTCAGTCCCTCGGCCCGGTCCGTGGTGCCGGCGAGCAGCTTCAGGCTGCCCAGGAACTTCTTCGCGTTCGGGGTCTGGAAGACGGGCCCGTTGACCATGATGAAGTTCTGGGTCGTGCCCTCGGCGTCCGGCAGGCGTTCGCCCGGCACGTCGAGGACCTTCAAGGCTAGGCCACGCGGCAGCGAGACGGTGTCCGGCAGGATGTCGCCCGCATTGGTGGACAGGCGCATGAGGACCTTGTGCTCGCCCGGCGTCGCGAACAGGCCCTGGGCGAGCTCGGGCGGAAGGCCCGCTTCCACAGTCAGGGTCCCTTCCAGGATGCCGTGGGCCTTGGCGTGCACCGAGCGCACCGCGTGCCCGGAGTCCTTCGCGACCCTCTCCAGGATCGTGTCGAAGGTCTCGTTCAGCCCGGCGATGGTCTCGCCCTCGTCGGGCATCACGTTCTCGACGTCGGGGCTGTAGCGGACAGGTGCGTGCACGGTCGGGCGTCCTTCGTTCGGCTCCGGACAGAACCGGGCGGAACGGGCGACGTTCCGGATTGCGGGCCACTCAATCGCCCGTGAACGATCTCGGGGATGTCGCGTTGCCGGGTTGCCAGTCGTGGGGTGCATCCTCGCGGACTTGCAGTCCCACGGCCTGAGGTCGGGCCAGGAACGTCATGCGTTCGGCTCTTCCCGCGGCCGGGCCGCAACGGAGAGACCGCCATGTCCAGCCTTCGCTACGCTCCCGACATCGAGCGGCCCGCGCCGGATGAACAGGAGACCATCGACGGCATCATCCAGGGGATGACCCAGCAGTCGCAGACGGTCGAGAAGCGCGAGCACCACGCGGTCCGCGCGAGCCACGCCAAGAGCTCGGC
>NZ_FOCS01000013.1:0-183995 GCF_900110155.1 Methylobacterium sp. UNC300MFChir4.1 | reverse complement strand
CGGTATTAGCCCTAGTTTCCCAGGGTTATTCCGAACCAGAAGGCACGTTCCCACGCGTTACTCACCCGTCCGCCGCTGACCCCGAAGGGCCCGCTCGACTTGCATGTGTTAAGCCTGCCGCCAGCGTTCGCTCTGAGCCAGGATCAAACTCTCACGTTGAAGAGATTGATCTGGCCGATCACGTATATTCTCAGACGGAGCCTCACATCGACCAAGTGCCAGACGCTTCACAGCGCCAGAACACCCGTCGGTGAGCTCAGAAAGAAGAACAACAGATCGGCACAAGTCTACTCACGCTAGATCTCTCGACCTAGCCGCAAGGACAAACGCCGCCCGCGTCTCCCTTCCTCATTCCAACTTGTCAAAGATCAGTAATCACTCTCGTAATTACCGGTCGAGAAGAAGTCAAGTACCTCGGCTTTCGCCAGATCTACTTTTTTAAATCTCGGTAAGTCCGTCCAACCCGCTCCGTTTTTCTTCCGGACCGCGTCGGGAGGCGCCGTATAAGCTGCCCCGGACTTTCCTGTCAACCACCCTTTTCCCCGGCGACGGAACCGAACCGGCCGAACCGGATCTCGGTGCCTCCGTCGACAGGGCGCGACGCGGAACGGCCCGGAGGCCCTTCGGTGCGGCGCTGGACGATGGACGCTCCCTCACGCACCCGGTCCGGGTCGAGCCTGCGCTCGCGCCCGACGGCGTCGCGATCCGGAAGGATCGGTGCTGGCCGGTAATGCTGAGGAAGTCCCGGCGGACGACGTGCCGTCGTGACCGGTGAGACGGATCTAAGGGCCCGAACCGCCTGGCGCAAGGGGCCGAGCGCGGGGCGGCCCCGACCGGGACGCACGGCTCGCGGATCGCGGCCGGCCCGCTCGACGGGCCGCACCCCCACCGGTCGACGCGGGTGCTCCCCCCGGCGCTGCGCACGACCCACACCGCCTGAAACCATCGCGGCGGGTGCGCGAAGAGGCGTGATCGCGGTTGATCCTGAGGGACTCGATGACGCTGCTGCACGATCTCACGGGTGCGTCCCCCGGCATGACCGGGACCGCCCTGCTCCTGCGCCTCTCCGCCATCGGCGCGGCCCTGGCCGGGACCGCCGGCACTTCGCGTATGCCGGCGGCTGGCTCTCGCCCGGCCAGCTCACGCCGGCCCGGATCATCGACCGGTTCGAGCAGGTGAACGGACCGCATCCCGGCTTCCGGCGCAACCACGCCAAGGGGATGTGCGTCGCGGGCCGCTTCACGAGCAACGGCGCGGGCGCGCGCCTCTCGAAGGCGGGCGTGTTCGCGGCGGAACGCGTGACGCCGGTCGAGGGGCGGGTGGCGCTGGCCGGCGGCCAGCCCTACGCGGCCGACGCCGCCGCCACCGTGCGCAGCCTCGCCCTGCGCTTCCGGCTGCCGGACGGCGAGGAGTGGCGCACCGGCATGAACAACATCCCGGTCTTTCCGGTGCGCACACCCGAGGCCTTCTACGCGCAGCTCCTCGCGGCCAAGCCCGATCCGGCCACCGGCAAGCCGGATCCGGAGCGCCTGAAGGCCTTCTTCGCGGACCATCCGGAGAGCGCGAAGGCCGCCGCGCTGATCAAGGCGCGGACCGTGACCGCGGGCTTCGCCGACAGCACCTACTGGAGCCTCAACGCCTTCCGGTTCGTCGCCGCGGACGGCGCCGCCCGGCCGGTGCGCTGGGCCATGGTCCCCGACCCGGCGCCGGCGGCCGAGGCCGCACCGGGCGGCGCGAACGCCCTGTTCGACGCGCTCGCCGCGCAGCTGGCCCAGGGTCCCCGGCACTGGCACCTGATCGTCACGCTCGGCCAGGCCGGCGACCCGACCGCCGACGCGACGCGGCCCTGGCCGGCCGACCGCGAGACGGTCGATGTCGGCACCCTGACGCTCACGGCGGCGACGCCGGAGGCCGCCGCCAGCTGCCGCGACGTCAACTTCGATCCGCTGGTGCTGCCGGACGGCATCGCGCCGAGCGACGACCCGCTGCTGAGCGCCCGGTCGGCGGCCTACGCGCGATCCGTCTCCCGCCGGTCCGGCGAGGCCAAGACCCCGAGCGCTGTCACCGGCGCCGCGATCCACGGAGCCGCCCTGTGACCGAGCCCGACCGCTTCGACCGGCCCGCCCGCCTGCTCCACTGGACCATGGCAGCGCTGATCCTAGCCATGCTGCTGATCGGCGTCGCCATGGTGGCGTCGCTCGCCGAGTACGGCGCCCTCGTGGCCCTGCACCGGCCGCTCGGGATCCTGATCCTGGTCCTCGCCGGGCTCCGACTCGCCTATCGCTGGCGCCATGCCCCGCCGCCCCTGCCGGCCGATCTTCCGGGCTGGCAGAAGCGCGCGGCCCACGCCTCGCACATCCTGCTCTACGGCCTGATGCTGGCCATGCCGCTGATCGGCTGGGCGATGCTGTCGGCGGCGCGCTACCCCGTCATCCTCGCCGGTTCGGTGGTCCTGCCGCCGATCCTGCCGCAGGACCCGATCCTGTACGCGGCCCTGCGCCGGCTCCACACCGTGCTGGCCTACGGGCTGTTCGCCCTGATCCTCGCGCATCTGGCGGCGGCGCTGCTGCACGCGCTGATCCGCCGGGACGGGGTCTTCGCCAGCATGGCGCCCTGGCGTTCGACACCGGCCAGGACCACCGAGCCGCCGAAACGACTCTATCGTTCTCTTGAAAGTCTGATCCGTTCTCCATAAAGAACGCTCGCCCGATCTGGTCGGACGGGACGGGCGATCTCTGCGTGGAGGACGAGGCGATGTCAGAGGGATTAGCGGCGCGTACCGTCGCGGCGGCCAACGGCGTGGCCCAGGACGCGGCCTTCGGTGCGGTGATCGCGCCGATCCACCTGTCGACGACCTTCAAGTTCCCGGCCTTCGAGCAGCCCGGCCCCTACGATTACTCGCGCCTGGGCAATCCGACCCGGGACGCGCTGGCCGACACGATCGCCAAGCTCGAGGGCGGCGCCTGCGCCGTCCTGGTGGCGAGCGGCATGGCAGCCCTCGACCTCGCCCTGTCGAGCCTGCGGCCCGGCGATCTCCTGGTCGCGCCGCACGATTGCTACGGCGGAACGCACCGCCTGCTCAGCTTCCGCGCGGAGCGGGGCCATTACCGCGTCGCCTTCGTCGACCAGACCGATCCGGACGCGCTGGCGGCGGCCCTGGCCCAGGGACCGAAGGTCGTGCTGATCGAGACCCCGAGCAACCCGCTGATGCGCGTGGTCGATGTCCGGCGGATCACCGCGGACGCGAAGGCGGCCGGCGCGCTGGCGGTGGTGGACAACACCTTCCTATCGCCCGCCCTGCAGCAGCCGATCGCCCTCGGGGCAGACCTCGTCGTCCACTCCACCACCAAGTTCCTGAACGGCCATTCCGACGTGATCGGCGGGGCCGTGATCGCCGCCGACAAGGCGATGGGCGAGGACCTCGCCGCCTGGGCGAACACGATCGGCGTCACCGGCTCGCCCCTCGACGCCTACCTGACGCTCCGCGGCCTGCGCACCCTGTTCGTCCGGGTAGAGCAGCAGCAGCGCAACGCCGCGGCCCTGGCGGCCTTCCTCGACGCCCATCCGGCGGTGGCCCGGGTCCACTATCCGGGCCTGCCGACGCATCCGGGGCACGCCCTGGCCAAGGCGCAGCAGGCGGGCTTCGGGGCGATGCTGAGCTTCGAGCTGGCCGGCGGCCGCGACGCGGTGAGGACCTTCGTGGAGGCCCTGCGGGTCTTCACGCTGGCCGAGTCGCTCGGCGGCGTCGAGAGCCTGATCGCCCATCCGCCGACCATGACGCACGCGGCGATGGACCCGGAGGCCCGCGCCATCGCGGGCATCACCGACGGGCTGCTGCGCCTGTCGGTCGGCCTGGAGGCGGAGGCCGACCTGCTGGCCGATCTGGGGCGGGCCTTCCAGGCCCTGGAGGGCTGAGCCGGCCGGTCACTCCTCCTCGACCACGCTGAACCCGGATTCGTCCTCGACAACCCGGAAACGGGCGCGCTGCACGGTCCGGGAGCGCTCGGCCGCCTCGTCGCGGCACTTGTCGAGATGGGCGGCGCGGTTGACCACCCGCAGGTTCGGCGCGCCCCAGTAGCCGAGGAGCTCCGGCCAGGGCGCGTCGCGGTGCTCGCGCCAGACCCGGTAGAGCGGCAGCAGGTGGTCGACCTCGGCGGTCTTCAGCAGGCGCTTGCCGGTGGTGGTGCAGCGGTGGCGCTGGCGGAGCTTGAGCGCCCGGACCTGGGCGTGCGGCGCGATCCAGAATTTCCACGCCGCGACACAGGCCGCGTGCCAGCCGGCATTGGTGTTGGGCGCGCCGCGCGCCCAGAGATCCCGGTGCCAGCCGAACCGGTAGACTGGCTGGCCGCAGATGCAGCAGGCGCCCCGCCCGCGGGCGAAGGCCGGATCGCGGAACGGCGCGGGCGGCGTGCGGAAGCTCCCGGCCCGCCCCTCGGCCCCGATCTGCCACGCCCAGCCCTCGGGCGTGCCGGAGCGGGCCGCCAGCGCCCGGGCGAGCCGGTCGGCCCGGAGGATGTGGTTGCGCCAGTAGCTCTCGACGGCGAGCCGCGGCGTCGGCGGGATCAGGGGCCGCGCGAGGGCGTGCTGCAGGACCGGCGCCGGGAAGATGGCCGGCAGGGCCTTCTCCAGCCGTTTCCGGGCCTGCACGTTGCGGAGGGTGCGCCAGCTCGATGTCGTCATGCCGGACCGATGGTAACCCGGCCGGCGCGGCGCCGCGACGGCGCCGGTGCAACAGCTCGCCGGTCCCGCGCGGTCGCCGCTCGGGGTTAAGAAAATGTTTCCCGTGAAACATCGTGCTGCTCGGCAGGCCCGGCGCGGCCGCACCGGTCCGGCTCAGAGATCCACCGCCATCGACAGGAGGTAGGTGCGCGGCGCGCCCTGGAAGAAGGTGCCGAACGAGGCGACCCCGGTCCAGTACCGCGCGTCGGTCACGTTGAGGACGCTGGCCCGGAAGGTCGTCGGCCGCTCGGCGACGCGCGTCGTGTAGTGCAGGCCGAGGTCGAGGCGGGCCCAGTCCGGCAGGGCCTGGGTGTTCGCGAGGTCGACGAACTGCCGCCCGGTATAGATGACCGCGCCGTTGAGCGTCAGGCCGGGCAACCCGGGCAGGTCCCACTCGGCCCCCAGGCTCGCCTGGACCTCCGGCACGCCGATCGGCCGGTTCCCGCGATTGGCGGCGAGCGCCGTCCTGACGAGGCGTCCGTCGAGCAGGGTCACGCCGCCGACCACCCGTACCTGCGGGGTGATCTCGCCGAACAGGCTCAGCTCGAGCCCGCCGACGCGCTGCTCGGCGGTCGCCGCGAAGCGCCCCTGCGGGCCGAGCTCGCCCGCGGGCTTCGTGATCCGGAAGGCGCCGAGCGTGGCGCCGAACCGGCCGAGATCGAGCTTCACGCCCGCCTCGACCTGTCTGGCCACGTAGGGCTCCAGGATCGTGCCGGAATTGGTCGCCACCGCCGGGGCCACGTCGCCGCGGCTCAGGCCCTCGATATAGTTGCCGTAGAGCGAGACCGAGTCCCAGGGCCGCACCACGAGGCCGACCATCGGGGTCGTGGCGCTCTTGTCGTAGGACGAGGTGAGCGTGCCGACATTCGACACGTAGTTGTGCGCCTCCACGCGCTGGCGGCGCACGCCCAGCGTCAGCAGGACGCGCTCGTCGAGGGCCGACAGCGTGTCGGCCACCGCGATCCCCGACAGGGTGCTGTCGGACAGGCGGGGCCGGCCGACGCCGTAGATCGGCGCGATGTACGGGACGAGGGTCGGCGCGTAGAGGTTCGACAGGTAGGCGCCCCGGCCGGGCGAGAACCGCCGTGCCGTCGCCTCGTCGTACACGGAGCCCTGCACGGTCAGGGCGTGCCGGATGAAGCCGGTCTCGAACCGGGCCCGGACGCCACCGTCGTAGGTGAGCCGGTCGACGCCCAGCGCGTAGAATTGCGGCGTGCTGGTCGTGTCGCCGCGGCCATTGAGGATCGTCGGCGCCGACTGGAAGTAGCGCTCCACTCCGGTCTGCCCGCCGCCGACATCCGCGAACAGCGTGACTTGATCGGTCAGGTCGTACTCGGTGCGCAGCAGACCGCCGCGATCGTCGACGTCCGAGTATTCCCAGGGCTGGGTCAGGTTCAGGCGGCCGTCGGGCGCCCGCGGTACGGGCACGCCGGCCCGCAGGAGGAACGGGCGCAGCGGCGCGTTGAAGCGGTCGGTCTGCGCCAGCAGGTAGAGCCACGCGCGGAACCGGTCACCCTGGTAGTCGAGGGCCAGGGCCCCGACGCCGGTCGTCTCGGTCTGGCGGTCGAAGGGCGTGGCGCCGCCGTGCAGGCTGCCGACGACGCGGGCGCCCCATTCCCGGCCAGGCCCCCAGCGGCGGGCGACGTCGACCTGGCTGCCGCCCCAGGCGGTCGAGCCGTAATCCAGGGTGACGCGGGTCAGGTCCGCGCCGGCGCGCTTGGGGACGATGTTGACCACGCCGCCGACCGCGCCGTTCGGCGACACCCCCGTGAGGGCGGCGGACGGCCCCTTCAGGACCTCGATGCGCTCCACGTAGTCGGTGAAGATGCGGAAGCTCGGGGCGACGCCGTAGAGCCCGTCGAAGGCGACCTCGCCGCTGGTGTTCTCGTTCGAGGGGAAGCCCCGGATGGAGAAGGAGTCGAACGGCGCCCCCGTGGTCTGCGTGGCGCGCACCGACGGATCGAGGACCAGGGTCTCGGACACCGTCCGCGCCTGCCGGTCCCGGATGAGCGTGTCGGTGTAGCTGGCGATGCTGAAGGGCGCCTTCTGGGTCTCGGTATCGCCCAGAAGGCCGAGGCGCCCGCCCCGCGCCACCTGACCACCGGCATAAGCCGGGACCGGGCCGCGCGGCGCGGCCGCGCTCGCGACCGACAGCTCGTCGAGCTGGATGTCCCGGCCGGCCCCGGCCTCCTCGGCGCGGGCGGCGTGCGGCCCGGAACCGACGAAGCCCAGCAGGACAGCCATCGGGAGAACCGGCCGGGCCGCGCGCCGCCGGCGCCGGTTCCGCGCGGAAACAGGTACTGAAAAGTCGTGGGACTGCATTGTCGTGACGATGGCTCCGAATCACGGAGCAAGGCAGCAAATATCTCTACATGTGTCAAAAATACATTTGGAGAAATTACAACTCTACAGTGCGATCGCAGCGCTGATCGAACATTATAGATATTTATTGTCGTATATACATAGATGTATTTCAGGACATCGTGTTTATCAATGACGCGACCATCTTCGCGCGATCGGGGCGGCGATTTCACGGAGGGCCGGGCCGCAGCTCGGCCGAGGCGCACGGCTGGGATCATCGGTCCGGACGAGGCCGCCGAGGCCGGACCCGGCCGCGATTTCCCGTGGATCGTGCGCGGCCGGTCGGGCCGCCGGGGCGTTCGACCGCGCGACCACCGGATCCCGACGGGCCCGCGGGAGCGCCGACCGGCGGCCGCGGCGCCGCGATCGGGGCGCCCGGTTGCCAGGGTTGCCCACCCCGCCTAGACGGGCCCGGCGCGAAACGTGCCTGTCACCCCTCCTCTTGTGCAGAGGTCTTCTCCCGTGATCACCGGTCCGTGCCTCATCGTCCAGCCGATCCACGCGGCAGGCCTCGACCGGTTGCGCGCGGCCGGCCTGGAGCCGCGCCCGGCGAGCGCGACCGATCCCAAGACGCTGGCGCGCGAGGTCGCCGACTGCGTCGCCGTCATCACCCGCAACACCGGCTTCCCGGCCCGCGCCATCGCGGCGGCGCCGGCCCTGCGGGTGATCGGGGTGCACGGCACCGGCACCGACCACGTCGCCACGGCCGAGGCGACCGGGGCCGGGATCGTGGTGGTGAACACGCCCGGCGCCAACGCCGTCTCGGTGGCCGAGCAGACGCTGGCGCTGATCTTCGCCCTGGCCAAGGCCCTGCCGGAGGCCGACCGCTCGGTCCGGGCCGGCGACGACAGCTTCAAGTTCACCGCCCGGCTGATCGAGCTCGCCGGCCTGACGCTGGGCCTCGTCGGCTTCGGGGCGATCGGGCAGGCGACCGCCCGGCTCGGCGCCGCCCTGGGCCTGCGGGTGCTGGCCTACGGCCCGAGCCGCCCGGACGCGGACTTCGCCAACGCCGGCGCCCTGCGGGCCGCCTCGGTCGACGCGCTCCTGGCGGAATCCGACATCGTCTCCCTGCACGTGCCGCTGACCCCGGGCACCCGCGGCCTGATCGGCCGGGACCAGCTCGCCCGGATGAAGCGGGAGGCCTTCCTGATCAACACCAGCCGCGGCGGCCTGATCGACGAGGCGGCCCTGGTGGAGGCGCTGGAGGCGGGCACGATCGCGGGCGCCGGGCTCGACGTCTTCGCCCAGGAACCGCTGCCGGTCGACCACCCGCTGGCCCGCCAGCCCCGGGCGATCCTGACACCCCATGTCGGCGGCTCCACCGGGGCGGCCCTGATCCACACCGCCGAGACCGCCGCGACCCGCGTGGTCGACGTCCTCGCCGGCCGGCGGCCGGGCGGGCTGGTCAACCCGGACGTCTGGGAGCGGCGGCGCGAGGTGTGATGGTCTCCCCTCTCCCGTGCGGGAGAGGGTTGGGGTGAGGGACGAGAGGCTTCGGGATCAAGCACCCGATCGACGCGATTCGAGGGGGAGCCTCACTGGTGAGGTCTCACCCCTCACCCTGTCCCTCTCCCGCACGGGAGAGGGGACCCGCGGCCGATCCTGACGGCGCGGCGGTCGTGGCCGGCCCGGTTCACGGTGTTTCGTCCGGACCGCGACCGCCCGCCGCGCGCCGTGTCATGCAATCGTCGCAGACGGGCCGGAAAGCCACCCGCTGCATCCGAGGCCAGAGAGGGCTCCATGGACTTCCACCGTCGCTTCACGGTCCTGATGTGCGCCCCGGCCTTCGACCCGGACGATCTCGAGGGCGCGCGCGTCAACCAGATCGTGGCGGCCGTGGAGCAGCGCGGCTTCGAGGTGGTGCGCGCCCGGCGCGTCGAGGACGCGGCCATCGCGGTCCAGACCGACGCGGCGGTCGGCTGCCTCGTGGTCGACTGGGGCAAGCGCGGCCTCGACGGCAAGGCCGCCGCCCTCATCGACATGATGCGCCGGCGCGGCCTGGAGATGCCGATCGTCATCATGGTCCGCCGCAAGCGGCTGGAGGACATCCCGGTCGAGCTCCTCGACTTCATCGACGGCTACATCTTCCTCGCCGAGGAGACGCCGGAATTCATCGCTCGCGGCCTCGTCAGCCGGGTCACGCAGTACGCCGAGACCCTCAAGACCCCGTTCTTCGGCGCGCTCGTCGACTACGCCGAGAAGGGCAACCAGCTCTGGACCTGCCCGGGCCACAACGGCGGCATCTTCTACAACCGGTCGCCGATCGGCCGGATCTTCGTGGAGCACCTCGGCGAGGCGATCTTCCGCGACGACCTCGACAACTCGGTCCTCGATCTCGGCGACCTGCTGACCCACGAGGGCCCGGCGCTGAAGGCCCAGAAGGAGGCCGCCAAGATCTTCGGAGCGGAGAAGACCTACTTCGTCCTCAACGGCACCTCGGCCTCCAACAAGATCGTCCTGTCCTCCCTGGTGGCCGAGGACGACCTCGTCCTGTTCGACCGCAACAACCACAAGGCGGCCCACCACGGCGCCCTGTTCCTGGGCGGCGGTATCCCGATCTTTCTGGAGACCGACCGCAACGCCTACGGGCTGATCGGGCCGATCTTCCACGAGGCCCTGGATGAGACCCGGATCCGGGAGAAGATCCGCCGGAACCCGCTGGTGACCGACCCGGAGGCGTGGCGCCGGGAGCGGCCGTTCCGCGTCGCGGTGATCGAGCAGTGCACCTACGACGGCACGATCTACGACGCCCAGGAGATCCTGGAGAAGATCGGCCACCTCTGCGACTACATCCTGTTCGATGAGGCCTGGGCGGGCTTCATGAAGTTCCACCCGCTCTACGCCCGCCGGTTCGCCATGGGGCTGACCGGGCTCGACGAGACATCGCCCGGCATCGTCGCCACGCAGTCGACCCACAAGCAGCTCGCGAGCTTCTCCCAGGCCTCGCAGATCCACACCCGCGACGGCCACATCCGCGGCCAGACCCGGCGGGTCGAGCACAAGCGGCTCAACGAGAGCTTCCTCGTCCACGCCTCGACCTCGCCCTTCTACCCGCTGTTCGCCTCCCTCGACGTCGGTGCCCAGATGATGAAGGGGCGCTCCGGCATGATCCTGTGGGACGACACGATCCGGCTCGGGATCGAGTGGCGCAAGAAGGTCCGGGCGATCCGGCGCGAGTTCGAGGAGAACGAGCGCGACCCCGCGCGGCGCTGGTTCTTCGACCCCTTCGTGCCGGACGTGACGGTGAATGCCGACGGCGCCGAGGTGCCGTGGGAGAGCGTGCCGACGGACGAGCTCGCCACGACGCCGCGCCACTGGGAGCTGAAGCCGGGCGCGCGCTGGCACGGCTTCACCCACGTGGCGCCGGGCTACGCCATCACCGACCCGAACAAGCTCACCGTGCTGACCCCCGGCTTCGACCGGCACACGGGGGCCTACGCCCAGCACGGCGTGCCGGCGCCGATCGTGGCGCAATACCTGCGTGAGAACCGGATCGTCGCCGAGAAGAACGACCTGAACTCGCTGCTCTTCCTGCTGACCCCGGGGGTGGAATCCTCCAAGGCGGGCACGCTGATCTCGGGCCTCGTCGCCTTCAAGCGGCTCCACGACGACAACGTCCCGCTGGAGGAGGCCATGCCGGAATTCGTCAACCGCCGGCCGAACCGCTACCGGGGCGTGCGCCTGCGCGACCTCTGCGGCGAGTTCCACGCGTTCCACCGGGAGGCCGGCACCTCGACGCTGCAGCGGCGGCAGTTCGCCCCCGAGCACCTGCCCGAGATGGTGATGCCGCCCAAGCGGGCCGCCCAGCTGCTGACGCGCAACAAGGTCGACTACGTGCCGATCGCCGAGGCCGAGGGGCGGATCGCCACCACGCTGATGCTGGTCTATCCCCCGGGCATCGGCACGGTGCTGCCCGGCGAGCGCCTGGACGACCGAGCCAAGCCCATGCTCGACTATTTCAAGATGTTCGAGGCGTCCGCCAACCTGTTCCCGGGCTTCGAGGCCGAGATCCAGGGCGTCTACCGCGAGGTCGACCCGGACGGGCGGATCCGCTTCCACACCTACGTGGCGCGGGAGGGCGCCTGATGGAGATCGAGGCCGAGACGCCCGGCCTGCTCCCGGCCCGGTCCTGCCCCGACATCGTCATCCGCCCGTCCTCGGATGCCGATGTCGAGGCCATGGTGGCGATCTACGAGCACCACATCAGCCGGGGCGTCGGCGATGTCGGCGTCGCCGAGGAGGACCGGCTGCTCCCCGACGACCTGAAGCGGCGGCGCAAGACCATGCGCAAGAAGCGTCTGCCGCACCTCGTGGCGGACCGCGACGGCGCGGTGGCGGGCTACGCCTACGCGGTGCCGTTCCGGAAGCGGCCCGCCTACCGCTACACCCTCAAGCACTCGATCTACGTGCATCCCGACCACCTGCACGCGGGGATCGGCCGGCGGCTGCTGCCGGCCCTGATCGAGGCCTGCGCGGCGGGCGGCTACCGCCAGATGATCGGCTACATCGACGCCGAGAACGCGGCCTCCCTGCGGCTCCACGAGGCCTGCGGGTTCGAGCGGGTCGGCTACCTGCGGGCGGTGGGCTTCAAGTACGGCCATTGGTCGGACAGCGTCATGGTCCAGCGGGCGCTGGGCACCGGGTCGGAGGACCGGCCGGGGTAGCGGGCCGGGATCGGGCGGCCTCCGACGCCCGGCCGCCGTCATCGCGAGCGCAGCGAAGCGATCCAGTAGCGCCACACTCATGGAGGGCGCGCTGCCCTGGGTCGCTTCGCTGCGCTCGCGATGACGGAGTGCGTGACGTCCGAAGGATCCGACCCGAGCCAACCTCAGTGGCCGGAGGCCGGGTTCGGCGTGGCGACGAGGTCGACCTCGACGCCGACCTCGAGCGCCACCCACTGGCCCGAGGCCCAGGCCCCCTGCCCGACGCCGAACTCGGTGCGGACCAGGCCGACGCGCCCCGCGGCGTGCGCCGCGCCACCCTCGAGGGTCAGGTGGAACGGCAGCGTCACCGGCCGGCTCGTGCCGCGGATCGTCAGTGTGCCGACGGCCGCGTAGTCGCCCTGTCCCTTGTCGACGAAGCGGATCGCCTCGAAGCGCGCCTCGCTTCCCGCCTTGACGTCGAACCAGTCCTTCTGCGGCAAGGCCCCGTCGCGCTGGACGTCCCCGGTCCGCGCGCTGGCGAGGTCGACCAGCACGAGCGCGTGCCCCGCCTCGGGCCTGGCGGGGTCGAAATCGATGTCGGCCTTGAACCGCTCGAACCGCCCGGTGAACGGGACGCCGACCTGCACGCCGGAGAACCGGATCGCGCTCCTGGCCGGATCAACCGCCCACTCGGCGGCGGCGGCCGGCAGGGTGACGGCCTGGAGAGCCGCCAGCAGGCACAGGTGACGCGCGTTCATCGGGGCGGCTCCACATTGGGGGCAGTCGACGCCCGGCGCCCCGGCAGCATGCGGCGCAGCACGTCGTCGCGCAGGAGGAGGTGGTGGCGCAGGGCCGCCGCCACGTGGACGGCGAGCAGGGCCGCCAGGAACCACGCCCCCAGGGCGTGGACCCGCTTCAGGACGGCCTCGGCGGCGCCCGGGTCGGGGACGAGGGCCGCCAGCGGCAGGTGCGGCCAGGGAACGATCCCGTACAGCACCGTCGGGATGTTGAACGGCGACAGCGAGACCACGGCCCAGCCGGTCAGGGGCAGCCCGACGAGCAGCAGGTACAGCAGGTGATGGGCCGCTGCGGCCGCCCGGCGCTCCCGCGCCGGCATGCCCGCGGGGTGCGGCGGCGGCCGGTGGGTCAGGCGCCAGAGGACCCGCAGGGCCGTCAGCGCCAGCACGGTGATCCCGACCGACTTGTGCCACTGGTAGAGCTGGAACTGGCGCAGCGGTGCCAGGGCCGCGTGCGTCATCGTCAGGCCGAGGCCGATCAGGACGAGCACGCCCAGCGCGCTCGCCCAGTGCAGCAGGATCGCCACGGCGGAGTACCGCCGCGCGGAAACCCCTCGCGCCATGGCGGATTCTCCCAGGTCAGTCCTGCTTCTCGAAGGCGCCCGCGATGGTGAGGTGCAACTCGTCGCCGATCAGCGGCACGTAGGTCTTCACCCCGAACTCGGAGCGCTTGAGCGTGCCGGTGGCCTCGAAGCCGACCGTGTACTTCTTGCTCAGCGGGTTCACGCCGGCGCCGACCAGGGTGACGTCGAGGGTCACCGGCTTGGTCACGCCGTGGAGCGTCAGGTCGCCCGTCACCTTCGCGTGGTCCTTGCCGGCCGGCACGACCTTGGTGGACACGAAGGTCATGTCGGGGAACTTGGCGGCGTCGAGCCACTGGTCGCCCTTGAGCTCGTCGGTGAGCTTGGCGCTGGTCGTTGTCACCGAGGCGACCGGGATCTTCACCGAGAGCTTGGCGGCGGCCGGGTTCTTCGGCTGCAGCTCCAGCGTGCCGGACACGTCCGAGAAGCCGCCGGCGTAGTTCGAGAAGCCCATGTGGGAGACGCGCCAGCCGACCTGGGTGTGGCCGGGATCGACCGCGTAGGTGCCGGCCTGGATCTGCGCCGGGTCGCGGGTCGGTGGGGTCTGGGCCAGCGCGGGGGTGGCGACCGGGGCGGCGACCAGCAGGGCCAGCAGGCCGGAGGCGAGAATCGACTTCAAGGGTGTCTCCTGCAGAGCAGACGGCCGAGCGCGATTCGCTGCGCCGCAGCCGCCGTGTAGACCCGTTCACGGCACCGGTTGAGCCTGCTATCCGGAACCCCATGGTTGCGAGAACGGAAACCTTCCGGGGCGGGCTCGACGACGTGCGGGCCTTCTGCGCCGTCGTGGATCTCGGCACGGTGACGGCCGCGGCCGCGACGCTGCAGGAGACCAAGGGCAGCGTCAGCCGTCGGATCTCCCGCTTGGAGCGGGCTCTGGGCGTCCGGCTGATGGCCCGGACCTCCCGGGCGGTCTCGCCGACCGCCGAGGGCCTCGCCTTCTACGCCAAGGCCCAGGAGAGCCTGACGCTCCTCGACGAGGCGACCGAGACCGCTCGCGACGCCCGCACGGTGCCGGCCGGGCACCTGCGGATCACGACCTCGATCGATTTCGGGATCGAGGTGATGCCCGAGATCGTCGCGAGCTTCCGGGCCGCCTACCCGCAGATCACCGTGGAGATGCTCAACACCGACGCGCGCCTCGACCTCGCGGCCAACCGGATCGACCTCGCCCTGCGGCTGGGCGGCGCGGAGGAGACCGGCTACCGCGCGATGGTCCTCGCGACCCTGGCGCTCGCCCTCTACGCCGCCCCCGCCTACCTGGAGCGCCGCCCGGCCCCGACGGACCTCGCGGGCCTGCGCGACCACGACCTGATCCTCGCCCGGGAACGGATCGGCACGGCCGGGCTCACCCTCTCCGACGGGCAGGGCCGCACGGAGCCGCTCTCGCTGAGCCCGGCGATCCGGGTCAGCGACTTCGCGACCGCGCTCCGCCTCACCCTCGCGGGCGCCGGGATCGGCCATCTCCCGAGCCTCGTGGCCGCCCGGGCCGTGGAGGCCGGGCAGATCGTGCGCGTGCTCGGGCCCTGGGCGACCCGCAGCAGCACCTTGCGTGCCGTCACCCTGGCCGGGCGCGAGCTGCCGGCCCGCGTCCAGGTCTTCCGCGAGCATGTCCGGACCGTCCTGGCCTCGCGTGGATGCCCCCGCGACAGCGCGGGATCAGACGGCGAATACAGATAAATAGATTTCTTTATCTGTATATGCGCTCTACAGCGGCCCAACTCGATAAATTTTTACCGGATATCGTAGCGCCCGGTTGAGAGGCTGCGCGCATGCTGCGACGCGGCGGCAAGCTCGGCCGCACGGCCAGGGCCCCGAGGGTCCGGCCCGCAGCGCGTCATGTCTGGATCTCGGTCATGTCCCTCCGCAGCCGGTGCCTGCGCGCCCTCGTGTTCGCCGGGATCCTGGCGCTGATCGGGACAACCATCGGTCTCGGGACGGCCCGGGCCTCGCTGCCGGCCACGACGCGGATCGTGCTGCAGAAGGCGGGCCGGTACATGCCGACCGACCTGTACCTGCGCCGCGGCGACACCATCGCCCTGCGCAACGGCGACGCGCGCCTGACCCACCACGCCTTCATCGAGGCGGACCGGTTCTCGTTCGACGCCGGCACTCAGGAGCCCGGCACCGAGACGCGATTGACCCTGGCCGAGCCGGGCGATTTCGTCATCCAGTGCGGCATTCATCCGAAGATGAAGCTCACCCTCCACATCGAGTAGGCCTTCGGGAGCCCTTCAGCCGTCGCGGCCGAATCCGAGACCGCGGATGATGTCGCCGATGGGATCGATCTTCTGCGACGGTGCGGCCGCCGACGCGGGCTGCGGCGCCGCGGCGGTGACGGTCGGCCGGTCGGATTCGGCGGTGCGGACGAGGGCGGCGTGGCGGAGGCGGGCCGCCCGGTGGACGCCGCGCTCCGTCCCCTTCGCGCGGTGCGCCGCGGTCCTGCGCGGCGGCCCGGCCGGGCGCGCCATCTCGGCGGGGAGCGGGGCAGCCGGCATCGCGGTGTCCGGGACCGTCGCCGCGACCCGCGGCGCCGGGGCGGCTGCCAGGGCGCCCGTGGTCTCCGGCGCGGTGAGCTTGGCCGGCGGGTCGACCCAGGCGCTCCGCGTGACCGGTGCAGCGGCCGGCTTCGAGACCGGCGCGGCGTCCGTCACGGCAGGACGCGCGGGACGCGTCTGCACCTCGTAATTGCCCGGATGCAGAATATGCGCGGCCGCCACCAGCCCGAATACGGCAACGGCAGTCGTCCCAAGTGTGGAGCGATAGTGTTCCATGGCGGAAAAACGTACCGCCAAGCTCCGGGTTCCGCGCGGTCGAGACGTCGGGGCGCGGTCCGCGCGGCGGGTCGGCCGGCGGAAAGAAAAAAGGCCACTCCCGAAGGAGCGGCCCGAAGTCTAGGGAGGAAACGCCCAAGAAGGGCAGCGGGATCGCGACGCCATCGCCATCCCGCAGTGCAAAGATAGGATACCGCATTGCGGCATGCAACGGATCGGGCGCCGCGGAGGCATGCATATGTACCCGGGTCCGACCGCACATCCATGCGAGCTACGCATGGCGCCGCGCCGGCCCACGAGCGGGCCGGGATCACGAGACGCGATGCCCTTCGGGCGGACCTGAAATCGCCCCGCGCGGCGGGTCTAGGCGCCGCCGGACCGGCCGTCCTGGCCGATCAGGCGCTCGACCTCGGCTTCCGCGACGGCGCGCGCCGCGTGCTCGGAGGTGTGCGGGCGGTACGACCCCCGGACCAGCTTGCCGCGGTCGCGGATCGCCCAGGTGAAGTGACCGGGATCATGCCGGCTCGGCCTGACCTCGACCGTGTAGAGATGCCCGCCCGTCGCACCCATGCCGGGAATGTGCGGAGGCGTCCCGCGCCGGGACAGGGGGTGCGACCGTGCGCGGCAGCCCCGTCCTCCGGACCGCCGCAGCCCGCGCTGAAACCGCCCTAGCATCCCGGCCGGCGCCGGCCCTGGGCCGGTCCGCGCGGTCTCGGGCCGCCCGCCGCCCGGTCGTCGCCCGGCCTCCCGTCACTCTGCCCCGGGCCCTCGACCCGCCCCTCGGTCCGGGTCCCGAGCCAGACCACGTGCTTCGGGCCGCTGCCCCGGCCGCTCGCGTGGACGCGCTGCTCGTCGACCGCGAAGCCAGAGCGCTGCAGGCGGCTCTTGAACTTCCGGTCCGGGGCGCCCGACCAGACGCCCAGGATGCCGCCCGGCCGCAGGGCCCAGCGGGCGCGCTTCAGCCCCCAATTGTCGTAGAGCCGGTCGTTCGCCTTGCGCATCAGCCCCTCCGGGCCGTTGTCGACGTCGAGCAGGATCGCGTCGTAGCGCTCCGGTCCGGCCTGGATCAGGCGGTTGACGTCGGCCTCCTGCAGGTCGACCCGCGGATCGTCCAGGCAGCCGGCGAAGACGTGGGCGAGCGGCCCCCGGGCCCAGGCGACCACGGCGGGCACCAGCTCGGCGACCACCACCTGCGCCTGCGGCCCGAGGCCCTCGAGCGCCGCCCGCAGGGTGAAGCCCATGCCGAGGCCGCCGATCAGGACCCGGGCGCGGGGCCGGTCCTGGAGCCGCGCGCAGGTCATCGCCGCGAGCGCCACTTCCGAGCCGCTGCGCCGGTTGTTCATCAGCTCGATCGTGTCGGCCATGATGGCGAACTCGTCGCCGCGCCGCATCAGGCGCAGGTCGGTGCCGCCGCCGGGCACGGATCCGGTATCGAGATGAACCCAGGGTATCACGCGCGCGTCCTCGTTTGCCGGCGCCCTGTCATGCGGGCGGCGGAGGGATCGCGGCGGGAGCGGGGCGGCGCGCGGGCCCGTCCGTGCGCGCCGCGCACCCCCGCCCGGCACCGCGCCTTGCCGCGACCGATTCCGGCGGCGTATCAGCACCTATGGCCAAGCGCATCAAGTCGAGACCGCAGGAGCGGGGCTCCGTTCTGTTCGATATCGTCTTCGCGGACGGGTCCCGGGCCTCGAACCGGCGCGTGCCGGCCGAGATCCTCGGCGGCCTCGACGGCGACGAGCCTGCCCGGCAGCTCATCGCCGAGCAGGAGGAGGAGATCGCCCGCAAGGCCGGGCGGCCGGGGCGCGCGATCGAGAGCCTGACCCGCTCGCCGATCGTCAAGCCGAAGCCGGTCGCCTGACCGGCGGCCCGGTGCAGGCCGGAGCGGTCCGGAACGGCCGAGACCGGCCCTCAGGCGTTCTCGGCCAGCCGGCGCGCGACCTCCTCGCGCAGGGCCTCGTTCATCGCGGCGAACCGGGCCTGCATGCGCGTCCGCAGCCACGGGAACAGGCCGGGGGCGAGCAGGCCCGCGACGGTCTCGGCCTGGACGAGGCGGACGCCGTCGGCGGTCTCGGTGATCCGGATCTCGTGCTCGCCGATGAGCAGGGGCGGCGTCGGGATGCCGCCGCGCCACGTGAGCCGCCGGCCGGGCTCCCAGCAGGTCACCGTCACCTGGCGCGCCCGGTAGGCGCGGCCGTTTAGGGTCCGCTCCAGGCGCCAGCGCGCGCCCTCGCGCAGGCGGCCCTCGGCCTTGCGGATGTACGGGTTCCAGGCCGGGTAGGAATCGAGGTCCGTCAGCACGGACCAGACCAGTCCGGCCCGCGCGGGGATCGCGATCTCCGTGCTGCTGATCCGAGCGCCCGTCATCCGTCCCTCCCGGCGATCCGGCGACCGTTCGCGCCGGCCGCTCCCGCTTTCCGAGAACGCGCACCGCCCGCTCCGCGGTCCAGACCGCGGCGCAGACCGCGGTTCAGCCGGCGAATCCAGCGCGCGGCTCAGACCGCGCCCTCGACCACCTCCAGCGCCCGCAGGATGGCGAAGCCGATCCGCTCGGCCTCGGCCTCCGCGTCGGCGGGGAGCAGCGCCACGGTCTCGACCCCCGGCTCGTCCTCGGGCCCGACCACGATGCGGATGACGTCGCCCTCGACCGCCGACGGGTCGTGGATCAGGCCGACCCGGTGGCCGGCCCCCGTGCCGAAGACGCGCAGGGGCGCCTGGGCCGGATCGGGCTCCGGCGCCGGGTTGCGGGGAACGCCGAAGGCGGGGCGGATGACGTTGTCGTCGGACATGCGGGAACCCGGTCTCCGTTCGTGCGCGGCCGGCGGCGCGGCTCATTCCGGCCCGGTTCGGGGGCCGACGAGGCCCGCCGTCGCCAGCACGGCGTCGGCCAGAACCTCCAGGCCGGCCCCGGCCCAGGCCGGCGTGATGCTCTCGGCCTCGTTGTGGCTGATCCCGCCGTGGCAGGGGCAGAACACCAGGGCCGCCGGCACCGCGCGGGCGCAGTAGACGGCGTCGTGGTAGATCGCGGTCGGCATCCGCGTCCAGGCATGGCCCCGCGCCTCGGCCGCCGCCTGGACGCGGTCCACCAGGACCGGGTCGAACGGGGTCGGGGGCGCGCGCCAGAACTCGGCGACCTGGACGGTGACGCCGCGCGCCGCCGCCAGGGCATCGGCCCGGGCCCGGATCCGCGCCCCCATCGCCTCCAGCTGCGCGGTGTCGCCGTGGCGGGTGTCGAGGCTGAACCAGACCCGGCCGGGCGTGATGTTGCGGCTCGCCGGCTCCGCCCGCAGCACGCCGACGGTGGCGCGGCCGCGCTCCCCGCCGGCGCCGACCGCCGCCTGCGCGATGCCCTCGAGCGACGCGATCAGCGCCGCCGCGGCCATCATCGCGTCGCGCCGGCCCGCCATGGGGCTGCCGGCATGGGCCTCCTCGCCCAGCACGGTGATCTCGTACCAGATCTGGGCGAGGGCTCGGTCGACCACCCCGACGGTGAGCCCGGCCTCCTCCAGACGCTTGCCCTGCTCGATGTGAAGCTCGAAATAGGCGCCGATCTCCCGCAGGGCGGCCGGGTCCGCCGTCCCCTGCCAGCCGATGCGCCGCAGCTCGTCGCCGAAGGCGTGGCCCGCGAGGTCCCGGGTCGCCAGGATGTCGGCCTCCGGGACGATGCCCATGGCGACGCCGCTGCCGCTCATCGGCGGCGCGAAGCGCGCGCCCTCCTCGTTGCACCAGTTGATCAGCAGGAGCGGGGCCTCGGTCTCGATCCCGGCCTCCTGCAGGGCGCGCATGATCTCCAGCCCGGCGAGGACGCCCAGCGGCCCGTCGAACTTGCCCCCGGTGGGCTGGGTGTCGAGGTGGCTGCCGACGGCGACCGGCTTCCGGCCCGGATCGCGCCCGGGCCGGTGGAAGACCATGGTGCCGACCCGGTCCACGGTAAGCGTCAGCCCCGCCGCCTCGCCCCAGCGCTGGAACAGGGCGCGCCCCTCGGCGTCGCGGTCGGTCAGGGCCTGCCGGTCGTTGCCGCCGTTGGGCAGCGCGCCGATCCGGGCGAGCTCCATCAGGCTGTCCCAGAGCCGCTCCCGCGAGAGCGGGAGGTTGGTGCGGTTCACCGTGCGGTCCATGGCGTCTCTGCTGCTGGCCTCCCGGCGGGATGCCTACCGGAAGGTGCAAGTTACGGCGCAGCGGCAACCCGCACCAGGGCGGGCCCGGCGCGAGCCACGGGCTTCGCGGGCCGGCGGCGCCCGATGGCGCCCGACGGTGGAGCGATCCACGGGCCGAAGTGCGGATTTCCGCCGGATCGCGGCGTCTACCGATCATTTGTGATCGAACTGTCCGCGCGGCGGCGCTGTGAATCCGGTCTTTGCGCCGCACCGGAGCGGCCCTGCATTGTCGAGAACGGGATTGTCCGGAACCGAAGTCTTGATCATCCGCAATGCAACCCGGTGGCGGGGGGCCGCGACGCCGTGTCAAAAGCCGTTCGCGCAGCCGATACTGGACTTCGGGCTCGCGGACAGCATGTGTTGCGGATCAGTCTGTCCGCCATCGTACAATCGTCGATTGTAGCCAGTTCGGAGGGGATTCCATGGTGCTGGCTTCCACGACAGCCTCGGCCCTGCAGGCCGCCGGATTCATCGGGATCTGGGACACGGACGTCCGGGCCGGCCGGTCGATGCTGGATTCGGGCGCGGCCTCGCTGATGGCGGGGGATCCGGGGCTCGCCGGGACGCCGCTGCCGCTGGACGCGGCCCTCGGCCGGATCCACCCGGCCGACCGGGACTGGGTGTTCGGCCGGATCCGCCACGTCCGCCAGACCGGCGGCCCGGTCTCCCTCGAGTTCCGCGTCGTGACCGGGGCGGGCGAGATCCGCTGGATCCTCAACCGCGGCTGCCTGACGCCCGATTCGGACGGCCTGCTGCGCGGGCGCGGCGCCTACATCGACGTCACGGACCTCCACCGGCACGGGATCCAGTCCGGGGCCATGAACGGAGCCGTGAACAGCCCTATGAACGGCGTCACGCACGGCACCACCGACGGGGCGGACCTGAACACCGCGGCCGACCACGGCATCCAGATCCACGCGGCGCTGGAGCGCCACGGCGACCCCTATCTCCGCTCGGTCTCGGGGATGCTGCTCCACGGGATCGGCCGCGCGCTGGCGCGGCGCGACCCCTGACGCGCCCCCCCGGGAAGAGGCCCTGGGAAGAGCTCCCGGGAAGAGCCCCGGCGGCTCAGGTCCGCCAGGGATGGGCCGGCAGCTCGGTCCGGCCGATGGCCTTGGCGCCGGCCTCCGCGACGGTGTGGTCGTTCTCGACCGTCGAGCCGCTGACCCCGATGGCGCCCGACATGACGCCGTCGGCGTCGACGATCGGGATCCCGCCCGGGAAGGTGATCAGCCCGTCGTTGGAGTGCTCGATCCCGTAGAGCGGCCCGCCCGGCTGCGACAGCTGGCCGATCTGGCCGGTCATCATGCCGAAGAACACCGAGGTCTTGGCCTTCTTCTGGGCGATGTCGATCGACCCGACCCAGGCATCGTCCATGCGGTGGAACGCCTTGAGGTTCCCGCCGGAATCGACCACCGCGATGCACATCTGGGTGCCGAGCTCCACGGCCTTGGCGCGGGCGGCCGCGATCGCCTTCTCGGCCTGCTCGATCGTCACGTGCATGGGTCACTCCCCTTCGCGTTGTTGGCGCGACAGCCTGTGACGGTTTGAAGCGGTCGATGCAAGATCAACCGCAGATCGGCATCACGCTCGACTGGCGCGCTCAGGCCTTTGCTCAGGCCTCACGTTCCCGGGCGGCGCGGATCCGCTCCAAGAGGTCGGTCGCGAGCGCCGCGCAGGCGGCGGAATCCGGGCAGGGCCGCTTCCACACCACCCGCCCGTCGCGGAGCACGATCCCCGCCTCGGCGGCCATCGCGGTCAGCGGCCGGTCGGGCCGCAGGTCGGCCGCGACGCCCTGCGGCCCGCCCCGGAGCCGGGCGACGCCCAGCGCGCAGCAGGACGCGCGCAGCCGCGCGAGGTCGAACAGGGCGAGCACCGGCGCGGGGGCCGCGCCGAACCGGTCCTCGACCTCGCCGGCGAGTGCCTCGATCGCCTCGGGCTCGCGGAGGCGCAGCAGGCGCGTGTAGAGGCTGAGGCGGATCTCGGGCTCCGGAACGTAGTCCTCGGGGATCCGGCTCGGCAGGCCGAGCTCGATCTCGGGGCTCCAGTCCTCGGCGCGCTCGCCCTTGGCGGCGGTGAGCGCCAGCTGCAGCAGGTGCTGGTAGAGGCCGAGCCCGACGAGCTTGGCGTGCCCCGCCTGATCCTCGCCGACGAGGTCGCCGGCGCCGCGCAGGTCGAGGTCCCGGGCGCTGACCGCGAAGCCGGCGCCGAGGCGGTCGAGGGCCTCCAGGGCGCGCAGGCGCTGCAGCGCCGCCGCTGGCGGGGGCGCGGCCGGGTCGCTGAGCAGGTGGACGGTGCCGCGGCGCTGGCCGCGGCCGACGCGGCCCCGGAGCTGGTGGAGTTGCGCCAGCCCGAACCGGGCGGCCTCCCAGACCAGCATGGTGTTGGCCCGCGGCACGTCGAGGCCGCTCTCCACGATCGCGGTGGCGAGCAGGACGTCGCCGTCGCCCTCCGCGAACCGGACCATGACCTCGTCCATGGCGGAGGGCTTCAGGTCCCCGTGCGCCACCAGGATGTCGAGGCCCGGCACGAGGGCGCGCAGGCGCTCGGCCATGGGGCCGATGTCCTCGATCCGCGGGCAGACCACGAAGCTCTGGCCGCCCCGGCGGTGCTCGCGGACGAGGGCCTCGCGGACCGCCTCGGCGTCGAAGGGTGCCACCACGGTCCGGACCGGCTGGCGCAGAGCCGGCGGCGTGGCGAGCACGCTGAGGCTCTGGAGGCCGACGAGCGCCGCCTGGAGGGTGCGGGGGATCGGCGTCGCGGTGAGCGTGAGCACGTGGCCGCCATCCGCGAGGCGGCGCAGGTCGGCCTTCATCTTCGCGCCGAAGCGCTGCTCCTCGTCGATCACGGTCAGGCCGAGATCCGCGAACGCCACCCCGCTGCCGGCGAGCGCGTGGGTGCCGACCACCAGCCGGATCGAGCCGTCGGCGAGCCCCGCCTTGACGCGCCTGGCCTCGGCCGGCGCGACGAGGCGCGAGAGCTGCGCCACCTCGACGCCGAACCGGCCGAAGCGGCGGCGCAGCGTCTCGGCGTGCTGGCGCGCCAGCACGGTGGTCGGGGCGATCAGCGCCGCCTGACGCCCGGAGAAGATCGCGGCCGCGAGCGCCCGGAGCGCCACCTCGGTCTTGCCGAAGCCGACATCGCCGCAGACCAGACGGTCCATCGGCCGGCCCGAGGCGAGGTCGGCCATCAGCGCGTCGACCGCCGCCCCCTGGTCGGGGGTCGGGGCGAAGCCGAAGCCGGCGGCGAACCGCTCCATCTCGCGGGCCGGCGGCGCCAGAACCGGCGCCTCGGTCTCCCGGCGGGCCCGGGCGGCCTCCAGCATCAGGCGGGCGGTCCGCGCCATGGTGGCCTCGGCCTCCAGGCGGCGCCGGGGCCACGTGCCGCCGTCGAGCTTGTCCAGGGTGACGGCGTCGGGCTCCGACCCGTAGCGCCAGATCCGGTCGGCCTGGGTGACCGGCACCATCAGGATCGCGTCGCCGGCGAAGCGCAGGCGCAGGGCCTCGGAGGGCTCCCCGTCCTGCGCGGCACCCGGCGCGGAGACCGGCTCGAGCCCCTCGAACACGCACAGGCCGTGGTCCCGGTCGACCGCCACGTCGCCGGGGCGCAGGTCGACCTCGCCCATCGGCAGGATCGCACGGGCGGCCCCGGTCACGGCGGCCTCCGGGCCGAACAGGTCGGCGGCCGCGATCACGGTGGCGCCCTGCTCGGGCACCCGGAAACCGGCCGCCAGCGGGGCCTCCAGGGCGAGGACGTCGCCGGGCGCCGCCTCGGCGACGTCGGCCCAGGCATCGATCAGGCGGATCGGGCGCTCGGCGATCTTGCCCGCTTGGCGCACGAGGCGCCGGAGCGGCCGGACCGATCCGCCGAGCACGACGACGTCGCCGGCCTTCAGACGGGCGCGCAGGACCTTGGCGAAGGCCGTGCCGGGCCGGCGCTCCCCGGCGAAGCGCGGCATGGCGCGGGGTTCGCCGGCCGCCTCGGTGGCGGCGAGCCGGCCGCGATCCGCCACGACGGCGCGCCACGCCTCCGGCGTCAGGTAGAGGCCGGTGCCGGGCCCCGCCGGCGCGTCGCGGGTCTTCAGCCGGCCCCGGGCCTCGTCCATCTGCTCGAAGAAGGCGTCGATCCGGGCCTGCGTGCCGTCCTCGACCGCGAGGCGCGCTTCGGGCACGTAGTCGAGGAGCGTGACGAGGCGCGGGTAGTAGCGGTCCAGGCGGTGCTCCTGGCCGGTGAACGGCTCGAAGCTCTGGCCGGAGCCGGGCTCCAGGACGATCTCGGTGGCCGGGTCGATGACGAGCTCGTCGGCCTCCGCCACCGAGCGCTGCGAGATCGGGTCGTAGGAGCGGATCGCGGTGACGCGGCCCGCCGCGTGCTCGATCCGGCAGGGAAGCGGCGCGGCGGCGGGGAACACCTCCACGGTGCGCCCGCGGACGGCGATCTCGCCGGGCTCGTCGACCCGCTCGTCGAGGATGTAGCCGAGGCGCTTGAGGTCTGCGGTCGCGGCCGCGACGTCGAGGGGATCGCCGACCCGCAGGGCCACGCGGGCCGACGCCCAGGTCTCCGGCGGCGGCACGCGCTGCACGAGGGCGGGGGCGGTCGTCAGCACGAAGTCCGGCAGCGCGTCCCGGTCGGTCAGCCAGCGCATCACGGCGGCCCGGGCGCCCATCGTGGCCCGCGACGGCGAGGCGTGGTCGAAGGGCAGGCAGTCCCACTCGGGATAGACCGCGACCCGCGCGTCGGGATCGAGTGCCTGCAGGGTCGCGGCGAGGTCCTCGAGGCGGCGGGCGTCCCGGGCGACGTGCACCACCGGCCCGGGCCCCTCGGCGAAGGCCAGGAGCGCCACCGCCAGGGCGCCGGTGGGCATCAGCGGCGCGTCCTCCAGCCCCTGTCGGGCGCCCGCCTTCGTCCTGCGCTTGGCCATGCCTGATCCGAACCCATCCCTCGTGAGCCGGCAACGCCGCACCGGCCCCGCGGGCTCCCGGCCGCGGCGATCCGATCCACAGCCGCCGCGCGGGGCCCGCCCGAGCTCTTCGCGGGGCCCGCGACGGGCGAGGCAGGAAGAGATCCCGGCGGGCGCCCGAAGCCCGGTCGGCCGGACCAGCAAGACTTGAACGGCGCGCGTGAAATCGCACCCCCACCGACGATCCGGCGGGACTGTCTAGTATTGAACGATCGCGGAATGCTTGCCCTGGTCCCGCCGCCGGACGCGCGATGCAGAGTTTCACTAGGGAGAAGCGAAAGCTTGAGCTATGACGGCTCCGTGTCGCCGAACGAGACAGTATCCCGACCGTCGGGTTTCGAGCCCCAGCATCCCCAGCGGCTCGCCGCCCTGCGCGCCTACGCGATCCTCGACACGCCGCCCGAGCGCGCGTTCGACGAGATCGCCGAGATGGCCGCCCAGGCCTGCGGCACGCCGATGGCCCACATCAACTTCGTCGACGCCGACCGGCAGTGGATCAAGGCCGCGTTCGGCCACGCCGCGCGGGCGATGCCGCTCGCGTTCGGCTTCTGCACCGAGGCCATGCGCGCGGACGGCGCCCTCGTGCTGCCCGACCTGACCGCGGAGCCGGAGAGCGCCGCCAACCCCCTCGTGACCGGCGACCCGCACCTGCGCTTCTACGCCGGCGTGCCCCTGGTGACGCCGGACGGCTGGGCCATCGGGACGCTCTGCGTCCTCGACCGCGTCCCGCGCACGCTGACCGACCAGCAGCTCTTCATCCTGAAGGCGCTCGCCCGGACGGTGATGACGCAGCTGGAATCCCGGAACGCCGAGGCGGCCCTGCGCCGGAACGAGGAGCGCTACCGCTCGCTGTTCACCTTCATCGATGCCGGCTTCTGCCTGATCGAGGTGGAGTTCGCCGACGGCGACCGGCCCGTCGACTACCGCTTCCTGGAGGTCAACCCCGCCTTCGAGCGGCAGACCGGCCTGCGGGCCCCGGTGGGCCGCCGGATGCGGGACCTCGCCCCCGACCTCGAGCAGCACTGGTTCGACCTCTACGGCCGGGTCGCCCTGACCGGCGAGCCGGTCCGATTCGAGCAGGCCGCCGCGGCGCTGGGCCGCTGGTACGACGTGCACGCTTACCGGGTGGACGGGCCGGCGCGGAACCGCGTCGCGATCCTGTTCAACGACATCACCGAGCGCCGCCGGAGCGAGAACGCGCTCCGGGCCCGGGAGGCGGAACTCCGGCTGGTCGCGGACGCGATGCCGGTCCTGATCGCCTTCATCGACCGCGACCTGACCTACCGGTTTGCGAACGCCGCCTACGAGACCTGGACCGGCCAGGCGCCCGACGCCGTCGTCGGGCGGACCGTCGGCGACCTCCTCGGCCCCGGCGCGTTCGAGGCCCGGCGCGCCGGCATCGAGCGGGCGCTCGCCGGTCAGGAGGTCCGCGAGGAATGGGCCTGGACCTTCCCGAACGGCCAGGCCCGGATCGCCGACACCCGCTACCTCCCGCGCCGCGGCCCGGACGGACGCGTCGACGGGTTCTACGTCTTCGCCCACGACGTCTCCGAGCGGAAGCGGAACGAGGTCCTGCTCCAGTCCCGGGCGGAGCATCTGGAGGCGCAGGTCGCCGCCCAGACCCGCGACCGCGACCGGGTCTGGACGCTGTCGCCGGTGCTGAAGCTCGTCTCGGACCGGACCGGGCGGGTCCAGTCGGTGAACCCCTCGTGGAGCCGGGCGCTGGGCTGGTCGGAGGCCGAGACGGTCGGCCGGCCGGCCCTGGACTTCCTCGCCCCCACCGAGCGCGCGGCGGCCGAGGCGGCGCTGCGCCCGCTCTGCGCGGACAGCCGGGTCGAGGATATCGAACTGGCCTGCCTGACCCGCGCCGGCGACCGGCGGCGGGTGCTCTGGACCGTCGTTCCGGAGGACGGGCTGTTCTACGGCTTCGGGCGCGACATCACCGAGCAGCGGCAGGCCGAGGAGGCGCTGCGCCAGTCGCAGAAGCTCGAGGCCATCGGCCAGCTCACCGGCGGGGTGGCGCACGACTTCAACAACCTCCTGACCATCATCCGGTCGTCCGTGGAGTTCCTGCGCCGGCCGGACCTGGCCGAGACGCGCCGGCGCCGCTACCTCGACGCCGTCTCCGACACCGTCGACCGGGCGGCCAGGCTCACCGGCCAACTCCTCGCCTTCGCCCGGCGCCAGGCGCTGAAACCCCAGGTGTTCGACATCGGCGCGCGCCTGCGCAGCATCGCCGACATGCTCGACTCGGTCACCGGCGCGCGCATCCGCGTGGCCATCGACCTGCCGGCGACGCCCCGCTACGTGCGCGCCGACCAGAGCCAGTTCGAGACCGCGCTGATCAACATGGCGGTCAACGCCCGCGACGCCATGGACGGGGAAGGCAACCTGACCCTGCGGCTGGAGGGCGATAGCCCGATGCCGCCGATCCGCGGGCATGCCGGCGCGAAGGGACCGTTCGTGGCCGTGCGGGTCTCCGATACCGGCGCCGGCATCCCGGACGCGGATCTGGGACGGATCTTCGAGCCGTTCTTCACCACCAAGGAGGTCGGCAAGGGCACCGGCCTCGGCCTCAGCCAGGTCATCGGCTTCGCCAAGCAGTCGGGCGGCGACATCGACGTGGCGAGCGCGCTCGGCCACGGCACGACCTTCTCGCTCTACCTGCCGCAGGTCGCCGCGCCCGCCGCCGTGTCCGAGGCCGACCGCGAGGCCCGCCCGGAGGCGGAGCCGCGGCGGGGCCTGTGCATCCTCGTCGTGGAGGACAATCTCGGGGTCGGGCGCTTCTGCACCCAGATCCTGGAGGATCTGGGCCACGCGCCGGTCTGGGCGAAATCCGCCGAGGAGGCGCTGGCCGAACTCGACCGGGCGCCGGACCGGTTCGACGCGGTCTTCTCCGACGTGGTCATGCCGGGGATGGGCGGCTTCGCCCTCGCCCGGCAGCTCCGGACCCGCCGCCCCGACCTGCCGGTGGTGCTGACCTCGGGCTACAGCCACGTCCTGGCCGAGGACGACGCCCACGGTTTCGCCCTCCTGCGCAAGCCCTACTCGGCCGAGCAGCTCGCCCAGGTCCTCTCCGAGGCGGCGCGGCGGGGCGGGCAGCCGGACGCCCGCGCACGGCCGGAACCCGCTTCCGATTAACAGTCTTCGCCAGAATTCATCGGCGCATCATCCGGAAATCTTCCCACAGACGGGATCCGGATGTAGTCTATCCCCATCCACCACCGGGGCCTCGACCGCCATGCCGCTGACCGGACGTTTCTGGTTCCGCCGGACCTGGACCGGCAAGCTGGTCCTGCTCGTCGAGGAGGAGCGCGGGCGCTGGTTCCGGCGCCGCCTCGGCCGCACCTTGCGCTGGCGCGACGCGCGGCTCCTCGATCTGGCCGAAGGGCCCCTGCGGGGGCTCATGACGCTGGAGCGGACCTACCGCGCCGAGTTCGGCCCCGGCGAGCCGCGCCGCCCCGCCGGCCTCACGGCGGTCCCGGGCGGGCTGGCCCTGCCACGCGGCGGGCCGGAGCCAGGAACAAGGCCGTCCCTGTCGGGTTGACGGCAAGCAACACAGCGACGGCGTCGCTGTGTTGCGGCCCCTCGTGGGCGTTTCCTCCCTAGACTTCCGGACCGTTCTCCTGAGGGCGGTCCTTTTTTTGTTGTCGTCCGGCAGCCGTCGACGTGGCCCGCGACGGACAGTTCTCAAGAATCTCTCAGAAGCACTTCCCGCCATCCCGGGCGTCGCCCGCGGCACCGGTCTCTGCCCCGGTCCCTGCCCCGGCCCCGGGACCGGCCTCGAGGGCCAGCAGCGCGAAGGTCGCGAGCCAGTGCTCGCCCATGTAGTCGCCGGTGACGTGCGGGAGCCCGGCCGCGAGGTGCGCCTCCGCGGCCGCGCGGAGCGGCGGCTGGCGGGGATCGTCCGGTCCGAGGGACGCGGCGAGCGCGCGGAAGCACCACGCGCGGCTGAGGTTCAGCCCGTCGAGATGGGCGATCTTCCCGTCGGAGCGGTCGGTCACGCCCGCGGGGCGGAACAGGGTCGCGGGCCGGGACGCCGCGAGACCGGGCAGGAACCGGTCGAACCAGGGCGCGAAGCGGGCGGGCGGCAGCAGCCGGCGCATGCACTCCGCCTCGATCAGCGCCGAGGAGAGGAAGTCGTCGCCGCCGGGTTCGCCCCAGGCCGGGCAATCCGCGTCCTCCCCGTACCAGCCGACGGCGGTGTCGTGCAGCAGAGTGGTCAGCCCGGCATCCCCCGCGCCCTCCGCGTAATCGGCCGCCAGGCGCAGCGCGAAGGCGGTGTTGAAATGGGTCCCGACCCGCACCGGGTAGGACGCCACCGGCAGGAACTCCGCGAAGCGCCGGACGATCACCGCGGCCAGCGGCGCCAGGGCCTCGGACCAGCGGCGCTCGGGGAGCGCGGCGAGCGCGTCGGCGAGCTTCAGCAGCCAGCCCCAGCCGTAGGGGCGCTCGAAGCCCCGGGCGGTCGGGGCGGCGAAGTAGGCGCATTCCCCCGCCACCGTCGCGGGAGTCAGCTGCGCGTCGAGCCGGGCGCGGATCGCCGGGGCCTGCGGGCCGTCCGGGAACAGCCGCAGCACCCGCGCCAGCAGCCACGTGCCGTGGACGCAGGAATGCCAGTCGTAGCTGCCGTGGAAGGCCGGGTGCAGGGCCGCGGGGGTGCGGGCATCCGCCGGCCCGGCCAGGACGTGGCCCGGCTTGTTCGGATATTCGCGGCCGACATGGCCGAGGGCGACGGCGGCGAAGCGCGCAGCGATGTCGGGGGTGAGCGTGGGAGTGAGCGTCATCGCGGCATTCCGGCGGGCGTTTTGCGGGGACTCGGCGACTGCCGGCATAGCGGGTTTCCCGGCACGGCGTCAGGGCTCGCGGATCCTTTGCCGGCACGGCCCCGGATCGGCTATCGCGGTGAGGCCGGGCCGGACGCGCCGGCCTCACCGGGAGCCCCCATGCGCCGCGCGCCGCCCGCCGCCCTCCTCGTCGCGGCCCTCTCGGCCGTCGCGGCCCTGGCGGCCGCCGCGGCACCGGCCGCCGCCGCGCCGGACCCGAGCCGCGACGTGCTGTGGGCCGCCCTGAAGACCTGCGTCCTCGCCAAGCGGCTCGCCAACCGGACCTTCCCGTGCCTGTCGGTCGATCTCGGGGACGGTGACCGTCCCGGCTCGGCGGTCCTGCGCGCGCCCGGCGAGCCGACCCACAGCGTCGTCATGCCCACCGACACCGTGCCGGGCCTGGAGGCGCCGGTCCTGCGGGGACCGCGCGGTGCCGCCTACTGGCGGGCGGCCCTGGCGGCGCGGCCGCTCGTGTCGGACGTGCTGAAGGGGAGGCTCACCCCCGCGGAGGTCGGGCTCGCGGTCAACTCGGCCCGGGGCCGCAGCCAGGACCAGCTCCACATCCACCTCGACTGCCTGAAGCCGAGCGTGCTCAAGGCCGTCCGGGCGCACGGCCGGCAGGTGCGCCACACCTGGAGCCGCTTCCCGGTGCCGCTGGCCGGCGACCGGTACTACGCCCTGCGCGTGCCGGAGGCGGAGGCCGCGCAGTTCAACCCGTTCGCGGCCCTGCACACCCTGCCGGGCGCCCGGCCGGATCTGCACCGGACGAGCTTCGCGGCGCTCGCCACGCCCCCGGGCGATCCCGAGCCGGGCTACATCCTGCTGGCCTACCGGGCGCCGAGCGCCAGCGCCGAGGACGTGATGGACCACAGCTGCACCGTCGCTGCGTCCCGCGGCGGCGCTTGAGCGCCCGCGGGCCGAGCGCGTCGAGGGTCACGGCGAGCGCGGCGGTGGCAGCGCGTCGAGCAGCTGGCGCAGGAATGCCCGCACCGCCTTCGGCAGCCGCCGGTCGCGCATCGCCTGGATCTTCACGCTCCGGGCGAGGCTCGTCCGGGACTGGATCGGCAGGCTGACAAGCTCGTTGAGACGCAGGGGCGTCTGCACCGACAGCGCCGACATCAGGGCGATGCCGCGGGAACGCCGCACGAAGGGCAGCAGCGCCGAGAGCGTGTTGGAGGTCAGCACCGGCTCCACCGCGATGCCCTCGTGCGCGCAGGCGGCGTCGAAGACCTGCCGCAGGGTCGTGTCCCGGGTCGGCAGGGCGACGGGATACTCCAGCAGGTCGACGAGGCGCAGGGCCGGCGCCCGCGCGAGGGGATGGTCGGGCGCGGCCAGCGCTAGCATGTCGACCTGCCCGTCGTAGAGCACCTCGACCTGCGCGGTGGGTGTCAGCGCGAAGGTGATCCCGAGATCGGCATCCCCCACCGACACCGTCTGGGTGACCTGGGCCGGGGGCTGGACCGTGACCTCGAAGCGGATGCCGGGATGGGCCGCGTGGAAGGCCGCGATCGCGTTCGGCACGATGTCGAGGGAGAAGCCCTCCGAGCAGGCGACCCGGATCAGCCCGCGGGCGAGCCCTTCCAGCTCCCGGATCTCGGTGACCACCTGCTCGGAGCGGATCAGCACCTGATGGGCATGCTGCGCCAGCAGCTCACCGGCCGGGCTCGGCACCATGCCGCGCGGGCGGCGCTCGAACAGCACGCAGTCGAGCTCGGCCTCCAGGTTGGCGATCTGCCGGCTGATCGCGGAGGCCGCGACGTTGAGCTGGGACGAGGCGGCCGCGATCGACCCGGTGCGGGCCACGGCCAGGAAGTAGCGCAGGCCCGTACTCTGCATTATCGTGCTCGATGCGCTGTATGGTGCCGTGCACATTGCCGATACGGCAACGCAGCACTCGCTAAATTCTACTTGTTGCGATCCCAGATGCACAACACCATGGCAGGGTGAAAAACGCGGCAGCCGCGGAACCGTCCGCCGGGCCTGTCCGCCGCGCCGTCGGAGCCTGCATGCCGCTACGGACCCTCACCCGAGCCGCCACCTTGGCCGCCACCCTGGCCGCCTCGTTCGCGACCCTGATCGCCGCCCACCCCGCGCTCGCCGGCAAGGCCAACGACACATTGGTCTACGCGTCGGACAGCGAGCCCGAGAACGTCAGCCCGTACCACAACAGCGCCCGCGAGGGCGTGATCCTGGCCCGGAACTGCTGGGACACGCTGCTGTACCGGGATCCCAAGGACGGCACCTACAAGCCGTTCCTGGCGACCGCCTGGAAATGGGCGGACGACACGACCCTCGACCTCACGATCCGCGAGGGCGTGGTCTTCCACAACGGCGACCCGCTCGGGCCGGAGGACGTGGCTTTCACGTTCAACTACGTGCTGACCCCCGAAGCGCGCACGGTCACCCGCCAGAACGTCGACTGGATGAAGTCGGTGGAGGTGACCGGCCCGCACAGCGTGCGCATCCACCTGAAGGCCCCGTTCCCGGCGGCGCTGGAATACCTCGCCGGCCCGACCCCGATCTTCCCGGCCAACTACTTCAAGAAGGTCGGCCTCGACGGTTTCGCCAAGGCGCCGGTCGGCAGCGGCCCGTACCGGATCACCAAGGTCGACAGCGGCCGCGGCGTCTCCATGGAGCGGTTCGACAAGTACTGGGCCGAGAGCCCTCTGGGTAAGCCGAAGATCGGCAAGCTGCAGTTCCGCGTCATCCCGGACGGCGAGAGCCGGATGGCCGAGCTGATGACCGGCGGCGTCGACTGGATCTGGCGGGTGCCGAGCGACCAAGCCGAGCAGTTGCGCGCCGCGCCCAACATCACGGTCCTCAATTCCGAGACGATGCGGGTCGGGTTCCTGCAGTTCGACACGCTGGGCCGGGCGAAGGAGAACTCGCCGCTCAAGGACGTGCGCGTCCGGCAGGCGATCTCCTACGCCATCGACCGCAAGGCGATGGTCGACAACCTCGTGCGCGGCGCCTCGCGGGTGATGAACGCGCTGTGCTTCGTCGACCAGTTCGGCTGCACCGACCAGGGCGTGCCGCGCTACGCCTACGACCCCGCCAAGGCCAAGGCGCTGCTCAAGGAAGCCGGCTACCCGAACGGGTTCGAGATCGACCTCGGCGCCTATCGCGAGCGCGACTACGCCGAGGCGGTGATCGGCTATCTCGGCGCCGTCGGCATCAAGGCGCGGCTCAACTACCTGCGCTACGCGGCGTTCCGCGACGCGCTGCGGGCCGGCAAGACCTCGATCGGCTACCAGACCTGGGGGTCGTTCTCGGTGCTCGACGTCTCGGCCTTCGACGGGGTGTATTTCCGCGGCGGCGAGGAGGACCTGACCAAGGATCCGCAGGTGATCGCCGACCTGCAGGAGGGCGACGGCTCGACCGACCCGGAGAAGCGCAAGGCCGCCTACGCCAAGGCGCTCCAGCGGATCGCCGCGCAGGCCTACGCCCTGCCGATGTTCTCCTACTCGACCAACTACGCCTTCACGTCGGACCTGAACTTCACCGCGCAGCCCGACGAGGTGGCGCGCTTCTACTCGGCGTCGTGGAAGTGATGATGGTGGCCGTGGCGCGACGCTTTTCCCCTCCCCCTTGCGGGGAGGGGTCAGGGGTGGGTGTGGTGCAGACGGCACCGCTCCGCTTGATCCTGAACCACCCCCACCTCCGGCTCCTCCCCGCAAGCTTGAGCGATCCCGGGCAAGCCCGGGATCGCCAGGGGAGGAGAGAACGCTCCGTCATGATCCGACGTGATCGACGGGAAACAGCAGGAGCCTGAGCCATGCTGGCCTTCACGTTCCGGCGCGTGCTGGTCGCCCTGGCGGTGGCCTTCACGGTCTCGGTGGCGAGCTTCCTGCTCCTCCATCTCTCGGGCGACCTCGCCACG
Organism: Methylobacterium sp. UNC300MFChir4.1; assembly: GCF_900110155.1. Classification (NCBI taxonomy): domain Bacteria; kingdom Pseudomonadati; phylum Pseudomonadota; class Alphaproteobacteria; order Hyphomicrobiales; family Methylobacteriaceae; genus Methylobacterium; species Methylobacterium sp. UNC300MFChir4.1. The sequence goes on along the minus strand of NZ_FOCS01000013.1, from coordinate 150,303 downwards.
GCCATCGCCGGCCCTGAGGCCACCGGGCCGCAGATCGCCCAGATCCGCCAGGATTACGGCCTGGACCAGCCGCTGCTGACCCAGTTCCTCACCTGGGGCTGGCGGGCGCTTCACCTCGACTTCGGCAACTCCTTCTATTTCCGTGAGAGCGTGATCGACCTGCTGGCCGCCCGCCTGCCGATCACCCTCTATCTCGGCATCATCGCGCTGGCCGTGGCGCTGTTCGTGGCCATTCCCCTCGGCGTCGTCGCCGCCGTGAAGCGGGACACGTGGATCGACCGGACGGCGCTCGCCGTCTCGGTGCTGGGCCAGGCGATGCCGAGCTTCTGGTTCGGCCTGACGCTGATCCTGATCTTCTCCGTCAACCTCCGCTGGCTGCCGGTCTCGGGCAACGCCACCTGGAAGAACTTCGTCCTGCCCGCGGTGGCGCTCGGCTACTACGCGATGCCGGCGGTGATGCGGCTCACCCGCAACGGCATGCTGGAGGTGCTGGCGTCCGACTACGTCCGCACCGCCCGCGCCAAGGGGCTGCCGCCCCGGAAGATCCTGGTGCGGCACGCGCTCCGCAACGCCGTGATCCCGGTGATCGCCCTGTCGGCGGTGCAGTTCGGCTTCATGCTCGGCGGCTCGATCGTGATCGAGGCGGTGTTCTCGCTCCAGGGCCTCGGGCAGCTCGCCTGGGAATCCATCGCCCGCAACGACTTCCCCGTCGTCCAGGCGATCGTGCTGGTTCTGGCCATGATCTACATCGGCCTGACGCTGGCGGCCGACCTCCTGAACGCCTTCCTCGACCCGCGCCTGCGCCAGTCGTGAGGATCCGCCGATGAGCCTCCCCCCCGACACGGCGGCACTCGCCGCCCCGGCCCTTCCTTCTGACGCGCCGGTCACGCTCGCGCCGGTCCCCTCCCCCACCCGCCTGATCCTGCGGCGGGGTCTGCGCCATACCGGCTTCCTGATCGGGGCCGGGATCCTCGGGCTGATCGTGCTGGCGGCGCTCGCCGCCCCGCTCATCGCGCCGCACGACCCTTACGCGCAGGACGTGTCCCGCCGCCTGATCCCGCCGGTCTGGCAGGCCAAGGGCACCTGGGAGCACGTGCTCGGTACCGACAAGCTCGGCCGCGACTACCTGAGCCGCCTCCTCTACGGCGGCCAGATCTCCCTCCTGATCGGGATCTCGGCGGCGCTGATCTCCGGGCTGATCGGCACCACGCTCGGCCTGTGCGCCGGCTATTTCGGCGGCTGGGTCGATTCGGTGGTGAGCTACGTGGTGACCACCCGGCTCGCCATGCCGGTGGTGCTGGTGGCGCTCGCCATGGCGGCGCTGGTCGGCGGCTCCCTGAAGGTGGTGGTGCTGGTGCTGGGCTTCCTGCTCTGGGACCGCTTCGCCGTGGTGACCCGGGCCGCGACCCAGCAGATCCGCAACCAGGACTTCATCTCGGCCGCCCGCGCCGCGGGGCTGACCGACCTGCGCATCATCCGCCAGGAGATCCTGCCCAACATCATGAACGCCCTGATCGTCGTGGCGACCCTGGAGATGGCCCACGCGATCCTGCTGGAGGCCGCCCTGTCGTTCCTCGGACTCGGCGTGCAGCCGCCCCTGCCCTCCTGGGGCCTGATGATCGCCGAGGGCAAGCAGTACATGTTCTTCCAGCCCTGGGTGATCACCATCCCGGGCGTGGCGCTTCTCCTCCTCGTGCTGGCGATCAATCTCTTAGGTGATGGCCTGCGCGACATCACCGCCCCCGAGGCGCGCAACTGATGCGCCGCCGTCTTTGCGAGCGGAGCGAAGCAACCCAGCGGCGCCACGCTTGCCGCGGTCGCGCCTCTCTGGGTCGCATCGCTGCGCTCGCGATGACGGGTGGGGCCGCCAATCCCTCTCAGACACCCTCCTCCGGGATCACACCATGACGCGAGACGCCGCCATCGCGCGCGCCACTGACAGCTTCGATTCGGGCGCGTTCCTCGCCCTCCTGCGGGAGGCGGTGGCGATGCCGACCGAGAGCCAGGCCCCCGGCCAGGAGGCGGCGCTCCGCGCCTATCTCGACGCCTTCATCGCGCCGCTGGTCGCCCGCCTCGGCTTCGAGACCCCGAAGATCTTCCCCAACCCCGACGGGGTGCACGGCCCGTTCCTGATCGCCGAGCGGCGCGAGGGCGCGGACCTGCCGACCGTGCTGATCTACGGCCACGGCGACACGGTGCGGGGCTACCCCGAGCAGTGGCGCGAGGGCCTCGGCCCCTGGGAGATCGTGGTCGAGGGCGACCGCTGGTACGGGCGCGGCACCGCCGACAACAAGGGCCAGCACGTCCTCAACCTCGCCGCCCTGGAGCAGGTGATCGCAGCGCGCGACGGCCATCTCGGCTTCAACGTGAAGCTGCTGATCGAGATGGGCGAGGAATCGGGCTCCCCGGGCCTGCGGCCGTTCTGCCGGGAGCAGGCCGAAGCCTTGCGCTCCGACGTGCTGATCGCCTCGGACGGTCCCCGCCTCAACGGCGAGCGCCCGACCCTCTTCCTCGGCTCCCGCGGCGCCTACAATTTCGACCTGAGCCTGAACCTGCGGGAAGGCCCACACCATTCCGGCAACTGGGGCGGGCTGCTGCGCAACCCCGGCACCGTGCTGGCCTCGGCGATCGCCTCGATGGTCGACGCAAGGGGCGCCATCCTGGTCGAGGCCCTGCGGCCGCCGCCGATCCCCGAGGGCGTGCGCGCGGCTTTGGCCGACATCCGCGTCGGCGAGGATCCGACCGCACCTACGATCGATTCCGACTGGGGCGAGCCGGGCCTCACCCCGGCCGAGCGGGTCTTCGCCTGGAACACGCTGGAGGTGCTGGCCTTCAAGACCGGCGATCCGGACGGGCCGCTCAACGCCGTGCCGCCCCACGCCAAGGCGACCCTGCAGCTGCGCTTCGTGGTCGGCACCGACTGGCAGAACCTGATCCGGAACGTGCGCACCCATCTCGACGCCCACGGCTTCCCGATGATCGAGGTCCGGCCGGCCCGCGCGGCGGAAGTCTTCCAGGCGACGCGGCTGCCGGTCGAAGACCCCTGGGTCGAGTGGGCCCTGGAGTCGATCGAGGCGAGCAGCGGAAAAAAGCCGGCACTGCTGCCCAATCTCGGCGGATCGCTGCCGAACGACGCCTTCTCGGAGATTCTGGGCCTGCCGACCCTCTGGGTGCCGCATTCCTACCCGGCCTGCCGCCAGCACGGGCCCGACGAGCACATGCTCGCCTCCGGCACCCGCGAGGGCCTGGCGATCATGGCCGGCTTGTTCTGGGATCTGGGCCGAGACGGACCCGACATCCTCCGCCGCCGCGAAGCGAGGGCCTGAACCATGAGCGAGCCGGTCGTCCGCATCCGCGATCTGACGATCGCGCTCCCCAAGGGCGCCGACCGCCCGCACGCGGTCGAGGGCCTGAACCTCGACCTCGAGGCCGGGAAGATCCTGTGCGTCGTCGGGGAATCGGGCTCGGGCAAGTCGATGAGCGCCTACGCGCTGACCGGCCTCCTGCCCCGGGCCCTGGAGCCGACGGCCGGCACGATCCTGTTCGAGGGCCGGGATCTCCTGACCCTCGACGAGCCCGCGTGGCGGTCGCTGCGGGGCCGGCGCATCGCCATGGTGTTCCAGGAGCCGATGACGGCCCTGAACCCGGTGATGCGGATCGGCGACCAGATCGCCGAGATGTTCGAGGCGCACAACCTGCTCACCCGCAGCGAGCGCTGGGCCCGGGCAGTGGCGCTCGCCACCGAGGTCGGGCTTCCCAACCCCGAGGAGGCGGTGCGGGCCTACCCGCATCAGCTCTCCGGCGGCCAGCGGCAGCGAGCGATGATCGCCATGGCGCTGGCGCTGGAGCCCTCGGTGCTGGTCGCCGACGAGCCGACCACGGCGCTGGACGTCACCACCCAGGCCCAGATCCTCCGGCTGATCCGTGACCTGCAGCGCAAGCGCGGGATGAGCATCCTGTTCATCACCCACGATTTCGGCGTGGTGGCGGAGATCGCCGACCACGTGGCGGTGCTCCAGCGCGGGCGGCTCGTGGAATCCGGCACCGCCGAGGCCGTGCTGCGCAATCCGCAGGCGCCCTATACCAGGGCGTTGCTCGCCGCCGTCCCGAGCCTGACGCCGCCGCCGCGCGCAGCCCTGGAAGCGGCGCCGGTCGCCCTCTCGGTGACCGGGCTGTCCAAGACCTATTCCGGGCGCTCCGGCCTGTTCGGCAAGCCGCGGATCGTGGCGGCCGTCAAGGAGGTGTCCTTCGACGTCCGCCGCGGCGAGACCCTGGGGATCGTGGGTGAATCCGGCTCGGGCAAGTCGACGACCGCGCGGCTGGCGATCCGCCTGATCGAGCCCGATGGCGGAACGGTCCGCCTCGGGGAGCTCGACTACACGGCCCTCGGGAAGGCGGCCTTGCGCGACAAGCGCAGCCGGATCCAGATGATCTTCCAAGACCCGTTCGCGTCCCTGAACCCGCGGCGCACCGTGGAGCAGATCATCACGGCGGGTCCGATCGCCCACGGGGTCCCGGCCGCCGAGGCCCGGGAGCGGGCGCGCAGCCTCCTCGACCTCGTCGGTCTCGATCCGAAGGCCGCCGCCCGCTACCCCAACGCCTTCTCGGGCGGGCAGCGCCAGCGCATCGGCATCGCCCGAGCGCTCGCGATGGAGCCGGACGTGCTGGTGGCCGACGAGGCGGTCTCGGCGCTGGACGTCTCGGTCCAGCGGCAGGTGCTGGACCTGCTGGAGGACCTGAAGCAGAGATTGTCGCTGGCGATGCTGTTCATCACCCACGATCTGCGGGTGGCCGCCACGATCTGCGACCGGATCGCCGTGATGCACCGCGGCGCCATCGTGGAGATGCGGGGCACCGCGGACCTGTTCGCCGCGCCGGAGCACGCCTACACCCGCACCCTGCTCGCCGCGGTGCCGGGCGCGCGCGCCTCCTGAGCCGTTCCGGCCCCGGACGGGCCAATCTGGGACGCAGAGACAAGTTTTTTGGACGGGACCGCCCTGTCCGGATCCTGCAAGTTCAGTAGGATAGCGCCGTTGTCGAGGGTGGAGCACCCCGGCGGATCCACGGCTGCACCCGCTATCCGTCCCCGCCCGCACCTCGCACGGGGACAGGGTTATCGAGCGTGTCGATCTCAGACAAGACCGACGACATCCGGCAGAACCGCAAGCGCAGCGAGACGAATCTGCCGCCGGTGCTCCGCCGCGGGCGCGAGCACCGGATCGTGCGCTGGATCGGCGCCGCGAACCGCAAGGCGCCGCGCCCCGCGGAGGAGCCCGCGGCCGCGGACAACCGGGTGATCAAACTGAGCTGGGCCGACACGTTCGGCCGCCCGGGCCGCGCCGAGCCCGGCCGATCCGAGCCGGCCCCCGCGCAGGTGCTGCCGTTCCTGGGGCGGCGGAGCGAGACCGCGCCGCGCGCGGCCCCGCGCCGCGCCGCCGATCAGCCGCCGGTGCCCGTCCTGCGCTGATCGACGCGCCCGCCGGGCACGCCGAGGCCGATCGCCTTCGCCAGCGCGGAGCGCTGCGCGGCGTAGCCCGGCGCCGTCATCGGGTAATCGTCCGGCAGACCGTAGCGCTCGCGGTACCGCTCCGGCGTCAGGCCGTGGGCGGTGAGGTGGCGCTTCAGGGTCTTGTAAGTCCGGCCGTCGATGAAGCTGACGATCCCGTCCTCCTGGACCGACTTGCGGATCTGGGCCGGCGTCGGCCGCTCCACGGCCGGCTCGACCGCGGCCGCCGGCGCCTGCCCGTCGAGGGATGCCAGGGCCGCGTGCACGCTCGCCATCAGCTCGGGCAGGGCCGTCGGCGGAACGGAATTGTTCGAGACGTAGGCGGCGACGATCTCGCCCACCAGCGTGACCAACCTGAGGCTGTTCTCGGGATTCTTTTCAGGCACTGCGCGAGTCCACACGAAGCTTTCGACGACGATGCCTGCGGTTCCAAAGCAAAAACCGCGTATGTGTCAAGACGGTCTTGACTGAGGGATGATCACCCGAAGCGCTTTTCGGTGCGGATGGGCCGGATCGCCGGCGCGAAAGGCTCCGGTCACCTGCACAAAGGTGCCGATGGAATGCCTGTTACACGGGTCGGGAGCCCGCGCGGCGGGAAAGACCGCGCGCGGCGTCACCCGATCCCGAGGGCGCGGATCAGCGTCAGGCTGAGGGCGATCAGGACCGCCAGGGAGGCGGTGACCGCGAGGGTGACCCGGCCGCCGACCCGGGCCAGGACCCGGACGTCGACCCCGAGGCCGAGGGCGGCCATGGACAGGACCGTGAGCACGCCGGCGAGCTGGGTCAGCGGCTTCACCGCCGGGTCCGGGACGAGGCCCAGGGAGCGCAGGGTGGCCAGCGCCAGGAAGCCGAGGATGAACCAGGGCACCAGCTTGGTGAAGCCCGGACGGGACGGCGGCGGCGGCGCCCCCGCCGCCTGCGGCAGACGCGGGGCGATCAGCGAGAACACCACCACGACCGGGCCGAGCATCAGCACCCGCACCAGCTTGACCAGGGTGCCGACCTGGGTCGACAGCAGGCTCACCGGGACGGTCGCGGCCAGGACCTGCGGCACCGCGTAGACGGTGAGCCCCGCCAGCACCCCATACTGGTTGTCGGTCATGCCCGCGAGGGGCACGAACAGCGGCAGCCCGAGCACCATCAGCACGCCGAGGACGGCGGTGAACGCGATGGCGGCGGCGATGTCCTTCGCCTCCGCGCCGATCACGGGCGCGACCGCCGCGATGGCCGAGTTGCCGCAGATGGCGTTGCCGCAGGCCACCAGGATCGCCATCCGGGCCGGCAGCCCGAGCGCCCGGCAGATCGCCACGCTAGCGGCGATGCCGAGCACCACGGTCCCGACGATGCCGGCCAGCAGCGCCGGGCCGGAGGCGAGGATCGCCCCGAGGCTCAGGGAGGCGCCGAGCAGCACCACGGCGACTTCGAGGAGCTGCTTGGCCGAGAAGGCGATGCCGGTGCGGAACCGCGCCGGGGGCGTCCAGGCGGTCCGCACCGCGATGCCGATCAGGATCGCCAGAACCAGGGCCTCGATGTAGGGGTGACCGGCGACCCGCTCCTCTACCGCCTGCGCGGCCATCGCCACCGCGGTGATCACCGCGCACAGGCCGATGCCGGGCAAGACCGAGGCGGCCGTGTCCGACCGGCCACCCCGGTCGGGGCGGGCCGGCGTCGGGGCCGTCTTGGATGGGGCGTCAGGGCTCACGGGAACGGGCTCCGGGGGTCGTAAGCGGAGCCTATAGGAAGAAAACGTTCGCCGCACCGTCGCAACAGAGAAGTTCGATCTCTATTCGAGCAACATGCGAGAAGACACGTCTCCGCAGAGATCGGGGCCGGCCTCGGGCGGAGCGCGGCCGGAGCGCTCCGCCCGGCCCGCCCCCGCTCAGGCCTGCATGCCCCAGCGCTGGACGGTGCGCCGCTCGATCGTCTGGAAGATCAGGTTCTCGACCACGAGACCGATCAGGATCACGGTGAGCAGCCCGGCGAACACGTTCGGGATGTCGAGCATGTTCTTGTTCTCGAAGATGAACCAGCCGAGGCCGCCCGCCCCGGACGACACCCCGAAGACCAGCTCGGCGGCGATCAGGGTGCGCCACGCGAAGGCCCAGCCGACCTTCAGGCCGGTGAGGATCGACGGAAAGGCCGCCGGGATCAGGATCTTGCCGATCAGCCGCGGGCCCGACAGCCCGTAATTGCGCCCGACCATCTTAAGCGTGCGGCTGACCGACAGGAAGCCCGAATGGGTGTTGAGGGCGATCGCCCAGGTCACCGAGTGGACCAGCACGAAGATCAGGCTGCCGTTGCCCAGGCCGAACCAGATCAGCGCCAGGGGCAGGAGCGCGATCGCCGGCAGCGGGTTGAACATCGACGTCAGCGTCTCGAGCAGGTCGGTCCCGATCCGCGACGCGATGGCGACGCCGGTGAGCAGGGTCGCCAGGGCGACGCCGGCGGCGTAGCCCATGAGCAGCACCTTCAGCGAGCTCCAGGCCCGGGCCGGCAGCGTGCCGTCCGCGATGCCCCGGAAGAAGGCCTCCACGGTCGCCGTGAAGGTCGGGAACAGGAGGTCGTTGTCGAGGTAGCGCCCGTAGGCCTCCCAGATCCCGGCGAGGAGCACGAGGATCACGACCTTGCGCAGCCACGCCTGGTTGTAGAGCCGCTCGGCGACCGACAGCGGCTTCTCCACCACCGCGGCGCCGTGGGCGTGGCCGGTCTCGCGCACGATCTCGGGCCGGCCGGACGGCGGCAGGGCCGCGAGGCGCGGCGCCGGGCCCGTCCCGGCCAGCGGGGCGCCGCTCAGGGCTTGCGCGCTAGACATTCTCCGCCTCCTGGATCTCTTCCGAGAACAGCATGTGCTGGATCCGGCCCTCGAGCTGCAGCGCCGCCTCCGGCGATTCGGCGCTGTTGAGCTCGGCCTTCACCTCCCCGGGATGGGGCGAGAGCAGCAGGATGCGCGAGCCGACCTTGATCGCCTCGGGGATCGAGTGGGTGACGAACAGCACGGTGAAGCGCGTGCCCTCCCACAGGGCCAGCAGCTCGTCCTGCATGCGCCGCCGGGTCAGCGCGTCGAGCGCCGCGAAGGGCTCGTCCATCAGCAGGATGTCGGGCTCCATCGCCATGCCGCGGGCGATGGCGACGCGCTGCTTCATGCCGCCCGACAGGGTGTGGGGGTAGCTGTCGGCGAATTTCGTGAGGTTGACCTTGTCGATGTAGAGGTTGGCCCGGTCCAGGGCCTCGCGACCCTTCAGCCGGCCCGAAGCCTCGAGGGCGAAGACCACGTTCTGCCGGACCGTCTTCCACGGCAGGAGCTGGTCGAATTCCTGGAACACCATCATCCGGTCGGGGCCGGGCTCGGTGACCGGGCGCCCCTTCAGGCGAATCTCGCCCTCGGTCGGCGCCATGTAGCCGCCCACCGCCTTGAGCAGGGTCGACTTCCCGCATCCGGACGGCCCGAGCAGGACGAAGCGGTCCCCGGGCCAGACCCGGAAGCTCACCCGGTAGGTGGCCGTGACGAGGTGCTCGGGCGTCTTGTAGCGGAGCGTGACGCCGTCGACCTCCAGCAGAGGCTGACCCGTGTCCATCCATCCTCCCTGGCGCCGCGGTTTGAACCGCGTTTCGCTGAGGGCCGGAGATGGTCCGCCCCTCACGGGAAAGTGTATCGGCCCGCGGAAGAGGCTGTAAAGGTCGATATTTTGTATGCGATGGGATCTTCGTCCCGATCGTCAGGCCCGACGGGTCAGGCCGGGTGCCACCACCGGCCCTTCAGCACCACGCCCTCGGCGGTGATCCGCCGGTCGCCCGTCATGTGCTCGCCCCGGGTGTCGACGTAGTCGAACGCGCCGTCCCGCACCGCCAGCACCGTGGCGTCGCCGAGCGCTCCGACCTTCAGGGTCCCGTACTCCATCCGCTTCAGCGCCACGGCGGCGTTCACCGTGGAGGCGGCGACGACCTCGGTGAGGCTCATGCCGAGGCAGAGCATCTTCGACATGGTGGTGACCTGGTCGAAGGCCGGCCCCTCGATGCAGAGCTGGTGCACGTCCGACGAGATCGTGTCGGGCAGGAAGCCGCCCGCCAGCATGGCCCGCGCCGTCCTGAAGGCGAACGAGCCCTTGCCGTGGCCGATGTCGAAGATCACGCCCCGCGCCCGCGCCTCGCGGAGCGCCGGCTTCACGGCGCCCTGGGCCGTGATGGGCGAGTTCGGGAAGGGCCGGAACGCGTGGGTCAGCACGTCGCCGGGCCGCAGCATGGCCAGCACCTGCTCGTAGCTCGGCGGCGGCTCGTCGATATGGGCCATCAACGGCAGGCCTGTCTCCTCCGCGACCTGCAGGGCGATGTCGAGGGGCGCGGTGCCCTGGTCGCCCGAGGCGTGGCGCCCGACCCGGACCTTGATGCCGACGATCACGTCCCGGTTGGCGTCGGCGACCTCGACCGCCTCCCGGGGCGCCATGAGCCGCGGGTCCTCGCTCTCGCCGACCATGATGGTCTTCGAGAAGCCGAAGATGCCCGCGAAGGAGACGTGCAGGTAGGCGAGGATCCGCGCCTGCGACCGCTCGATCACGTGGCTGCGGAAGCCGGCGAAATTGCCGGGCCCGGCGCTGCCGGTATCGACCGAGGTGGTCACCCCCGAGGTCCGGCAGAAATCGTCGGCGTCGATGCCGAGCGAGGTGCCGCCCCAGTAGACATGGGTGTGCAGGTCGATCAGGCCCGGCGTGACGATCGCGCCTTCCATGTCGCGCACCTGCGTGCCGGGGCCCGCCGGCAGGTCGCGGCCGAAGCCCGAGACGCGGCCGTCCGCGAAGGCGACGTCGCAGATCCAGTCGTGGTTCTGCGACGGGTCGATGACCCGGGCGCCCTTCAGGATGAGGTCGTGCTGCACGAGAGACTCCGGATGTGGTTCGCGGGAATCCGACCCGTCCTCGCGAGCGAAGCGACCCAGGGATCCGCCACGCTCGGGGATCGCGCGCTGCCCTGGGTCGCTTCGCCGCGCTCGCGAGGACGGCGCCGTCAGGCCGCCCGGGCGGGGGCGGCCGTGTCGTTGAGATGGCAGGCGGCGAGATGGCCGGCGCCGACCGCGTCGAGGCCCGGCACCTCGGTCCGGCATCGGTCGAAGGCGTGCGGGCAGCGGGTGTGGAAGCGGCAGCCGGAGGGCGGGTTGATCGGGCTCGGCACGTCGCCCTTGAGCACGATGCGGGTGCGCCCGGCCCCGGGCTCGGGGATCGGCACCGCCGAGAGCAGCGCCTGCGTGTAGGGGTGCTTGGGCGCGAGAAAGAGATCGCGGCGCGGCCCGATCTCGACGATCTTGCCGAGATACATCACCGCCACCCGGTGGGTCATGTGCTCGACGATGGCGAGGTCGTGCGAGATGAACAGCATCGCGAGGTCGAGCTCGCGCTGCAGGTCGCGCAGCAGGTTGACGATCTGCGCCTTCACCGAGACGTCGAGGGCCGAGACCGCCTCGTCGCAGATGATCAGGTCCGGCTCGGCGGCGAGCGCCCGGGCGATGCCGATGCGCTGGCGCTGCCCGCCGGAGAACTCGTGCGGGAAGCGCCCCAGCGCCTCGCGCGGCAGGCCGACCCGCTCCATCAGGCTGGCGAGGCGGGATTCGAGGTCGGCGGCGTTGCGGGCCAGCCCGAAATTGCGGATCGGCTCGGCCAGGATCGCCCGCACCCGCATCCGCGGGTTGAGCGACGAGAACGGGTCCTGGAACACCATCTGGATGTGGCGCCGCAGGGGCCGGAGCGCTCCGGCCGAGAGGTCGTCGATGCGGCGCCCGTCGAGCACCACCTGGCCGGCGGTGGGCGCGTAGAGGCGCATCAGCGCCTTGGCGACGGTGGACTTGCCGCAGCCGGACTCGCCGACGAGCGAGAGGGTCTCGCCCCGGGCCACCGTGAAGGACAGGCCGTCCACCGCCTTGAGCACGCGCTTGGACTGGCCGAACAGGCCGCCGCCGAGGGCGAAGTGCTTCTTGAGGTCGTTGACCTCCAGCAGGGTGCGGGCGGCGGGTGCGGGCGTGGCGCTCATGCCGCGAGGGCGTCCTTCGGCGCGTAGTGGCAGGCGGCGAGGTGGCCCGGCGCCTTGGGCTCCAGGGCCGGCGCGTAGGCGCGGCACAGGTCGGTCACGTCCGGGCAGCGCCCGGCGAAGACGCAGCCCTCGATCCGACCTTTGAGGCTCGGGACCATGCCGGGGATCTCGGCGAGCCGCGCGTCGGCCCCGTGCTCGACGGCGCCGAGCTTCGGCACCGCCCCCATCAGGCCGCGGGTGTAGGGGTGGCGCGGCGAGCGGAACAGCTCGCGGACCGGTGCCTCCTCGACCTTGCGGCCGGCATACATCACCACCACCCGGTCGGCGACCTCGGCCACGACGCCGAGATCGTGGGTGATCAGCATGATCGCGGCCCCGACCCGGGCCTTCAGGTCGCGCATCAGGTCGAGGATCTGGGCCTGGATGGTCACGTCGAGCGCCGTGGTCGGCTCGTCGGCGATCAGGAGCTTCGGCGAGCAGGCGAGCGCGATGGCGATCATCACCCGCTGGCGCATGCCGCCGGAGAGCTGGTGCGGGTATTCCCGCACCCGGCGCCGCGGCTCGGGGATGCCGACCAGCGTCAGCATCTCCACAGCCCGCTCCTCGGCCTCCCGGCGGCCGAGCCCCTGGTGCAACCGCAGGGTCTCGCCGATCTGGCGGCCGACCGTCAGCACCGGGTTCAGCGAGGTCATCGGCTCCTGGAAGATCACGCTGATGTCGTTGCCGCGGATCTTGCGCATGGCGCTGTTCGGCAGGTCGAGGAGGTTCCTGCCCTCGAACTTGATCGCGCCGGCGATGCGGGCCGGCGGCTCGGGCAGGAGCCGCAGGATCGACATCGAGGTCACCGACTTGCCGCAGCCGGACTCGCCCACGATCGCCAGGGTCTCGCCCGACTGGATCGCGAACGAGACCCCGTCCACCGCCCGGTTCACCCCGTCGGGGGTGCGGAAATGGACCTGCAGGTTCTCGATCGACAGGAGGGGGGTGCCGCTCATGCTGCCGGTCCTCATCAGACGTCTTTCGCCATGCGGGGGTCGAGGGCGTCGCGCAGGCCGTCGCCGACGAGGTTCACGGCGAGCACCGTCATCGAGAGGAAGATGGCCGGGAACAGGATGATGTAGAACTTCACCTGCCAGAGGGCCCGGCCCTCGGCCATGATGTTGCCCCAGGAGGGCGTCGAGGGCGGCACGCCCGCGCCGATGAACGACAGGATCGCCTCGGTGATCATCGCGGAGGCGCAGATGTAGGTCGCCTGCACGGTCATGGGCGCCAGCGTGTTGGGCAGGATGTGGCGCCAGATGATCGCCGGCATCCGGGTGCCGGTGGTGACCGCCGCCTCGACGTAGGGCTGCTCGCGCAGCGACAGCACCACGCCGCGCACGAGGCGGGCGACGCGCGGGATCTCCGCGATGGTGATCGCGATGATCACGTTCTGGACCGAGCCGCGGGTGAGCGCCATCAGCGCGACCGCGAGCAGGATCGGCGGGATCGACATCATGCCGTCGACGACCCGCATGACGATCCCGTCGAGCCAGCGCACCATGCCGGAGACGAGGCCGACCGCGAGCCCGGCGACCGAGGCGAGGAACGCCACCGAGAAGCCGACCAGCAGCGAGACCCGGGCGCCGTAGACCACCCGCGAGTAGACGTCGCGGCCGAGCATGTCGGTGCCGAACCAGTACTGCGCCGACGGGGCCCGGGTGCGCTTGGCCGGCGCCAGGGCGGTCGGGTCGACGGTGCCGAGATAGGGGGCCAGCACCGCCATCAGGAAGACGATGAGGAGCAGCACGCCGCCGACCACGATGGTCGGGTTGCGGCGCACATAGGTCCAGACCCGGCCCCGGCGCTTGCGGGCCGGGATGACGTCGGGCAGCGGCGCCGCGACGGCGAGGCCCGGCGGCGGGGGCGCCTTGGGGGTGATCCCCTCGGGCGGGGCGCCCGCCTGCGGGGCGCTGCTGGGGAAGGGCGCGACGGTCGCGGTCAATAGCGGATCCTCGGGTCGAGCACGGTGTAGAAGAGGTCGATGGCGAGGTTCACGAGCACGTAGACGAAGCTGAACAGCAGCACGACGCCCTGGATGACCGGGTAGTCGCGCCGCAGGATCGCGTCGACGGTGAGGCGCCCGAGGCCGGGGATCGCGAAGACCGTCTCGGTCACCACCGCACCGCCGATCAGCAACGCGATGCCGATGCCGATCACGGTGACGATCGGCACCGCGGCGTTCTTGAGGGCGTGGACGAACAGGACCGGCCCCTGCGACAGCCCCTTGGCCCGGGCCGTGCGCACGTAATCCTGCTGGAGCACGTCGAGCATGGTCGCGCGGGTCACCCGGGCGATCAGCGCGATGTAGACGAGGCCGAGCGTCACCGCCGGCAGGATCAGGTTGGACAGCCAGGGCCACACGCCCTGCTCGATCGGCGTGTAGCCCTGCACGGGCAGCCAGCCGAGCTCGAGGGCGAAGACGTAGGCCAGGATGTAGCCGACCACGAAGACCGGCACCGAGAAGCCCGTCACGGCGAGCCCCATCACGAGGCGGTCGATCAGGCTGCCGGCCTTCCAGGCGGCGACGACGCCCAGCGGCACCGCCACCACGATGGCGAAGACCAGGGTGACGAGCATCAGCGAGACGGTGGGCTGCACCCGCTGGCCGATCATGGTGGTGACCGGCAGGTTGGTGAAGATCGAGGTGCCGAGATCCCCGTGGAGGATCTGCCAGGACCATTCCCAGAACCGCACCAGGAACGGCCGGTCGAGGCCGAGCGTGGCGCGGATGCGGGCGACGTCGTCGGGGGTCGCCTGGTCGCCCGCGATGATCGCCGCCGGGTCGCCCGGGGCGAAGTAGAGGAGGCTGAAGACGAACAGCCCGACCACCGCCATGACCGGGATGGTGGCGAGGATGCGCCTGCCGATATAGCCGAGCATGGGGCCTCGCTAGGCTGTGGGCGGGAGGGCGCGGCGGGTGCGGCCGCCCCTGCCCCCCTCGCGGGTGCCGACCTTCACGCGTCCGGGTCGGGCGCGAACGCCGGCGGCGGAGCGCGACGCGCCCCCGCTCCCGTGCGGGAGAGGGACAGGAGAGGGGACCCGCGCCCCGTCCCGCGGCCGCGTTGCCGAGCGCGGTATCCGAAGCCGGGAGCCCGCCCGAGAGACCGGGCGGGTCGGGCGACCCGACGTGGCGAGAGCGGGCGCCATCACGCCTTCGACACGCCCCAGGTGAAGGGGATCGGCCCCTTCACGATGCCCGAGACGTTCTTGCGCCACGCCTGGTACCCGAGGAAGAACCCGGTGGGCACGTAGACCACGCCCTCGCAGGCGGCGGCGTTGACCTTGTCGATGGCGGCCTTCTCGGCGGCCGGGTCGGCGGCGTCGAACCACTCGGCGATGGCGGTCTCCACCGGCGGGATGTTCGGCCAGCCGAACCACGCCTTGTCGCCGCTCGCCCGCACCGCCGGGTAGCCCGCCGGATTGATGCAGTCGGCGCCCGCGTGCCAGGTGTGGAACATGTTCCAGCCGCCCTGAGACGGCGGCGCCTTGGAGGCCCGGCGGGTGCCGGTGGTGCCCCAATCGGTGGCGACGAAGTCGACGTTGAAGCCCATCTTCTTCAGGAGGTCGGCGGTGATGTCGCCCTGCGCCTTGGTGATCCCCTGGTCCTGGGCCACGATGCAGACCACCGGCTCGCCCTTGTAGCCGGCTTCCTTGAGCAGCTTCTGGCCGAGCTTGATGTCGCCCTTGCCGACATTGCCGCCGCCCGCCTCGCTGTAGAGGGGCGTCCCCGGCGTGAAGAAGCCCGGCAGCGTCTTCCACAGGCTGTCGTCGTCGCCGACGATCGCCCGCATGTAATCCTCCTGGCTCATCGCGGTCATGACCGCCTGGCGGATCTTCGGATTGTCGAAGGGCGGGTGCAGGTGGTTCATCCGGAACGACCCGACATTGCCGAGCGGGTCGGCGATGTCGACGTTGAGGTTGCTGTTCTTGCGCAGCAGCGGCACGAGGTCGGAGATCGGGTTCTCCCACCAGTCGACCTCACCGTTCTGCAGGGCCGCCGACGCGGTGGCGGCGTCCGGCATGATCACCCACTCGACACGGTCGACCAGCATGCGCTTGCCGCCCGCGAGCCAGGAATTCGGCTCGTCGCGGGGCTTGTAGTCGGTGAAGGTCTCGAACACCGCCCGGGCACCCGGCACCCACTCGTTGCGGACGAACTTCATCGGGCCCGAGCCGACATACTCGGTGATCTGCGTGAACGGGTCGGTCTTGGCGATCCGCTCCGGCATCATCAGCGCCATCGGCGCGTTGGTCTTGCCGAGCGCGTAGAGCAGCTTCGGGAACGGCTTCTTCAGGCGCCACTGGAAGGTCCTGTCGTCGGTCGCCGCGAGGTCGTCCTGGATGCCGCGGATCATCAGGCCGATCGGGTCCCGGGCCATCCAGCGGGTGAGGCTCGCCACCACGTCCTTGGCGAGAACCGGCTCGCCGTCGTGCCACTTCAGGCCGGGGCGCAGCCGGAAGGTCCAGGTGAGCTTGTCGCCCGAGACCTCCTCGGACTCGACCATCTGGCGCTGCGGCTTCAGCTGCGCGTCGACGCCGTAGAGCATGTCCCAGACGAGGGTGCCGGCGTTGCGCACCACGTACTGGGTCCCCCAGATCGGGTCGAAATTCGCGAGGTTCGCTTGCGGCACGAAGCGCAGGACCTTGCCCCCCTGCGCCAGGGCCGGCCGCGCGAGCTGCGGCGCAGCCAAACCGAGCGCAGCCGAACCCTTGAGAAAGGTCCTGCGGTCCATCGTCTTCTCCCTGGCGGTGCGGATCTCAAGCATCGGTCGCCGGCCCGCACCTTGCGGGCGAGTTTGAACGGTTCTGATGCGCGGGCGCAATGGCCCGTGGTGACAACGACGTCCGGGCGCGCGTCCGCATCGCCGCCGGCCTCGGGGCGACGGCGGCATGGAGAGGGGCTGTGTCGGTGCGGCTCGAACTCACGGGCCGCGTCTCGCAAGGCCCGCGCCAGCCCGGCCGTCACTGCGTTATGTATTCATGATCGCGGAGCGCGCGGCGTCTCGGTCGACATGTCCCGCACCGTCATCGCGAGCGCAGCGATGACGGCTATGCCGACTTCATCGATCGGAAACGGGATCGCACAGCGTTTCGCAGCTCGGGATCGAGCGTGAGGCCGGAGATCCCCTCGCCCTTCGGCCTGCGCTGTGTGAGTCCGCGAGCCCGCCGCGGAGGAGGGCCAGCCGGGGCGGCGGGCACCGGAATGGACGCCTCAGCCCACCTGCCGCAGGTGGCCGCCCCGCGCGCCCGGAACCGCCTGCATGGCGCGGATGAAGGCCGCGATGCGGGGGGCGATCACCGACCGGTAGCGCGAGCCGTTGAACACCCCGTAATGGCCGACGCCGGCCTGGAGGTGGTAGGCCTTGCGCGCTTCCGGAAGGTTCGGCGTCAGGTCGAGGGCCGCCTTGGTCTGGCCGACGCCGGAGATGTCGTCGTTCTCGCCCTCGACCGCCAGGATCGCGCAGCGGCGGATGGCGCCGAGATCGACCGGCGTGCCGCGGTGCGTCATCTGTCCCGTCGGCAGGGCGTGGTCGACGAACACGGTCTGCACGGTCTGGAGGTAGTACTCGGCCGTCAGGTCCATCACGGCGAGGTACTCGTCGTAGAACTCGCGGTGCTTCTCGGCCGAGTCGCCGTCGCCCGTCACCAGATGGTCGAACATATCCGAATGGGCGGTGACGTGGCGGTCGAGGTTCATCGCCATGAAGCCCGACAGCTGCAGGAAGCCCGGATAGACCCGGCGCCAGGCGCCCGGGTAGATCGGCGGCACGAGGCTGATCGTGTTCTGCTCGAACCACTTCTGGCCGCGCTCCTGCGCGAGGCAGTTGACCGCGGTGGGCGAGCGGCGGGTGTCGATCGGGCCGCCCATCAGGGTCATGGAAGTCGGCACCGCCGGCTCGTCGGCCGCCTCCATCAGCGCCACCGCGGCGAAGACCGGCACCGCCGGCTGGCACACCGCCATGACGTGCAGGTCCGGCCCGAGGACCGCGAACATCTCCTGCAGGTAGTCGATGTAGTCGTCGAGATCGAACTGGCCCGCGAAGAGCGGCACCATCCGGGCGTCGGTCCAGTCGGTGATGAACACGCGATGGTTCGGCAGCATCGCCTCGACGGTGCCGCGCAGCAGCGTGGCGTAGTGCCCCGACATCGGCGCGACGATCAGCAGCTTGGGCTGCGGCTCCGCGGGGGCCGCCGGGAACGCGCGGTCGAAGGCGATCAGGCGGCAGAACGGCCGCTCCCAGACCACCCGCTCGGTGACCGGGACCGCCGCGCCGTCCACCACCGTCTCGGTGAAGCCGAAGGCGGGCTTGCCGTACTGGCGGGTGACGCGCTCGAACATCTCGCAGCCGGCGCTGACCGCGCGGGCATAGGGTCCGTAGGCCAGGGGATTGCCCGGCATCTGCAGCCCGTAGCGGGTGAGGTCGGCGGCGACGCGGGCGGGTGCCATCAGGGCGCGCGCGCCCTCGTACAGGGAATAGGCCAGCAGCATCGTCACCTCGCGGTCTCGCTCCGGCCGCGGGCATCGAGCCGCGCGGCCCATACCCCCTGCAACCCGAGTCGGTAGGATAATGCTCCACCCTGAACGCGGGCGGAACATCCCGGAGCTGCGGCGACTTGCCTGTGACCACGTCCGCGGGCGATCGTCCGCCAGCGACGACGTGTCCGGGGCGGTGAGCCGGGATTCCCATCGCCGCGTCATGCGAAGGGAGTCCACGGGACGCCGCGCCGGCGGGTCCGTCCGGCGACGCACCGATACAGCCCATTACAGCCCATGCCCGATACCGATCTCAGCGGCCTCGGTCGCGACGCGCGACACCTGCGGCTCGACACCTTCGTCCGCCTGCGCTGGCTCGCCATCACGGGCCAGAGCGCGGCGGTCGTCGGGGCGCAGTTCGGCCTCGGCCTGCCGCTGCCGTTCGGCTGGTGCTTCCTGGTGATCGCCACCTCGTCCTGGCTGAACCTCGCCCTGCGGATCCGCTTCCCGGCGAGCTACCGGCTCAGCGACGATTCCGCGGCCCTGCTCCTCGCCTTCGACATCGTGCAGCTCGCGGCCCTGCTGTTCCTCACGGGCGGGCTCCAGAACCCGTTCTCGCTGCTGTTCCTCGCCCCCGTGCTGATCTCCGCCACCGCCCTGCCCCCCGAGCGGACCCTGGCGCTGGGCCTCCTGGCGGTGGGCCTCGCGACGCTGCTCGCCCTGGTGCACCGGCCCCTGCCCTGGTTCGCGGACGGGCGGATCGAGCTGCCGTTCCTGTACGTCTCCGGCGTCTGGACCGCGATCCTGCTCGGCACCGCCTTCACGGGCGTCTACGCGTGGCGGGTCGCCGAGGAGACCCGGCTCCTCGCCCAGGCGCTCGCCGCCACCGAGCTGGTGCTCGCCCGCGAGCAGCACCTGTCGCAGCTCGACGGGCTCGCGGCCGCGGCTGCCCACGAATTGGGCACGCCGCTGGGCACGATCATGGTGGTGACCAAGGAGCTGATCCGCCAGCTCGGCCCCACCGCCTCGCCGGCGGTGGCGGAGGATCTCAACCTGCTGCGCGAGCAGGTCGACCGCTGCCGCGGCATCCTCGGCAAGCTGACCTCCCTCGACGGGGACGGGGCCGGGGCCGGCTTCCTGGAGACGGTGACGTTCAGCCACCTCGTGGAGGAGCTGGTGGCGCCGCAGCGGGCACTCGGCGCTGCCCTCGCCGTCACCAGCGCCGGCGAGGGGCCGGAGCCGGCCTGCCGGCGCAACCCGGGCGTCATGTTCGGGCTCGCCAACATCCTCGACAACGCCGTCGACTTCGCCGAGGCCGGCGTCACCGTCGAGGGGCGCTGGACGCCCGACCGGGTCTGGATCGAGATCCGCGACGACGGCCCGGGCTTCTCCAGCGAGGTGCTGCTGCGGGCGGGCGAGCCCTACGTGACCACCCGCAGCCACGACCGGCCGCAATCCGGCGGCACCGTGGGGGCCGGCCTCGGCCTCGGGCTGTTCATCGCCAAGACCCTGATCGAGCGCTCGGGAGCGCAGCTCGCCCTGATGAACGTCGCGGCGCCGGACGCCCACGGGGCGATCGTGCGCGTCTCCTGGGCCCGCCACATCTTCGAGCGCGGCGCCGCGCCGCGACATTCTCCGGAACTCAGTATCCGCGCCCCCCTGCCACCGGGCGATGCCGTACCTATATGAGGGACAGACCAAGAACCCGACGACGAAAACCCGAAAGGAGTGCCGGATGCTCACGCAGCCCGGGACCTCGGCGGCGACCGACCCCGCCGTGATCAACGATGCCGATCCGCTGGCCGCCTTCTCCGACCGCAGCCTGCTGATCGTCGACGACGACAAGCCCTTCCAGACCCGCCTCGCGCGCGCCATGGAGAGCCGCGGCTACCACGTGCAGGTGGCCGACAGCGTCGCGGACGGCGTCTCCGCCGTCGAGGCGCGCGCGCCCGCCTTCGCGGTGATCGACATGCGCCTCGGCGACGGCAATGGCCTCGACGTGATCGCCCGCCTCAAGGAGCGCCGGCCCGAGGCCCGCGGCGTGATCCTCACCGGCTACGGCAACATCGCCACCGCGGTCACCGCGGTGAAGCTCGGCGCCTTCGACTACCTCGCCAAGCCCGCCGACGCCGACGAGATCCACGGCACGCTGATGGCGCAGCCGGGCGAGCGGGCCGACCCGCCCGAGAACCCGATGTCGGCCGACCGGGTCCGCTGGGAGCACATCCAGCGCGTCTACGAGCTGTGCAGCCGCAACGTCAGCGAGACCGCCCGGCGCCTCAACATGCATCGGCGGACCCTGCAGCGGATCTTGGCCAAGCGCGCGCCGCGCTGAGGCCGGACCGCTCCGGCGCCGTCCGGTCGGTTGCATCGCCCCGCCTCTGTGGGCTAGCTGCGCGGGTCCCGGACGGTTCGTCCGGGGCCCGAAATCTTTTCGAGGGCGGATCTCGTGAACGGGCGCAACGCCATCACCATCATCAGCATGATGGTCCTCGTCGGCACCGAGGTCTTCGCCGTGGCCATCGCGGCGGGCTGGGCCATCGCGGGCATCTTCGATCTCGGCGACCGGGTCGGGCACGTCCTGATGGGGCTGTTCAGCCTGTTCGCGGCCTGGATCATGCTCCAGCTCTGGCGCCGGGCGACCAGCATCGAGCCCCTGCGGGGCCCGGCTCCGGCGGCGCATCGCTGAACGAGCGCGCACGGGCGACTTTTCCGTTCAAGTTGCATCCAGCAGCGGAATGATCCCTATGCGTGCGGCGTGTTCGACAGTGCGCCGGCCTTCCTGTTAGAAGCGACCGGCGACGGTCTGTGTGACGTTGTCGCAGGTCACACCCCCGTCCCGACACGCGTGAGACCCGTAGATCCATGAAAGCCCGTATCATCGTCACCCTGAAGACCGGTGTGCTGGACCCGCAGGGCAAGGCGATCGAGGCCGCCCTCAGGTCCCTCGGCATCGAGGGCGTCGACGGCGTCCGTCAGGGCAAGGTCTTCGACATCGAGGTGTCGGCAGCCGACGGCGCCGCCGCCGAGGCGACGCTGCGCACGGCCTGCGAGAAGCTCCTAGCCAACACCGTCGTCGAGAACTACGCGATCGAGATCCTCTGATGCACGCCGCGGTCGTCGTCTTCCCGGGTTCCAACCGCGAGTCGGACGTCGTCCGGGCCCTGCGGCGCTCCGGCGCGCAGGTGAGCCTCGTCTGGCACGCGGACCACGCGCTCCCCGCCGGCACCGACCTCGCCGTCCTGCCCGGCGGCTTCTCGTACGGCGACTACCTGCGCTGCGGCGCCATCGCCGGCCGGGCCGCCGCCATGGACGCGGTCCGGGCCCACGCGGCCCGCGGCGGCCTCGTGCTCGGTATCTGCAACGGCTTCCAGATCCTGTGCGAATCGGGCCTGCTGCCCGGCGTGCTGATGCGCAACATCGACCGGCGCTTCATCTGCCACCGGCAGACGCTCCGGGTGGAGCGCACCGACACCCGCTTCACCAGCGCCTACACTCAGGGTCAGGTGATCGACGTCTGCGTCGCCCACGGCGAAGGCAACTACTTCGCCGATCCCGAGGCGCTGGCGCGGATCGAGGGCGAGGGCCGGGTCGCCTTCCGCTACTGCGACGCGACCGGCGCGATCACCGTCGAGGCGAACCGCAACGGCTCCCTCAACGCCATCGCGGGCGTCCTGTCGGAGACCGGGAACGTCCTCGGGATGATGCCGCACCCGGAGAACTTCGTCGAGGATCTGGTCGGCGGGACCGACGGGCGCGGGCTTTTCGACAGTCTGGCGGCCTGAGATCGACGCGCGAAAACGCGTCTTAACTTCGCATTAAGGTTTTCGAGGCATAAACAGGCATCCAGTGATCTGGATGTCGAGTTGGACATGTTGGTCCGCTCTGTTTTGATGCCTCCCTGATGACTCCTCGAGCCGCTCCCTCCGGGGCGGCTTTTTTCTGTGCGCCTGCGGAGCGCAACGCGGGTCGGTGCCGAGGGGCGGGTCTCGCCCGAGAACGGCCCGCGCGGACTTGGCCGCCCCGCCATCCGGCCCTTCGGACAAAGCTGCGCGCTCCCGGACGGCGTCGGTCACGGTCGCGGGCCGCTCGACCCGGCGATGCCCCGTCCGTCGCACCGGATCCGTAACGCGAAAGCCCAGGCCGGGCGGACCCGACCTGGGCTCAGAGCGATCTCGGCGGAGTGCGAACTGAGCGGGGGCGAGCAGCCTCAGTACAATCCGCCGGCCTGAGCGGCCCGGTCGGGATCGGGCGCGACCGCCGCCGGGGCGGCCGCCTGGCCGCCACCGCCGCCGGAGGACGGTGCCGAGTAGGAATCCGGCGGCGCGGTGCCCGGCTTGAACGCCTCCAGGATCGTCCCGGCGCCCTCCCCCGAGCCGGCGCGGGTGCCGCTCGCGAGGTTGATGCGGATCAGCTTGATGCCCGGGGGCACGCGGAACGGCGTCGGCGGCTTGTCCTTGAGGGCCGTCTTCAGGAACTCCAGGGCGATCGGCGCCGCCAGGCCGCCGCCGGTGGCGCGGTCGCCGAGCGAGCGGGGCTTGTCGAAGCCGATATAGATGCCGACCGCCAGGTCCGGCGAGAAGCCCACGAACCACGCGTCCTTGGCGTCGTTCGTCGTGCCGGTCTTGCCGGCGAGCGGCTTGCCGATCTGCTTCAGGATCGTGGCGGTGCCGCGCTGGACCACGCCCTCCATGATCGAGACCATCTGGTAGGCGGTCAGCGGGTCGAGCACCTGCTCGGAATCGTCCACCAGCTTCGGCTCGTCCTGGCCCGACCACTTCTCGGCGTCGCAGCCGATGCACTTGCGGTTGTCGTGCCGGTAGATCGTCTCGCCGATGCGGTCCTGGATCCGGTCGATCAGGGTCGGCCGGATGCGCCGGCCGCCGTTGGCCAGCATCGAGTAGGCGGTGACCATGCGCATGACCGTGGTCTCGCCCGCGCCGAGCGACATGGGCAGCACCGGCAGCATGTCGTCGTAGACGCCGAAGCGGCGGGCGTACTCGGCGATGAGCGGCATGCCGACATCCTTGGCGAGCCGGACCGTCATCAGGTTCTTCGAGTGCTCGATGCCGTAGCGCAGGGTGTGCGGGCCGCCCGACTTGCCGTCGTAGTTCGAGGGCGTCCAGGCCTCCTGGCCGGGGCCGGCCTCGATGGTGATCGGGGTGTCCTGGATGATCGAGGCGGGGGTGTAGCCGTTGTCCAGCGCCGCCGAGTAGACGATCGGCTTGAACGAGGAGCCGGGCTGGCGCATCGCCTGGGTGGCGCGGTTGAACTCGGACTCGTCGTACGAGAAGCCGCCGACCATCGCGTGCACGCGGCCCGTGTTCGGGTCCATGGCCACGATGGCGCCCGAGACCTCGGGCTTCTGGCGCAGGCGGAACTGGCCGCGGCCGCCGTCCATCGCCTCGACATAGACCATGTCGCCGGGCTGGAGATTGGCGCGGCCGGCCCAGCGCATGCCCTCGGGGACGATCACGCCGGTCTCGCGGTCCTTGCCGACCTGGCCGGAGGCCTCGCGCCGGGGCTGCAGGCCGATCTGCACGCCGCCGCCGCCGTTGCCCAGCACCACGGCGAGCCGCCAGGGCGCCACGTCGCCGAGCGCCGGAACCTCGGCCGCCGCCATGCCCCAGTCGCGCCCGGTCAGGTCGACCTTGGTGACCGGACCGCGCCAGCCATGGGCCTGGTCGTAGCGCACGAGGCCGTCGACCAGCGCCTTGCGGGCCCAGGCCTGCATCTTCGGGTCGAGGGTCGTGCGCACCGAGAGGCCGCCCTCGTAGAGCTTCTTCTCGCCGTAGCGCTCGGAGATCTCGCGGCGGACCTCCTCGGTGAAGTAGTTGGCGTTGGCGGCGTTCGGGAAGGCGACGCGCGGGTTGACGCCGAGCGGCATCTTCTTGGCGGACTCCGCCTCCTCCCGGGTGATGTAGCCGTTCTCCGCCATCAGGCGGATGATCTCGTTGCGGCGGTCGAGGGCCGCCTGGGTCTTGCGGTAGGGGTGGTAGTTGTTCGGCCCCTTCGGCAGGGCGGCGAGGTAGGCCGCCTCGTTGATGGTCAGCTCGTGGACCGACTTGCCGAAATAGTCGAGCGCGGCCGCCGCGACGCCGTGCAGGTTGCGGCCGGGCACGATCGTGCCGAGGAAGATCTCGTTGAGGTAGAGCTCGAGGATCTTGTCCTTCGAGTAGGCCGCCTCGATCCGGAGCGCGAGCAGCGCCTCCTTGATCTTCCGGTCGTAGGTCTGCTCAGAGGAGAGCAGGAAGTTCTTGGCGACCTGCTGGGTGATGGTCGAGGCGCCCTGCCGCTTGCCCGACTTGGCGTTGGTCAGGAAGGCGCGCACGATCCCCTCGGGGTCGATGCCGCCGTGCTTGTAGAAGTTCTTGTCCTCGGCCGACAGGAAGGCCGCGACGACGATCTTCGGCATCGCCTGGATCGGCAGGTACAGCCGGCGCTCGCGGGCGTACTCGGCCAGCAGCGAGCCGTCCGCCGCGTGGACGCGGGTCATCACCGGCGGCTCGTAATTGGAGAGCGCGGCGTGGTCGGGCAGGTCCTGGCTGTACTTCCAGTAGAAGTAACCGCCCACCGCCGCGCCGACCACGAACAGCACCGCGGCGGCGCTGAACAGGATCCCAAAGAAACGGAGGATCAGACGCATCCGGTGTTCCGCTCGTCGCTGGCCCGGCCGAATGCCGGAATCGGCTCATCCGGCGCGTGCACCCCGCGCGCTGCGCGGCCGGCCCCCGGACGGTCCCGTGAGACCCCCTCGGAATGCCGGTTTCGGCGGCCGTGCGACGGGGCGTCGGACGTCCCGTATCGACACTCTATCTATGGTGAAACTGGGGCGGCGGCCGCCGCGCGGCGCGTCGGGGCCGGCCGGCCGAGCGTGGCGCGGTTGGTGAAGAACTGGTCGATCGCCTTGGCCATGGAGCCGGTGACGTCGGCCCGCCACTCCGGCGATTGCAGCATCTCCAGGTCGCGCTTGCTGGAGAGATAGCCGAGTTCCACGAGCACGCTCGGCACGTCGGGGGAGCGCAGCACCACGAAGCGCGCCTCGCGGTGGGGCTTGGCGCTCATCTTCATCACGGGGGCGAGCTGGCCCATCAGCGTGCGGGCGAAGCCCGACGAGAAGCCCCGCGTCTCGCGCAGGGTCAGCTCCTGCAGGATGTCGGCGATGTCCGGCGGCGCCTCGGCGGCGTCGACGCCCGCGGCGGAATCCGCCCGGTTCTCGCGCTCGGCGAGCTTGGCGGATTCGGCGTCCGTGGCCTTCTCGGAATTGGTGTAGATCGTGGCGCCGCTCACCTGGGGCGCCGCCGAGATCGAGTCCGCGTGGATCGACACGAACAGGTCGGCCCTGGCGTCGCGGGCGAGGCGCACCCGCTCGGCCAGCGGCACGAAAACGTCGCGGTCGCGGGTCATCCGGACCCGGTAGCGGCCGCCCGCCTCCAGCTTCGCCACGAGGGCCTGGGCGAAGCCGAACACGATGTCCTTCTCGAACACGCCGCCCACCGCGATGGCGCCGGGATCGGTGCCGCCGTGGCCGGCATCGACCATGATCAGCGGCCGCTGGTCGGCGGGCTCCGGCGCAGCGGCGCGGGCCTGGGCGGGGGCGGGATCGGCGGTGGCGGCGGCCTTGCGGAACGCGTCGCGGTCGGCGCGCTGCAGCGGGATCGTGAGCAGCACCGCGCCGTCGCGCGGCCGCGTCGCGGTCTCGATCTTCCCGACGATGGCGGGCGCGGTGAGGTCGATCACGATGCGGGACCGCCCGGGCGCGAACAGGCCGTAGCGGAAGCTCTGCACGAGGCCGTCGCGGCGGCTGCCGGTCCCGGAATCGAGCTGGAAGTTGACCTCGGGCAGGTCGATCACCGCCCGGTCGGGCCGCTCCATCACGAAGCCGCGGGCCTCGACGGCCCGGGACAGCGTCAGGGTGAGGCGCGTGGTGCCGGCCTGGCTCGCGAGGTCGGCCCCGATGGCGACGGCCGGCTTCTCGCCGTTCTGCGCGGCAGCCGGCGCCCCCGCCAGCGCCGGCAGCAGCGCGACGGCGAGGCGGAGCCATGCGGAACGGATCAGGCGCGCGCAGTTCGGCATCGGTCCGGTGTCGTCTCCCGTGCCCTCCGTTAAGGCATGGGACCGGCTTGGTTAACGGGCCGTTGCCGTCGCGGGTTCGATCGGGCCGGCCTTGTGGCCGGGATGCGACAAGTCCCGGCCGCCCGCGCGCCGCGCCTCAGCGGTACGCGACGACCCGGCTCGCCTGCCCGAGCACCGTGACCCAGCAGGTCAGGGACGCGTCGGCGGCCCGCTGGACCTCGCCGACCTGCAGGCGGATGACGTCGGCCGGCGAGCGGGCGCCCGAGAGCGCCCGCAGGTGCGCGACGGCCGCCTCGCCCTCGCCGCGCACGTAGCGGGCGATGATCGAGCCGATCTCGACGACGTCGAGGCGGTCGGGGGTGAAGCTGATTCGGTTCGCGGCCGCGGCGCGTCTCGGACCCGCGCCCGGCACCGGCGGGGGGGCGATGTCGATCACCGCCTCGTCTCCGGATTCGGCTTCGAACTCGGCTTCGGACGTCGTCGCGGCGGCTGTGGCCCCCTGGTCGGACGGGACGTCCACCGCGCTGTCGGGCGCGGTCTCGGCCGCGGCTTCGGACGCCCCACCGGGTGCCGCGGCGGTCATGACGGCGTCCACCGTCTCGGCGCCGGTCCGGACGGCCTCGGCGGAGTGGTCAGGCGATTGGTCAGGCTCCGGAGCGGGCGCTGTTGCGGGCGCTTGAGCGGGTTCATCCGCCGCGATCGGGGCGGCTGCGGCCTGGATCTCGGGGGGGGCCGACGCGTCCTGCAACGGCTGGGGCGTCCCGGCGGGACGGCTCCTCGGTCGACGCGGTTTTCCCATCGCGCGATCTCCTCCTGTCGGCGTCGGCCCGTCTCGACGGAGCGGCGGCCGGAGGTCGTGCGCGGCCGGCTCGCCGGCGGTGTCGGCGCCGGGCCCGTGACGCCCGGGCGTCAGAGCGGGGGATCCGGCGGGCCTGGACGGCCCTGCCGGATCCCGGTCTTCGTGCCCCGATCGCGGACCGGGGCGGCCGGCCTCAGCGGGCGGCGGCGTTCTGCGCCAGGGTGCCGTAATCCTTGGCCTGGGCCTGGAGCGCGGCGAACTGGCTGCGGACGAACTCGGACTGGAGCTCGAACACCTCGCGGAGATCCTTCGTGCGCACCAGCTTCTGGGCGAAGTCGAAGGTCGCGTTGGCGTTGGCCTGCGCGTGATCGAACCCCTTCGCGACCGCGGCGCTGAGGGTCGACTGGAAGGTCTGGCCCGAGGCCTGGACCTGCTCGGCGGCCTTCACGGCGTTCGCCATCATGGTGCCGACGGCGGTCCGGGCCTGGTCGACGCTCTTGTCGGCGAAGTCGCGCATCTCGGTCGGGATCTCGAAGTTCGGGGTCTGCATCGATGTCTCCAGCATCATCCTTGGAGCGGGACGCCGCATGCGTCCGCGTTGACGCCCCTCTATATGTTGCACCGCAACAAGAAGTCAAGTGCAGGTTCGGGGCGCACTCACGGATCTGGAGGCCCGATAAAGTTCCGATCCGATGATGTCACGAAGTCATCGACACGGTGCCACGGCCCGATAGCAGGTTGCGAGCAAGCTACACCATTGACTCAATCGGCTAAGATTGCTGATCCCGGCGGAAAACCGATTGGCAAAAAACTATCTCCCTGTCCAGAGGGGCGCGAACGGATCGTGAATTCTTCTGGTATACCAAGCGCATCGGAGGAGTCAGGACCGTTGCTCCAGGGCGAGCGCGGGGGGATGCTGCATCGCACCGGCCGCCGATTCGGCCAGGCCGGCGTAGAGCGCGCGGAGCGCCGCCGTGTGCGCCGCCAGACCCATCGGGGCCACCCGGAAGAGGCGGCGCGCCTCGGCCCCGAGGGCGGCCGCCAGGGCGTCGTCCCGGAGCGCCGCGAACGCCTCGGCAAGGGGCGCGATCTCCGGCGCGACCACGAAGCCGGTCCGGCCGTGCCGGACCTTCTCAGCGGCGCCGGAGCGGTCGGAAGCCACGACCGGAATGCCGGCCGCCAGCGCCTCGTAGACCGTGAGCGGCCCGGTCTCGTACCAGCGGGAGGGCGCGGCGAGCGCCCGGGCGCGGGCGCGGAGCGTCGCCCAGACCGCCTCGGGCCGCTGCCAGCCGATCACCTCGACGCCGTCCCGGGCACGCAGCTCCGCCTCCAGGGGCCCGGCGCCGATGAACAGGGCCGGGAGCCCGGCGGCACGGGCGGCGTCGGCCACGAGGTCGGCGCCCTTCTCCCGGGTGAGGCGCCCCACATAGGCGACGGCGTCGCCGCGGGCGGGCTCGGCCGCCGGCCCCTCCGGGAGCCGGACGGGGTTGTCGATCCGGTGATGCGTCAGGGCGTAGCCGCCGAGGAGGGCGCCGAGCCGCTGGCGGCTGGCGTCGCAGACATGGACGACGTGGAGCGGGCGGCGCCGGCTCGCCCGGCCGACGACCTGCCGCAGCGCCGCGGCGCGGGCGACGCGCACGGCCTTGTGCACCCGGCTGCGCGGGTCGCAACGCGCCGCCAGGCAGGCGGCCGACAGGGGCGTGAGCCCGCAGGGCTCGGCCCGGTCGAAACGGTAGTAGACGCCGTTCGGGCAGGCCAGGGCGTAGTCGTGCAGCGTGACGACCAGCGGCACCCCGGTCTCCGACAGGACCGGGACGATCGCCGGCGACAGGGTCCGGGTCCACTGGTGCAGGTGGATGCAGTCCGGCGGCGCCGCGAGGCCGGCGAGGGCGGCGGCGAGCCGGCGGGCGGCGGCCGCGTGCCAGATCCCGGCGGCCGCGGCCCGCGCGGCGCCGAGCGACCAGATGTCGGGCAGGCCGAGGTCGATCCGGCGGATGCCGGCATGGTCGAGGAGCGGGTCGACGGGACCCGGGATCGCCTGGATGTAGGTGACGCCGAGGCCGGCCTCGGCGAGCCCGCGGGCCGATTCGAGCGCGACCTTCTCGGCGCCGCCGCTGGCGGCCGCGAACTCGGCCAGGATCACGACGTGCACGGTGAACCCTCCCGGGGATCGATCGCTCTCGCGCGCCGGGAGGATGGGGCAGACCGGTTTACGGGCGATCAACCGCGGCCGGATACAGCTGTCGGTCCCGGATCGCAGCGGCGGAAGTCCTGACGTGCACGTCGTCCTCGTCGCAGACCACGCCGCGATCAACGGCGGCCAGGCCAAGGTCGCCATCGAATCCGCCCTGGGGCTCGCCGCTCGGGGGGTCCGCGTCAGCCTGTTCGCCGCGGTCGGCCCGGTGGACCCGCGGCTCGAGCCGGCCGGCGTCCGGGTGGTCTGCCTGGACCAGGACGACGTCACCACGGCGCGCAGCAAGCTCGCCTTCGCGGCCCAGGCGATCTGGAACGGGCCGGCCTGCCGCGCCCTGGCGGCGGAACTCGCCGCCTGCGATCCCCGCGACACGCTGGTCCACGTCCACGCTTTCGCCAAGGCGCTGTCGCCGTCGATCGGCACCGCGCTCCGGGCGTCCGGCCTGCCCTGCCTCTACACGATGCACGAGTTCTTCCTCGTCTGCCCGACCGGCGGCTTCTACGCCTACCCGGCGCAGCGGATCTGCCACCGCACCCCGATGTCGCCCGCCTGCATCGTGGCGAACTGCGACGCGCGCAGCTACCCGCGCAAGGTGGCCCGGATGGTCCGCCACGCCGGCCTCGCCCACGTGGCCCGGCTGCCGGAGCTGTTCGCCCACGTCATCACGATCAGCGACCTGCAGGAGAGCGTCGTGCGGCCGCTCCTGCCCCGCGGCACCGCCTTCCACCGGGTCGACAACCCCATCGCGGTGGGGCCGGCGCCGGTCCACGACGGGCCGCCGGGCGACTTCCTGTTCGTCGGGCGGATCTCCACCGAGAAGGGCGCGCCGATCTTCGCCGAGGCGGCCCGCCGGGCGGGCGTGCGGGCGGCCTTCGTGGGCGACGGCCCCGAGCGGGCCGACCTCGCCGCGCGCTATCCCGAGGCGGTGATGCTCGGCTGGCGCGACGCCGCGGCCGTGCAGGCGCTGATGCGGCGGGCCCGGGCGCTGGTCTTCCCGAGCGTCTGGTACGAGGGCCAGCCGCTCACCGTCTACGAGGCGCTGGCCTGCGGCGCGCCGGTGATCGTGAGCGACGCCTGCGCGGGCCGCGAGGCCGTGGCCGACGGCGAGACCGGATTCTGGTTCCGCTCGGGCGACCCGGACGACCTCGCCGCGCACCTGCGCCGCCTGACCGACGACGGCCTCGCCGCCCGGATGGGCCGGGCAGCGCACGAGCGCTACTGGGCCGCGCCCCTGACCCTGGACACCCATCTCGACCGTCTCGAGGCCGTCTACGGGACGGTCCTGCGCGAGGCCGCGGCCCGCGTGCCGGCCCGCGGCCCGCTCGGGCGGCCGTTCGCGACCGCCTGAGGACGATTCCGGTGCGCACGTCCTCGCGAGCGCGGCGGAGCAATCCAGGGCAGCGGGTCGCCTCGGCACGCGGCGCGGTTCTGCGTCGCTCCGCTGCGCGCGCGATGACGGGGCGCACCGATCAGGCCCGAAGGATCGGAAACACCCGCCCTCCCTCGCGTTGATGCCCACCGGCACCCTTGCGTGCCTCCGTCACGGACGAGCGAGCGACATGGCCGAGACCCACAAGCCGAACGAGACCAAGCCGGGCTTCCAGCAGGGCAGCGCCAAGCCGGGCGACGCCAAGAACCCCGACAACAAGCAGGAGAAGCTGAACGAGCGCCTGGACGACGCCCTGGAGGAAACCTTCCCGTCGAGCGACCCGGTCTCGGTGAAGGTCACCAAGTAGGTCCCGCGCGGGCCGGGCGGATCAGGCCGCCCGGTCGTCCGGGACCGCCTCCCGCGCGCGCTCGATCAGGCGGCGGGCCTCGGGGCCCGGGACCGCGCGGCTGAACAGGAAGCCCTGCACCTCGTCGTAGCCCTCGGCGCGGAGCATCGCGAGCTGCTCGGCGGTCTCGACGCCCTCGGCCGTGGTGGCGATGCCGAGGCTGGTGCCCAGGCTCGCCACCGCGCGCACGATCGCCGTGCAGTGGGTGTTCTCGCCGACCTGGCTCACGAAGGAGCGGTCGAGCTTGATCTTGTCGAACGGGAAGCTGCGCAGGTAGCCGAGGCTGGAATAGCCGGTGCCGAAATCGTCCATCGCGATCCGGATGCCCATGGCCCGCAGCGCGTGCAGCGTCGCGAGGTTGGCGGCGCTGTCGGCGAGCAGGACCGATTCGGTGATCTCCAGCTCGAGGCGCCGCGGGTCGAGCCCCGCGGCGTCGAGCGCCCCGCGCACGGTCTCGACCAGGTCGCGGTTGCGGAACTGGATCGGGGAGAGGTTCACGGCGAGCCGGATCGCCTCCGGCCAGGTCGCCGCCTCGGCGAAGGCGGTCTGCATCACCCAGGCGCCGATCGGCACGATCAGGCCGGTCTCCTCGGCGAGCGGCACGAACTCGGCCGGAGAGACCGGGCCGTGCTCCGGGTGGTGCCAGCGCAGCAGCGCCTCGAAGGCGAGAATCCGACCGGCGCGGGCATCCATCAGCGGCTGGTAGACCAGCGAGAACTGGCCGCGGGCGAAAGCCTCGCGCAGCTCGTTCTCGCGCCGCCGCCGCGCCTGCACCCAGGCATCCATCTCCGGCTCGAAGCACCGGAAGGTGCCGCCGCCCTCGGCCTTCGCCCGGTAGAGGGCGAGGTCGGCGTTCTTCATCAGCGTCTCGGGATCGGTGCCGTCCCGGGGCAGGCAGGCGACACCGATGCTGGTGCCGATGTGGCAATCCTGGCCGTCCAGCCGGAAGGGGCGACCGAGTTCGGCGATCACCCGCGCGATCAGCCCGTCGGCCAGCGCCGGGAGGTCCGGCCCGCGCACCAGGATGGCGAACTCGTCGCCGCCGAGCCGGGCCACGAGGTCGTCCTCGCGCAGGCAGCCGGCGATCCGCTCGGCCGCCTCGCGCAGCAGCGTGTCGCCGACCGGGTGGCCCAGCGTGTCGTTCACGATCTTGAACTTGTCGAGGTCGAGGCAGAGCAGCACCGCCGCCTCGCCGTCCCGGGCGTGGCGGGCGATCGCCTCGGCGAGGCGGTCCCGGAACAGCACGCGGTTCGGCAGACCGGTGAGCGGGTCGTGGTGGGCCATGTGGGCTATGCGGGCCTCGGCCCGGCGCCGCTCGGTCATGTCGATGGCGGCCTCGAGCACCGCCTGCCGCCCCTCGAACGGCATCGCCCGCTGGAACAGGGACACCTCGATCGCGGAGCCGTCGGCGCGGCGGTGGAGGGTGCCGGTGGGCGGCAGGCCGGGTGCCGGCGCCGCGTCGGCGGCCATGGCGAGATCGGCCGGCGCCCGCTCCAGGAACTGCTCGCGGCTGTAGCCGTAATGGGCGATGGCCGCGTCGTTGACCGCCAGGAACCGGTCGCGCGCGTCGGCCACGACCCACATCGGCACCGGGTTGT
Organism: Methylobacterium sp. UNC300MFChir4.1; assembly: GCF_900110155.1. NCBI lineage: Bacteria > Pseudomonadati > Pseudomonadota > Alphaproteobacteria > Hyphomicrobiales > Methylobacteriaceae > Methylobacterium > Methylobacterium sp. UNC300MFChir4.1. The sequence goes on along the minus strand of NZ_FOCS01000013.1, from coordinate 117,823 downwards.
TCTCGAACAGGAGCCGGAACGAGGCCTCTCGGGCCTTGATGTCGCCGACATCCGTCATCGTGACCGAGACGAGATCGCCGACGCAGCCCGCCTCGACCTTGAGGTAGAGCGTGCCGCCGTCGGAGCGGGGACGGCTCAGCTCGAAGGCCGCGCGCCCGCCCCGCTCGACCATGGCGGCGAGCGTCGCGATCGTCCGCGCGGTGACGGCCCCCGGGAAGAGCTGGCCCACGCGCTGCCACTGCAGGGCGGCGGCGGGGCGCTCCAGCAGGCGCTCGGCCCCGCGGTTGAGGGCGACGATCTTGAAATCGACCGGCCGGCCGGCCGCGTCCCGGACCGTGCTGAGGGCCAGGATGCCCTGGTCGGTGGCGGTGAACATCGCCTGGACCAGCTCGGTCCGGACGCTCGCCCCGTCGAACCCGACCAGCACGAACGGCTCGCCCCAGCGGTTGCCCAGGGGCACGCCGACGAGGCGGGTCGACGTCACCACCCCAACGGCGAGGCGATCGCACCGGGCGTAGGCGGGCTGGCCGGACGTGAGGGCGGCCGCGACCATCTCGTCGACGGGCTCGCGCAGCTCGATCGGGAGCGCGTCGACTGGGAGGGTCTCCGTCGGGATGATCTCGGCCGGGACGATCCCGGACAACGCTCCCTCCGCGCCTTCGGCACCCTGCGCGAGCCAGGCGCCGAAGACCTGGCCCGCCCAGAGGATCCGGGCGGCCCGCCCGTCGCGGGTCGTCACCAGGGCGGCCCGGTCGGCGAGGCGGCCAAGACTCCCGAGCACGACGGCCTCGTAGGACGGGATCGGCGCCCCCGGCGTCCGGCAATCCTGCCAGTGCCGGAGGAGGTTCTTGCCCGTCTGTCCGTCGTCGTGCTGCGCGCTCACCGAGCCGCCCCAGTTGTTCACCGGGTGCCAGGAAGCAGGGACTTCGTTTAAGCCGGGTTCATATGCCGACTTATAATCCCATGATACGTACTATTCCCCAGCTCTAGCCAGGATTTCAGGCAGACTCGAGCAGCCGGCGGGCGATCACCTGCGCCTGGATCTCCGCAGCGCCCTCGAAGATCGAGAGGATGCGCGCGTCGCACAGGATCCGGCTCACCGGGTACTCGAGCGCGAAGCCGTTGCCGCCGTGGATCTGGAGGGCGTTGTCGGCCGCCGCCCAGGCGACGCGGGCGCCGAGCAGCTTCGCCATCCCGGCCTCCAGGTCGCAGCGCTTGCCCTCGTCTTTCTCGCGGGCCGAGAAGTAGGTGAGCTGGCGGGCGATGTTGATCTCCACCGCCATCATGGCGAGCTTGTCGGCCACCCGCGGGAAGTTCACCAGCGCCTTACCGAACTGGACCCGCTCCTCGGCGTAGCGCAGGCCGACGTCGAGGGCCGACTGGGCGACGCCGATGGCGCGGGCCGCGGTCTGGATGCGGGCCGACTCGAAGGTCTGCATCAGCTGGGCGAAGCCCTTGCCCTCGACCTCGCCGAGCAGGTTGCCGCCCGGCACCTCGAAGCCCTCGAAGGCGAGCTCGTACTCCTTCATGCCGCGGTAGCCGAGCACCTCGATCTCGCCGCCCGACAGGCCCTGGACCGGGAAGGGATCCTCATCCGTGCCGCGTGGCTTCTCGGCGATCAGCATGGAGAGGCCCTTGTGGCCCTTCTCCTCGGGCTTGGTGCGCACCAGCACCGTCATGATGTCGGCGCGGACCGGGTGGGTGATCCAGGTCTTGTTGCCGGTGATCTTCCAGACGTCGCCCTCCTTCACCGCGCGGGTGCGCAGGCTCGCGAGGTCGGAACCGGTGTTCGGCTCGGTGAAGACAGCGGTGGGCAGGATGTCGCCGGAGGCGATCTTCGGCAGGAAGCGCTGCTTCTGCTCCTCGGTGCCGCCGCACAGGATCAGCTCCGCGGCGATCTCCGAGCGGGTGCCCAGCGAGCCGACGCCGATATAGGCGCGGGACAGCTCCTCCGAGACCACGCACATGGCGGTCTTCGGCAGGCCCATGCCGCCGTACTCCTCGGGGATCGTCAGGCCAAAGACGCCGAGTTCGGCCATCTTCTGCACGATCTCCATCGGGATGTAGGCGTTCTTCAGGTGCCACTCGTGCGCCTGATCGACCACCTCAGCCTTGCCGAAGCGGCGCATCTCGGAGCGGATCGCCTCCATGTCCTCGTCGAGGCCCGAGGCGCCGACGGTCGCCGAGCCGCCGCCGTCGCGCATCAGCGCCACCAGGGCGGCGCGGTTCTCGGGGGTGTTGCCCTCGGCGATCAAAGTCTCGACCGCGTCCGTGCGGTACGGGGCCACCTCCTTGGCGGAGAGGCCGAGCGACCCGGTGACGCGGACCATCTCGCCCTGGCTCATCGGGATGCCGGAGAACAGCTGGTCGAGATACTCGCCGGCGCCGATCCGGACGAGGAGCGCCTCGGTCTCGCCGAACCGGCCCTCCCCTTGCAGGCGCTCGGCGTAGCCGCCGAGCTCGTTCACCGCCTCCGCGTAGGTCGCGAGCCACGCGAGCCCGTGGGCGGCGTGCTGCTGGCCCTCGAGCTTGGCCGCGTCGATCCGCCCGTCCGTCCCGAGGATCCGCGTGCGGACCCGGCGCGTGGCCTCGGCGGCCAGCGCCTTCGCGCTCTCACCGGCGGCCTTGGTGAGGGCCACGAGATCCTGCGGCTCGGTCTGGATGGCGGGGGATGCGGACATGGTTCTCTGCTCGCGTGGCGTCTTCTTGGATCGGGTCTTTTAACCTGCCGCGGTCCAGAGCCGAAGCAGATTTCGTTTGTCCCGCCTTGAACTGAAGTTGAATACCGGGGCTGGCGGGCCGGCGCGCAGCCCTGCGAAGTCAAGGCCTGACCGGCGCGGCGACGCGCGACGCTTCGGACACTGATGATCGTGCCTTCAGCCTACCGAAACCTGCTCGCCGGAAGGCCCCGGCTCAGCGCCTCTGCTCGCACCGGGTCTTCAGGTAGGACCCGTCCTCGCCCTTGAAGCCGGCATTGGCCGCCAGGACCGGACCCTGGACGAGGCATTCCTGGAGCGTGTGGGCCGGGCCCGTCACCACGTCGATAGCGGTCTCGCGCGAGCAGTCCGGGGCCTGGACGGAGGCGGCGCAGATGAGGGCGACGACGATGATCTGGTTCATGGGGCCTCCCGTGCGGGCCCGGCTCACGAGACGGCGGGCGGCGTCTACCGAAAGATGGACCGCCCGACCTTGTTCCCTCGGTCCGGCCGCCCCGACGTGGCGCCGATGTCGCGCCGTCACACCAGCCCGGCGAGATCCGCGCCGGCCTCGATCCGGTCGGGGGCGGGCACGCGGCCCTCGCCCAGCAGGTGGAGGAACGCCGTGAAGGCGGGGTTGCGGCCGATGCTGCAGGCGGCCACCGCGCGGTTGTCGCGGACGTAGTAGGCGATGAAGTCGAGCGCCGCCGGGTCGCCCTGCAGGATGATCCGCTCGAAATCCGGCGCGTAGCCGCCGTAATCCAGGCGCTTGTCGCCCTGGTTGCTCCAGAAGAACGGCGCCCCCGCGAAGGCGCCGGTGGCGCCGAGCATCGCCCGGGCGACGTGCGTGCCGTGCTGCTGCGCCAGCCGCCAGTGCTCGATCCGCGCCGTGACGCCGCTGCCGCGCTCCGGGAAGGCCGCGATGTCGCCCGCGACCCAGACGTGGTCGGCGAGCTTCAGGTCGGCGCCGACCGGGAGGCCGCCGGACTCGTCCGGCTCCACCCCGGCGACGATCCCGGTCTCCGGCGCGGCGCCGGCGCCGATCAGCACGAGGTCGGCCGGAAGCCGCGCGCCGTCCTCGGTCTCGACGGCCTCGACGGAGCCGGTGCCGGCGATCCGCGCGACCGTGCCGGTCACGAAGGTCACGCCGTTGCCGGCGTGGTAGCGCTTCAGCGCCGCGCCCACGGCCTCGCCGAAGCGCTTGGCGAAGGGGACCTCCTCCCGGGACAGGACCGTCACCGACAGGCCGCGCTTGGTCAGGAAGGCCGCGGCCTCCAGGCCGATGAAGCCTGCGCCGATCACCACCACGCGCGTCGCCCGTTCCGCCGCGGCGCTGAGGCGCACCGCGTCGTCGAGGCTGCGCAGGGTCATGACGCCGTCGAGATCCCTTCCCTCGAAGTCCGGCACCACCGCGCGGCTGCCGGTGGCGATCAGCAGCGCGTCGCCGGTGAGTGTGCGCCCGTCCGCCAGCGCGACGCTGCGGCCGGCCGGATCGATCCGGGTCGCCTCGGCCTCGACCCGCTCGACCCGGTGGGCGGCGGCGAAATCCGGCTCCAGCAGGGTCTTCTCGGCCGGGGTGGGCTTGGCCAGGAACTGCTTGGACAGCTTGGTCCGGTCGTAGGGCGGGTGGCCCTCGCGGCCGACCAGGGTGATCGCCCCCGCGAAGCCCTCGCGCCGGAGCGTGGTGACGCAGGCGGCGGCGGCCGCACCGGTGCCGACGATCAGGACCGTCCCGACCGGGGCCTCGGCCCGCCGCGCCGGGACCGGCTCGGGGGTCAGCGTCGCCACCGCCTCGCCGCCCTCGATCCGGACGGGATAGCGGGTCAGCGCCTCCAGCGCCGGCGGCTCCTCCAGGCCGCCGTCGGCGACCGCGAAGGCCGCCTTGTGCCAGGGACAGTAGAGTCGGCCGCCGCAGATCTCGCCCTTGGCCAGCGGCGCGCCGAGATGCGGGCACTTCGCTTGGAAGGCGCGCACCCCGTCGGCGTCGCGCACGAACAGCACCGCGTCGTCGCCCGCGGCCCCCTCGCCCTTGCCCTCGGCCTTGCCACCGAGAGGGATCGCGTCGAGGGCGAGGCGGATCTCGCGGGGCTTGTCCTGGTTCATCCTCGCCTCGCGCGCTGCCGGCCCGGGCCGATCCGGCCCGCGCGCACCAAACCGCGAGGGCGCGAAGGGTTTCCGCGCCTTCCGTCGCAGGGGTCGCGGCCTCGGCGGCGACCGCCCGCGGCCATCTCACCCGCGGCTCGCCACCGCCACGCCGAGGGCGGCGAGCGCCATGCCGGCGCCCTGCACGGGGGTCAGCACCTCGCCGAACAGCAGGTAGCCGAGGACGGCCGCGACCGGCGGCACGAGGAAGAACAGGGCGGCGACGCCCGCCACCGCGCCCCGCCGGATCAGCACCAGCAGCAGCAGGATCCCGGCGACCGAGTTGACCAGGACCGCCCAGCCGAGGCCGAGCCACAGGGCGGGCGCCGGATCGAACGCGCCGCCGCCGAAGGCGAGCGCCAGCGGGATGGCGCAGGCCATGCCGCCGACGAACTGGAGGGTCGCGCCGGCCAGGAGATCGACCTGGCCGCCGGTGCGCTTCTGCCAGAGCGTGCCGAGGGTCAGCGCCAGCACCCCCAGGAGGCTGACGGCCAGCGCCGCCGGCGGGATCCCGGACGGGTCCGTGGCGCCGAGCTTCGGGGCGAGCACGAGGCCGGTGCCGACGAAGCCCATGAGGATCCCGAGCGCCCGCCGGCCGCTGACGCGCTCGCCCAGCAGCGGCTGCGCCAGGAGCGCGGTGAGCAGCGGCTGGAGGCTGCCGACGAGCGCCGCGATGCCGGCCGGCAGCCCGTGGCTCACCGCCCAGAAGACGCCCGACAGGTAGACGCCCTGCATCAGGAAGCCCGCGACGACCGGGTCGCGCCACCCCGCCCGGTCCGCCGGCCAGCGCACCCGGGCGGCCGCGGCGATCAGGGCCAGCACCAGGGCGACGGCCGTGAAGCGGATTGCGGTGAAGGCCAGCGGATCGACGTGCGGCACGACCGCCCGGGCCGAGATGAAGCCCGTGGCCCAGATCGGGATGAACAGCGCCGGGAGAGCGCCGGACGCGAGCGTCGACGGGCGGGAGAGCGTAGGCATGGCCGCCGGACGGAGCATGCCGGCGCGCCCGGCGCAACGGTGATCTTACCCGTGGGGCGCGACCGGCACCGGCGTGGCGCGGACGCGTCACCGGCCGCCGATCGGGACCGGAGCGGGCCGACGGCGTTGACGCGCGGGTGCCGGCGCCGTTCATCGGCGGACCTCTCCCGGAGAGGGCCGCCCCGAGGATCGCGCGATCGAGGATCGTTGGACACCCGTGAAACCCCTCCGCAGCGGATTACAGGTCATGGGCGTCGCCGCGCAGCGCTTCGTCTCCCATGACGGCTGGGCGATCGCGAGCCACATCGCCCTCTCCAGCCTGACCTCGCTGTTCCCGTTCCTGATCCTGCTGGCGGCGCTCGCCGGCCTGTTCGGCACCCAGTCGCTGGCCGACGAGGCCGGGGTGCTGATCTTCGACGCGTGGCCGCGGGAGATCGCCAAGCCGATCGTCGGCGAGGTGCACCGGGTGCTCACCGAGCAGCGCAGCGGCGTGCTGACGCTCGGCGCGCTGTTCGCCCTGTACTTCTCCTCCTCGGGCGTCGAGAGCCTGCGGGTCGGGCTGAACCGGGCCTACGGCCTGCGCGAGAGCCGGCCCTGGTGGCTGACCCGCCTCGAATCGATCGGCTACGTGATCTGCGGCGCCTTCGCGATGCTGGCCTTCGCGCTGCTCGTAGTGCTGGGGCCGCTGATCTGGCGCAACGTCGTCCTGGTGGCGCCGGGCCTGGAGCCCTTGAGCCTCACGGTGGCGATCGGGCGGATCGCCGTCACGGCCCTCCTGCTCGCCGTCGTGCTGGTCATCGCCCACAAGTTCGTCGCGGCCGGGCGGCGCTCGATCCTGTCGGTGCTGCCGGGGATCGGGGTGACCCTGCTCCTGTGGTTCTTCGCCGGCCTCGGCTTCGGCTACTACCTGGACCGGTTCTCCAACGCCTACGCGTCGACCTACGGGGGGCTGGCCACCGCGATGGTGTTCCTGGTCTTCCTCTACTGGCTCGCCGCCATGTTCCTGTTCGGCGGCGAGATCAACGGCACGGTGATCGCCGCCCGCCGCACCCGCCTGCAGGCGAAGATGCTGGCGCGCCGGGCCGAGATGGAGGGCCGCAGGTCCGGGACGCGCGCCCCGGGACCGGGCGCCTGATCCCGGAGCGTCCCGGTCGCACCCCACCGTCTCCCGCGCGGGAGAGGGGTTCGCGCCCGGACCCGACGACGCGGTGCGCCCGGCGGCGCCTCACGCCGCCAGCGCCAGCCCCTCGTCTTCCTCCGCCTGGGCCGCCATGAACTGCGCCCGGGCGAGCTCGGCGAACCTGCCGTCCTGCGCGACCAGGTCGTCGAAGGTGCCGGCCTCGACGATCCGGCCCTCGTGGAACACCAGGATGCGGTCGGCGTCGCGGATCGTCGCGAGGCGGTGGGCGATGACGAAGGTGGTCCGCCCCTCCATCACGGTCTCCAGGGCGCCCTGGAGCTTGCGCTCGGTGGCGGCGTCCAGCGCCGAGGTCGCCTCGTCGAGGATCAGGATCGGCGGGTTCTTCAGGAGGGCCCGGGCGATCGAGAGCCGCTGGCGCTCGCCGCCCGAGAGCGACCGGCCGCGCTCGCCGATCACCGTGTCGAGCCCGTCGGCCTGGCGCGCCATGAAGGCGCTGGCCTGGGCGCGCTCCAGCGCGTCGAGCATCTCGGCGTCGGTGGCGTCGGGGCAGCCGACCTGCAGGTTCTCGCGGATCGAGCGGGCGAACAGCATCGGCTCCTGGAACACCACGCCGATGTTGTGGCGCAGCGAGGCGAGGCCGACGTCGCGGATGTCCATGCCGTCGATGCGGATCGCGCCGGAGGCCGGGTCGAAGCTGCGGTGCAGCAGGCCGAGCGTCGTCGACTTGCCCGAGCCGGTGGTGCCGACCAGCGCGATCGTCTCGCCGGGCTTGGCGGTGAACGACACGCCGTCGAGCGCCGGGCGCCTTCCGTCGTACGAGAAGGCGACGTCCTCGAAGGTGACCGCGCCCTCGAAGCGGGCGACCTGCCGGGCGTGCGGCCGGTCGGCCACCGCCGGGACGGTGTCGTAGATCTCGAAGAACTCGGCGATCTTCGGCGCCTGCTGGAACAGGCCGTTGACGAAGCCGACCACGTGGTCGAGCCGGGCCACGAAGGCGGTGGCGAGGCTCATGAAGGCCACGACCTCGCCCACCGTGGTGGTGCCGGCCTGGTAGAGCCAGATGCCGGTGACGAAGATCGCCGTCATGGTGATGGTCGCGGAGGCGCGGGTCGCCACGTTGGCGAGCGCCCACCAGGACAGGACCGGGATCTGCGCGGCGAGCAGGTTGGTGATGATGCCGCGCATCGCCTCCTTCTCGGCCTTGGCGCGGGTGAAGGACTGGATCACCGCGACGTTGCCGAGGGCGTCCGAGGCGTGGGCGGCCAGCCCCGAGTTGAATTCCTCCACCTGGCCCTGGAGCGCCTCGGTCCGGCGCATCACGAAGGTGGTGAGCGCCGTGAAGGCCAGCACCAGCACCACCAGGATCGCGCCGAGCTGCCAGTTGATGAACAGGGTCATCGGCAGGAGCACGCCGAGCGAGACCAGGGCGACGAGGTGATCGCGGAAGAAGCCGAGCCACAGCCACGCCATGCCGTTCGTGCCCTCCAGCATCGCCTTCAGGACGCGGCCGGAATGGTTGGCCGAGTGGAAGGCGAGCGGCAGGTCGAGGACGTGCTCGAAGTAGCTCGCCATCGACGACAGGCGGTTGCGGTGCGCGAGCCGGTCGGCGTGGAGCGCGATGAACACGCCCGCCGCGATGGTGAAGAAGCCGAACGCCACCCAGGCGGCGAGCAGGGGCAGCATCGTGCCCATGGCGTCGCCGCCGCGCTTGAGATGGGTCAGCTGGTCGATGATCCGGCCCATCAGCAGGGGCTCGGCGAAGGCCGCGATCGCCAGGACCACGTTGGTGACGGCCAAGCCTATCGCCAGCCGCCGCTCCGCCTTCAGAAATCCCAGGACCCGCCCGTACAGACGAACCATCGTACCGCTCCGCCACCCCTGGCGCGGCCCGTGTGACCCGGGTCTCACGCCTTCACCGAAGAGGTCCGCGCGGCCGGCATGCGTGCCGGATTCGCGTCAAACCCCTCGTACGAAACGGGTATGCCAGCGCCTGCCTGAACGGGCGATGACGGGCCGATACAGGTTCGAAACAGTCGCCTTTACGGTTGCTTCAGCAAAGCTTCCCGAAGCTTAGCCCGGACCCGCCGCGCCCGGGACGCGCGGGCGGTGCCCGACGGCTCGGCGGCGTCGACGCGGCGTTCGCGCCGTTCATGATCGACGGCGTCCGGCTGTCCGGACGACCGATTCGCCTCCCGCCGGCGAGGCCCCCTCCATGCCGGCCGACCGGCGGGGTGCCGCTACTTCGCGGTGAGGAGCGCCCAGTAGACCTTGTACTTCGAGCCCGGGGCGTAGGCGGTGGCGATCCCCATCCGGGTCGCCCCGGGCGCCAGCATGGTGGCGTCGTGGGGCGGGCTCTCGCGCCAGCCCGAGAAGGCCTCGGCCAGGGTGTGGTAGCCCGCCGAGAGGTTGGCGTTGACGCTCGCGTAGCCGAGCCGCTCGACGGCGGCCTTGACGGTCTGGGCCCGGCTCGGCCGGTCGGCGAGCGCCATGGCGGCCGCCTCGGCCTCGGCGAGGCGCTGCAGTTCGGGATCGACCGTCAGCGGCGGCGCGCCGCGGTTGCGGCGGTAGGACGAGATCATGTCGCGGGCCGCCTCGACGTCGATATGCGCGCTGTTGCTGGCGAGCGGCAGGTAGATGCTCGGCAGCCCGGCGCTGCTCGGCGGCTGGGCGGCGCAGCCGCCGAGAAGCGCCACCGCCAGCGCGGCCGGACCGACCATCCGGGCTCCGGTCCTGATCCGGGCGCGCCCGCGCCCCGCATGTCGACCGTCCCGATCGCGTCTCGTCACGTTTCACCCATCCCTGCGACGGCCCCACCGCCCAGCCGCCATATAGGGGCTGCCGCTCGGCCGCGCATCGGACGGTTAGGGCTTCCTCAAAGGCCCTCCGTCTAAAATTGCACACCGATGACGACCGCGCGTTCCCTGACCCCGGTGGATCCACCCCGCGACCGACCCGTCGGCGGGTGCGCGGACCCGTCGGCAGCGTCTGAGGCGGCGTTGGAGGCCGCGGCCGCGCGCGCCCTCCAGCGGACGATCCTTCGCCAGCAGGCCGGCCTGCTGGCGCGGCAGGAGCGTGCCCTGGCGGCCGCCGGGATGGGCCTCTGGTCCTGCCGCCTGCGCGACGGCGCCCTCGACTGGTCCGGGGGCGTCCACGACCTGTTCGGCGTCCCCCGGGGCGCAGCGCTGCACCGGCCCCGGATCCTGGACCTCTACGAGCCGACCTCGCGGCGCCTGCTGGAGGCGCTCCGGCACCGGGCGATCGCCGGGAGCGGCGCCTTCGTGCTCGACGCCGAGATCCAGGCCGGGGGCCGGCGGCGCTGGATCCGGATCCGCGCCGCGGTCGAGGCCGAGGACGGGCGCCCCGCCCGCCTGTTCGGAACCAAGCAGGACGTCACCGAGGAGATCGCCCGGCTGGCCGAGCTGAGCCGGCGCGCCGAGCGCGACCCGCTCACCGGGCTGGCGAACCGCCGCGGCTTCGAGGCGCGATTCGAGGCGCGGTTCGAGGCCGGGACGGGCGGCGCCGGTCCGGATCCCCTCGGCGCCCTGCTGCTGATCGACCTCGACGGGTTCAAGCCGGTCAACGACGTCCACGGCCACGCGGCCGGCGACCTGTGCCTCCGGCGCTCGGCCGCGCGGCTCGCCGCCGTCTGCCGGGACGCGGCCCTCGTGGCCCGCATCGGCGGCGACGAGTTCGCCGTGCTCCTGCGGGCGCCCGTCGACCCGCTCGCGCTGGTGGAGCGCGGCCGGCGCGTCGTCGCCGCCCTGAGCCGGCCGATCCCGTATCGCGGCCGGGAGTTGCGGATCGGCGCCTCCGTGGGGATCGCGGTGGGAGACGCCGCGGGGATGTCCAGCGGGCGCGGGGGCCGCGCCCGGCTGTTCGACCGGGCTGACGCGGCGCTCTACGCCGCCAAGGACGCGGGCGGGAACGCCGTCCGGATCGTCCTCGGCGGCGGCCGGTCAGGCACCGGCGCTGCGCAGCCCGCGGTCGCGCTGGGGGCGGGCTGATTCGCCGCCCTCGGGAACCGCGGCCGGCTGGATGAAGCGGCTGGCGATCTCGCCCATGGCGCTCTGCATCGTGTCGAGGCCCTGCACGGTGACGATGCTGGAGCCGGGCCCGAGCGGCGGGATGAAGCCCGCCTCCGAGAGGGTCGCGAACACCGAGAAGTTCAGGTCGGTCACCACCTTCTGGCCGAGGCTCACGTCCACGATCCAGACGAGCAGCTCGAATTCCAGGAACGGGTCGCCGATCTTCTTGAACACCACCCGGGGCGGGGGCTCCTTCAGGATGTCGGAGTGGCTCTGCGCGCAGGCCGTGATCATCTCGGCGGCGCGCACCGGGTCCTGGTTGCGCAGGACGCTCACCGTGATGCTGACGCGCCCGGTCCGGTCGCCCCGCACCCGGTTCTTCACCACCCCGGAGATCAGGTTCGAGTTCGGCACGATCACGGCCGAGCGGTCGAAGGTCTGGATCTCGGTGGAGCGCACCGAGATCCGCTTCACGATGCCCTCGGAATCGCCGATCACCACCTGGTCGCCGACCCGGATCGGGCGCTCCCACAGGAGCAGCAGGCCGGAGACGAAGTTGTTGACGATCGACTGGAGGCCGAAACCGATACCGACCGACAGGGCGCCGGCCACGATGGTGAGCTTCTCGAGGCTCAGGCCGAGATACGAGAAGGCGAGCGCCAGCGCGATCAGGAAGCCGCAATAGCCCGCCACCGTGGTGATCGAGTTGCGCAGGCCCGCGTCGAGGTCGGTGGCCGGCAGGTAGGTGTTCTCCAGCCAGCGCTGCACCCCGCGGGTGATGAACACGCCGACCACCAGGATGCCGATCCCGAAGGCGATGCTCGAGAGCGAGATCGTGACGTCGCCGACCTTGAAGCCGAAGAAGGCCTGCCGGACCGACGAGACGATGTCGGTGGAATCGAGCCCCCAGGGCGCCAGCACGAGGACCGCGGCCGCCAGGAACAGGATGAGCCGGGTCGCGCCGGTCGTCAGGACCGAGATCTGGTTGAGCGAGCGCTTGCGCAGGCCGGTATTGGCCTGGAGCGTGGTGGCGAGCCGCGTCTCGTCGCTGAGCGCGCGGCCGACGAAGATGTCGACGCTCTGGACCAGCAGGTAGAGCAGCACGAGGACCGCGGCGTCCCAGATCAGCTGGTCGATCAGGAAGGCCGCGAAGGCCACGTAGCCCACCAGCGCGCCGAGCCCGATCAGCGCCACCGCGGCCCAGCCCAGGAGCCGCGCCGGCCCGCCGATGCCCGTCGTGGTCTTGGTCGGCACGTAGGGGCCGAAGCAGGCCTCCTCCTCCTGCTCGGTGTCGGCGAACCGGTGGAGGCCGACCGCGAGGATCAGCGCGGTGGCGACCGCCCCGAGGCCCCGCGTGGCGATGGAGATCGGCAGGGCCGCCGAGATCCCGGAATTCAGGGCCTCGACGGACTTCACCACGGTGATCACCGTGGCGATGCCGACGGCGAGCCGGGTCAGGCGGGTGGCCGCCGCGTCGCTCACCGGGGCGGGCCGCCACGCCGGCTTCTCGGGGCTGAGCAGCCCGTCGCAGAGGGCCTCCACGAAGGCGATGAAGGCCAGCCCTCCGAGGATCGCGGCGGCGACCGGCAGGAGCCGGGACGGCAGCAGGTTGGTGGAATCGAGGGCGTAGTAGACCGCGTAGGACCCGGCCACGGCCGGCACGGTGCCGAGCAGGATCACCCGCCAGGCGGCGAGCATCACGGCGCGCCGCGACGGGTCGGTCTTGGTGGCATCCCGGCGGGCGCCCTTGGGGGCGATGTTGCGCCGGCCGAAATACAGCGCCACCGAGATCCCGAAGGCGAGCCCCAAGAACAGCAGGTTGGCGAGGTTGCCGTTGCGGGAAAACAGCAGCCCGATATCCGACACGGCGCTCTGCAGGGCGCGCGTGTCCCGGGGGACGTCGCCCATCACCTTGGTCCAGAGACCGGGGCCGACCAGCGGCTGGGAGCGCTGGAGCAGGTCGCGGGTGAACGATTCGCGGCGGCGATTCGAGACACGGTCGACGATCTGGTCGCCCTGCACCACCAGGGAGCGGGCGAGGCGCTGGGTCTCGTCGATGCGGGTGACGGCGGCCTCGCGCTCGGCGCGCTCGGCGGCGACGTCGGCGCTCTCCTGGGTATCCTTGGGTTTCGGCCCGAGCTGAGCCAGGCGCTCGCGCGCGGCCTCCAGCGGCGCGTCGAGCCGGGTGACCAGGGTGCGGATCTCGTCGGTGACCGTCACGGCGCTGTCGCGGATGGCGGTGAGGTCGGCCACCGTCAGCTCCGTGTGGCCGAGTTGCTTCTCGCGGGCGTCGAGCTCGGTCTTGGCGGCGTCGAGCTTGGCTCGGACCTTCTTGAACTGCTCGGGAACCTCGGCCTTGGCGGCCGGCGGGGGCGCGGGCTTCGCGTCGGCGGGTTTCGCGTCGGGCGCCTTCGCGTCGGGCGCCTTGCCGTCCGCGGGCTTGGCGTCGGGCGCGGCCTTGGTGTCGGCGGACTTGTGATCGGCGGGCTTCTGATCGGAAGACTTGGCGGCGGGCGCCGGATCCTGGGCGAAGGCCGGCAGGGTCAGGGCCGCCGGGGTTGCGAACACCAGCGCGGCGAGCAGGGCGAGTGCGCGGGACGGGCGCGGCGCGCCCTCCGGCTTCCGGGTCCGCGCTGGGATACGATGCATGAGCAACCTCTCGTCGGGCGCGCGGCGGCCGGCCGGAGTCCGGCATCGGCGAATCGGCGGCGATCGGGGACCGGGCGGGCCTCCTGGCGGCCGGGCGCTCTGGGCGAGCAATAGGGCGAAACCGTGCCGCTGCCCACCCCGGGCCGGATCCCGCGCCGGGTCCCGCCCCCGCGAGCCCGCTGTGGGTGCGTCCCCGGGGCTCATCCGGAAAAGCTTCACAAGGGTGTCACGCTGGGATTAGATGAACACCTGATGGACAGGGCCTTTTCGTTGCTACGCGAAAGGGCGCGGCCGGTGGCGATACCGGCCCGGCCCGGCCGCGTTCCGGATGCTACCGCATCGACCGGCGCCCCCGCGCGCCGGCCCGCCGCCCTGTTGTTCCCTCCGTCTCTCCCGTCAAGCCGTCGCTCCGCGCGCCGGCCCGTCCCGTATCGGCCCCGGGCCGGTTCGGACGGGCCGGCGGGGCGGCGGCATGGTCCCGCGCGTCCCACGCGCCAGAGCTAGTCCGAAGAGTCGCGCCGATGATGGATCTCCAAACCCTCGTCCTCAACGCGGATTATCGGCCGCTCTCGTACAATCCGCTCTCCCTCTGGTCGTGGAAGGACGCCTTCACGGCCCTGTTCCTCGACCGCGTCACCCTGGTGGCGAGCTACGACGTCGAGGCGCGCTCGCCCTCGCGCGCCCTGCGGGTGCCGAGCGTCGTGGCGCTGAAGAACTACGTGGCGCTGGCCCGCAGTCCGGCCTTCACCCGCTACAACATCTACCTGCGCGACGGTTTCAGCTGCCAGTATTGCGGCCTGCGGCTGCCCTCGGGCGGCCTGACCTTCGACCACGTGGTGCCGCGCTCCCGGGGCGGCCTGTCGAGCTGGGAGAACGTCGTGGCGGCCTGCTCGCCCTGCAACCTGCGCAAAGCCAACCGAACGCCGGACGAGGCGGACATGCCGCTGATGACCGAGCCCCGGCGGCCGACGCGCTACGAGCTGCACCACCGGCAGCCCGAGTTCGACCACCGCCAGTACCATCACACCTGGCTCGACTACCTGTACTGGGACAGCGAGCTGGAGAGTTGAGGGCGGCGCGGAGGCCTCACCAGGCCGGCTCGCGGCGGGGCGGCTCGTTGTACATCGGGACGTTGTGGTTGCGCGGCAGGTAGCCCCGCACCAGGACGGGCGGGGGGACGGCGGGAACGGACGGCACCGGACTCCGGTATCGAACACTGCGCGGCGGATGCGGGTCGCGCGGCCAATCCGCCGCGACGGCGGGGTCGAGGAGCGGGCCGGCACCGAGCAGCAGGAGGGTGAGCCGGATGGTGCGTGCGTACCACATGAGCAGGCTCCCGCCGAAGCGCGGCATCAGAACTTGACGGCCGCGCCGGCGCGGACGGTGTTCAGGTTGACCTTGTGCCCGTCGAAGGCATCGAAGAGCACGTATTGATACTCGGCGCGCAGTAGGATGTTGGGCGTGATGGCGTACTCGACGCCGGTTCCAGCCGAAAAGCCGCCGACGATCTTGGTCTTGGCGCGGTTGAATACCAAGGGATCGGACAGGATCCCGGCATTCGGGTTGCTCGCGTCGAACGAGCTGTACCCGTAACGTCCGACGAAGGCCGGCTTGGTCGCGTCCGTGATCGCTTGGTTCGCTCTGTAGGTCGTCTGGTCGTAGCCGGCCACCTGCACGGACACGTGGTCGGCGATCTGCGCGGAGCCGATCGCGAATCCGCCCGTCACGAAGGGAAGAACGTTTCCGAACGCGTAACCCGCTCGGGCGCGCAGCGTGGCGTAATCGTCGAGCTTGGTGCGGGAGTTGCTCGCGAGGTTGACGTAGTTCACGAAGCCATCGTTGGTCACCATCTGCCGGCCGATCGTGTCATTGACCGCGCCACCCGATCCGAAATGCGTGTAGTCGGCCTCGACACCGAGAACGATCTCGTCGAACTGAATGTTGTAGCCGACAAACGCGCCGAAGCTGGTCCCGTTCACGCGCCGATTGGCGTTCGAGGACATCAGGGTCGAGACGTGGTACTGGCTCTCGACGCTGGTCTGGCGCAGATCATTGGCAACGATCGGCTGGGCGGTGTTCCCGAAGCCCAGGCTCGTCGACGTGAAGCCGCCGTGGCCGCCGACATACACGCCGCTCCAGTCGACCACCGGGGCCGGGACCGGGTCGTAATCCGCGCCGCGCAGGTAATCGTAATCCAGATCCGCAGCGCGCGCGGTGTTCACGCCGCAGAGACCGAGAACCGCCAGCAGCGGGAAAGTGACGGTACGCATCGGGATCGTCCTGGGACGGAAGAGACGGACGGCGGATCGAGCCTCGACACGGTGATACGCCAGTAACCTTAATTCTCCGTTGCTCGACTGCGATAGGTCAGTCCCGATCCGGGGATGCCAGTCCCGGGACGTCGTGGCGGTTATTGGGTCGGGCAAGGACGGGCTGAGGACAGGCCGAGAACCGGACCTGTCGCGACGGGGCGCCGAAACGCGAGACGGCGCGGAGACCCTCCGCGCCGTCGTCGTCCGTCAAGGGGATCGCGGTCGAGGCGCGATCAGTACTTGCGCACCAGCGGGCCGGGGATGGGCTCCGGCATCAAGGGCGGCAGCGGGGCTGCCACGAAGCCGCCGAGGTAGTAGCGCAGGCCGATCTTCACGTCGTGCGCCTCGATGTCCTTGATCTTGATCGCCTGCAGGCTGCCGGTGCAGCACGGGACGAAGCCCGGGCCGGTCTCGGCCTTGCCGAGGTTCAGGTAGCGGTAGGCTACTTCGATCTTCAGCGCGTCGGTCACGTTGTAGGCGAGACCGGCGTGGAGCGCCCAGGCGAGGCTGCCGGTGGTCTTGTCCTTGTAGAACTTGCTGCCGCTGTTGGTGTTGTAGACCGGATTGCCGTTCGGGTCGTAGACCGGGGCGTACGGGATGCAGCCGCAGCCGGCATTGGTGTAATCGTACGCGTAGGTCGGGCTGGTGAACTGCTGGTTGGTCGAGTAGCTCGAGACGTGGTTGAACGCGTAGCCGACGCCGCCGCCGATGAACGGCGTGATGCCGTACCACGTGCCGAGGTCGAAATAGGCGTTGGCCAGCACCACCGCCGAGTCGAAGTTGCCGCTCGACTTGTTCACGCCGTACGAGCCGAGTCCGTTATCGAAATCCGGACCCTTGTAGTACTCGCTGCCGCGCAGGCCGGTGGAGTAGCGGTACTCACCGGTGATGTCGCCGCGCAGGAACGGGGTGAACTGGTAGCCGACGCCGACGCCCGCGAAACCGCCGCCGCCGACCGCGTTGCCGAAGGCGCGGTTGGACTCGGCGTAGCCGGTGTAGTCGTAGGCGTCGCTGTAGCGCGGACGGGTGTAGATGCTCGCGCCCACGTCGCCACGCAGGTACCAGCCGCCGCCGACCTCGATCGGCGGGGGCGGCGGGGGCGGGGGCGGCGGCAGCATCAGATCCGCGGCCGCGGCGAGGCAGGGCGCACCGACGCTCGCCGCGAGCGTCAGGCTACGCACCAAAGCGTTCAGCTTGGAGCGGGCCATGAGGATTCCTTCACTGGACTCGTGAGCCGGACGCGCGGCGCGCGGTCCCGGGGTACGAGGGCAGGATGGAAGGAACGTCTTAAATCCGGCTTAACGTTAAATGTTAGGCTTGCGCATCCGTTGCCGAACTGTCGAAACGGATATCCGGGCGAGACTTGCTTGTTTCGGCTGCGCTGCGCCGCCGGGGTCAGCGCAGTTCTTCTGTGGGGGCCGGACGGCGCGGGGGCTGAGGCCGCATGGGACCCGACGACGTGCGCATCCTGGCGCTGATGCTGCCCGAGGCGGTAGCGGGCGCCCACAGCGGCAACCCGGATTTCCGGGTCGGCGGCCGGGTCTTCGCGACCCTCTGGGTCGAGGAGGCGCGGGTCGTGCTGCGCCTCGCGCCCGCCGATCAGGCCGCCCTGTGCGAGGCCGAGCCGGACCTGTTCGCGCCGCTCGACGGCGCCTGGGGGCGGCGGGGCTGGACCAATCTCGACCTCGACCTCTGCGCGGAGGAGACCCTGCGGGCGGCGCTGCTGGGCGCGTGGCGGATGACCGCGCCCGCGGAGCTGCGCGCCGCCTACGCCGACCTGGGCTGACCTGGGCTGACCCCGCGCCTGGCGCCCCTCCGGGGCTCCGGCCTCAGGCCGCCGCGCGGGTGACGGCGTCGACCACCTCGTCGACCACCGCGTTGACGAGGCCGCGGTCGTCGCCCTCGGCCATGACGCGGATCACCGGCTCGGTGCCCGACGGGCGGATCACGAGGCGGCCGGCGTTGCCGAGCCGCTCGCGGGCGTGCTCGATGGCGCTGACCACGCTGTCCTCGCGCAGGGGCTCGCCGCTCCGGTAGCGGACGTTCTTGAGGATCTGCGGCAGCGGGTCGAAGCAGTGGCAGACCTCGCTCACGGGCCGGTTCTGCCGCTGCACCACGCTCAGCAGCTGCAGGGCGGCCACGAGGCCGTCGCCGGTGGTCGTGTAGTCCGACATGATGATGTGGCCGGACTGCTCGCCGCCGAGGTTGTAGCCGTGCGCCCGCATGTGCTCGAGGACGTAGCGGTCCCCCACCGCCGTGCGGGCCAGGGTCAGGCCGAGACCGCCGAGGAAGCGCTCCAGGCCGAGATTCGACATGATCGTCGCCACCACGCCCGGCTGCGTCAGGCGCTCGTCCTCCTTCCAGGAGCGCGCCACGACGGCCATGAGCTGGTCGCCGTCGACCACCTGGCCCTTCTCGTCCACGATCAGCACCCGGTCGGCGTCGCCGTCCAGCGCGATGCCGATATCGGCCCGGCGCTCGCGCACCATGTCGATCAAGGCCGCGGGCGCGGTCGAGCCGACATCCCGGTTGATGTTGAACCCGTCCGGCTCGGTGCCGATGGCGATCACCTCGGCGCCGAGCTCCCACAGGGTCTCGGGGGCGACCCGGTAGGCCGCGCCGTTGGCGCAGTCGACCACGACCCGCAGCCCGTCCAGCGTCACCTGCCGCGGCAGGGTCCGCTTGGCGAACTCGATGTAGCGGGCGTGCACGCTCTCGATGCGCTTGGCCCGGCCGAGGTCGTTCGAGCCGGAGAGGCGCTTGTGCATGTCGGCGTCGATCAGCCCCTCGATCTCGTGCTCGATCGCGTCGTTGAGCTTGAAGCCGTCGGGCCCGAACAGCTTGATGCCGTTGTCCTCGAACGGGTTGTGCGAGGCCGAGATCATCACGCCGAGATCGGCCCGCATCGAGCGGGTCAGCATCGCCACGGCCGGCGTCGGCACCGGCCCGAGCAGGAGCACGTCCATGCCCACCGAGGTGAAGCCGGCGACGAGCGCGGTCTCGATCATGTAGCCCGAGAGGCGGGTGTCCTTGCCGATCACCACCCGGTGGCGGTGGTCGCCGCGCTGGAACACGAGGCCGGCGGCCTGACCGACCTTGAGGGCGAGCTCCGGCGTGATCACGCCGTTGGCCCGGCCCCGGATGCCGTCGGTTCCGAAATACTTGCGCACCATCACGTCTCCGGCGCCCGGTCTCGCGGACCCGGCACAGCTTAGCAGATTATCGCGCCCGCCGGCGGCTCACCGGCCGGCAGAGTCAACGGGGTGCTCCCCGACAAAGGCGGTCGAAATGGGGCGCCCGGCGCGCTGCAGGAGCCGCGGCGCCGAGGCCGAGACCAGCGCGAGGCCCGAGACGGTCAGCAAGCCGAGCACGAGCCGGCGGAAGGCGACCTCGCTGAGGCCGAGATAGATCCGGGTGCCGAGCAGCGTCGGGACCAGCATCGCCGGCAGGACCACCGCCAGGATCGGCAGCGTCGCCCGGGTGACGAGCCCCGCGGCGAGGTAGGTCGCCAGGGTGACGCTGAGCATCGCGAGGTTGAAGTTCTGGATCACCGAGCGCTGCACGTCGCGCTCGTAGCGGCGCAGGGTGCACCAGAGGGTCGGCAGCATGCCCGTTAAGCCGCCGAGCCCGCCCATCATCCCGCCGCCGAGGCCCACCGCGGCGTCGGCGAGCCGGCCGCCGGCCGCGATCCGCGGTAGGTTCCGGGCGAACAGCATGGCCGGGCACCAGACCATCAGCAGGAGGCCGAGGAGCGTCTTGAACCAGTCGGCGTCGAGCCGCGGCAGCAGGAGGACGCCGAGGGGGATGCCGGCGAGGCCGCCGAGGACGAAGGGCGCGAGGCGCCTAGTCTCGAACCCGCGCCGGACCGAGACCGCCGCGATGACCTGGCCCGTGAAGGCGCCGGAGACGGCCAGCACGGCGGCGAGCTGCGGGTCGATCACCCAGGCCCAGAACGACAGGGCCGTGAGGCCGAAGCCGAAGCCCGACAGGCCCTGGACGAAGCCGGCGACGACGGCGCCGAGGGCGACGACGAGATAGGTCGAGACCGGCATCGGGGGTTTCGCGGCGGCCTGTGGAAGGGACCTGTGTTTCCGATTCGGCGGAGTCCGCCGAGCCTCCGGCCAAGCTGACGCGCGCGATCCGCCGACAGGAAGGTCGGTTTGTCACGGGAGACGCGGCGACGATCACGCGTCGCCGGCGAACGCCGCCGCTGATGAGGGAGCGTGACGCGGCCCCGCGCGCGGTCCTGACAGCGTCCTGAAAGCGCGCCGAATCCGCACGCGCGTCGAAGGAGGCCGCACGGAACGAAAAAGGGCGCCTCGCGGCGCCCCCTTCGCTCGTCCGATTCCGCGACCTCAGGCCTGCGGCTGCGGCTCCAGGCCGCCGTCGCTCTCCTTCGGCCGGCCGCGGCCCGCCGAGGGGACCGAGGAGCCCCGGGCCGGGGTCGGCGGCACGTCGCCGCCGTCGCGGATCGGGGGCTGGCCCTTGAGCAGGTTGCGGATCTCCTCGCCCGAGAGGGTCTCGTATTCGAGGAGCCCCTGGGCCAGGGCCTCCAGGTCGTCCTTGTGCTCGGCCAGAATGCGGCGCGCCTCCTCCAGGCCGGTCTCCACGAGGCGGCGGACCTCGGCGTCGATCTTCTGGGCGGTCGACTCGGAGACCGATTGCTGCCGGCCCATCGACATGCCGAGGAAGACCTCGTCGTTGTTGTCGCCGTACGCGACGGTGCCGAGCTCGGGGCTGAAGCCCCAGCGGGTCACCATCATCTTGGCGAGCCGCGTCGCCTGCTCGATGTCCGACTGCGCGCCCGAGGTCACCTTCTCGCGCCCGAAGATCATCTCCTCGGCGATGCGGCCGCCCATCATGATCGCCAGCCGCGAGGTCATCTGCTCGAAGCTCATAGAGAGCTTGTCGCGCTCGGGCAGCTGCATGACCATGCCCAGCGCCCGACCGCGCGGGATGATGGTCGCCTTGTGCACCGGGTCGGTGGCCGGGACGTTCAGCGCCACGATGGCGTGGCCGCCCTCGTGGTAGGCGGTGAGCCGCTTCTCGTCCTCGGTCATCACGAGGGTGCGCCGCTCGGCGCCCATCATGACCTTGTCCTTGGCGTCCTCGAACTCGTGCATCGTCACGATGCGTTTTCCGCGTCGAGCGGCGAGGAGCGCCGATTCGTTGACGAGGTTCATCAGGTCGGCGCCCGAGAAGCCCGGGGTGCCGCGCGCGATGGTCTTGAGGTCGACGTCGGGGGCCAGCGGCACCTTGCGGACGTGGACACGCAGGATGCGCTCGCGGCCGGTGACGTCCGGGTTCGGCACCATGATCTGGCGGTCGAAGCGGCCGGGCCGCAGCAGGGCCGGGTCGAGCACGTCGGGGCGGTTGGTCGCCGCGATGATGATCACGCCCTCGTTGGCCTCGAACCCGTCCATCTCCACGAGAAGCTGGTTGAGGGTCTGCTCACGCTCGTCGTTTCCGCCGCCGAGGCCGGCGCCGCGGTGGCGGCCGACCGCGTCGATCTCGTCGATGAAGATGATGCAGGGCGCGTTCTTCTTGGCCTGCTCGAACATGTCGCGCACGCGGCTGGCGCCGACGCCCACGAACATCTCGACGAAGTCGGAGCCCGAGATGGTGAAGAACGGCACGTTGGCCTCGCCCGCGACCGCCCGGGCGATCAGGGTCTTACCGGTGCCGGGCGGGCCGACGAGCAGCACGCCGCGCGGGATCCGGCCGCCGAGCCGCTGGAACTTCTGCGGGTCGCGCAGGAACTCGACGATCTCCTGGAGATCCTCCTTCGCCTCCTCGACGCCGGCGACGTCGTCGAACGACACGCGGCCGTGGGCCTCGTTCAGGAGCTTGGCCTTCGACTTGCCGAAGCCCATGGCGCGGCCGGCGCCGGACTGCATCTGGCGCGAGAGGAAGATCCAGGCGCCGATGAAGACGAGGATCGGCAGCCAGCTCACGAGGAGCTGGATGAACCAGGGGGTGTTGTCGGACGGCGGGCGGGCGGTGATCTGCACGCCCTTGCCCTGGAGCTTGGAGACCAGGCTCGGGTCGTTGGGCGCGTAGCTCGTGAAGTTGCCGCCGCCCACGTAGGTGCCGGACACGTCCTGCCCGGAGATCACCACCGACTGGATCTTGCCGGCATCGGCGTCGTTCAGGAGCTGGCTGTAGGCGATCTCGCTGCCGCCGCCCCGGTGACCCGGGTTCTGAAACAGGGTGACGAGGGCCAGCACCAGCAGGAAGATGACGACCCACAAGGCAAAGTTGCGAAAATTCGGGTTCATCGATCAATCCCTGGCGCGTGCGACCCCCAGGACGGACCCGCCACGCGGCTATTCCGGTCCATCCGTGCACACTCCGCCAATGTAGGCGGGGGGCTCTCCCTTGCCAAGTAAGTCGGGAGACCCTGCGGCGAGGGCAGCACCTGCGGGTCCGTGCCGGCGCGGCGGCGCCGGGGCGAGGCTCACGCCCCCGCCCGCGTCGGCGGCGACGAGGATCCCCGCGAGGGTGCGGCGGACCGGCTCCCGGCGGCGCAGGGCCGGCAGGAGCGATTCGAGGACGAGGGCCTCGAGGCGCGCGAGGCGGCGCGGCGCCGCGCCGGCCCGGGCCAGGGCGAGATCCAGGCAGCGCAGGGCCACGGCGTCCGGCAGGACCGCCAGGGCGCGCCCGTCGAGGCGCAGGCCCGCGCCCGTCTCCGACCCGGGTCTGAGCGCCCCGTCGAGG
Source organism: Methylobacterium sp. UNC300MFChir4.1 (assembly GCF_900110155.1). Taxonomy (NCBI): domain Bacteria; kingdom Pseudomonadati; phylum Pseudomonadota; class Alphaproteobacteria; order Hyphomicrobiales; family Methylobacteriaceae; genus Methylobacterium; species Methylobacterium sp. UNC300MFChir4.1. The sequence continues at coordinate 95,163 of NZ_FOCS01000013.1, read as the reverse complement.
GCCTGCTCGGCCGCGCCCCGGAGCGCGGCCTCGTCGCGGGCGGCGCGCTCGGCGAGCCGGGCGAGGCGCGCCCGGGTCAGGCCCTCGCGCTCCAGGGCCGGCCAGGCCGCGCGCAGGCGGCCGCGGGCGAAGCGCGGGTCGCCGTTGGCGGGATCGCGCAGGTAGGCGAGGCCGCCCGCCGCGCACCACGCCACCAGACTGGCCTTCGGCAGGTGCAGGAACGGGCGTCCGAGGACGAGGCCCGGGCCGAGGTCCCGCTCGGCGCGCATGCCGGCGAGGCCCGCGGGGCCGCTGCCGGCCGCGAGCCGGATCAGGACCGTCTCGGCCTGGTCATCCCGCGTGTGGCCGGTCAGCACGAGCCCGGCGCCGGCCGCCCCGGCATGGGCGGCGAGGAGTGCGTAGCGGGCCGTGCGGGCCGCGTCCTGCAGGCCGCTGCCGGGCTTCGCGCCCGCCCAGGGCAGGGTCGCGTGGGGCAGGCCGAGCGCGCGGGCGGCGCGGCCGACGGCCTCGGCCTCCGCGCCGGATTCGGGCCGCAGGCCGTGATCCACGGTCGCCACGAGCAGCGACGCGCCGGTCGCGTCGCGCAGGCGCGCGGCGGCGTGCATCAGGGCGCTCGAATCGGGACCGCCCGAGACGGCGAGGAGCACGCCCCGCCCGCCGCGCGCGGCCCGGTCGAGCCAGGGGCGGAGGGCGCCGAGGACCGGGTCGCCCGAGTCGCCCGAGGCGCTCAGAGCGCCCGAGACGCTCAGGCGCCGCAGCGGGCGCGCTTCTGCTCGCGGGCGACGCCCTGGCGGACGCCGGTGCCGGCATTCGGGAACTTCCGGTCCAGCTCGGCCAGGGTCGCGCAGGCCTGCTCGCGGGCGCCGAGCGCGTTGAGCGTGACGCCGAGCTTCAGCATGGCGTCGGGGGCCTGGGCGGAGCGGGCGTAGTCGGTCGAGACCTTCAGGAACTGCTCGGCGGCCTCGCGGTTGCGGCCGCGGGCGAGGTAGCTCTCGCCGAGCCAGTAGGTCGCGCCGGCGACGCGGTTGTCGCGCGGGTGCGACTGGATGAACTGGCGCAGGCCCATCTCGGCCTGCTCGTACTGCTTGGCGCGGTACAGCTCGACCGCGGCGTCGAAATCGGCGGCCGGATCTCCGGTCCGGGTCGCCGCCACGCTCTCGGAGGGCCGCGCCGGGATCGCCCCGGTCCGGGCCGGCGGCCGCAGGTCCACGGGCTCGTCGTAACCGGAGGTCCCGGCCTCCGAGTCGTCCTCGCCGGACTCGTTGAGCGCGCCCTGGGGCAGGCGCTGCGGCCGGGGCGCCGCCTCGGCGGCCTCCTCAGCCTCGCGGGGCGGCAGCGGCGCGGAGGGCTGCGTGCTGCCGAGCTGCATCGGGGCGCCCGGGGCGCCGGGGGCCTGCGACGGGTCAAAGGCGTCGCCGCGCTTCCCGGGGCGGCCGGCGCCCGGATTGCCGCCGTTGACGGGCCCCGACGGCGCGGGCGCGGCCGAGGGTTTGCCGCCCTTGCCCTCGTTCAGGCGGTACTCGACGTCCTCCTGGAACTTGCGCAGCTGCTCCTTTAGCTGGCGGTTCTCGTACTGGAGGGTCTCGATCTGCCCGGCCATCATCCGGGACTGGTTCTCGATGCGGCCGAGGCGCACCACCAGTTCCGAAGCGTCCTGCGCGGCGGCCGGGTGGGCGAGGAGCACGGCACCGACGGCGGTGGCGAGGGCGAGGCGGGTGCGAAGGCGGGCGGGCATGGTACGGCTGCGGTCCGGTGTCGGCGCGAGGCCCTATCAGATGCGCCGCACCGCGGCAAAACTGCGGCGCGGGTCGAAGGAGTGATCGAAGGCCGTGATCGAGAGCATCGATCGGAGGCGGCGGCCGAGAGCCGCCTCCGGGGTCGTTCGCGCGGCGGCCTACGCGCCGGCGCCGCGGTCGAGGACGATCACCGCGCGGCGGTTCTGCGACCAGCAGGAGATGTCGTTGCACACCGCCACCGGCCGCTCCTTGCCGTACGACACGGTCCGCATCCGGCTCGCCGCGATGCCGCGGGTGGCGAGGTAGTCGTTCACCGCCTGGGCCCGGCGGGCGCCGAGGGAGAAGTTGTACTCGCGGGTGCCGCGCTCGTCGGCGTGGCCCTCGATGATGAAGGTGTAGCGCGGGTAGCGCTGCAGCCACGCGGCCTGCTTGTCGAGGGTCGCGGTCGCGGTCGGCGTCAGGTCGGTGGAGTCCGACTCGAAGAAGACCCGGTCGCCGATATTGACGACGAAGTCCTGCGCGCTGCCCGGGGTGGCGGCGCCAGCCCCGAAGGCGGAGGCGTCGGCGAGGTCCTTGTCGTTGCTGCAGGCGCCTAGGCCGAGGGCGGCCACGAGTGCGAGGCCGAGGGCGGCGGCGCGGAAACGCTGGGGCATGGTCTGAAAAACTCCTCGAGCGGTGCCGAAGGCCGGCTGCTGGTCTTCGAGGCGGGTCCGCGTAATCCTGGCGCCGTTGGTAGGCGGGGTTGGTTAAGCGACGGTTCCGCCGGGCGGCGCGGGGGCGTGGTGACGGTCCGCACCGATCGACGGCGTGCGCTGACGCACCCGGACGCGCCCGGAATGCGGCGGCGGCGGGGCGGCGGGCCGCGACGCGCCATTTCGGCCGCCCCGGTTGCGGCGCTGCAACAGGCGCCGGGCCTCCGCCGGTAACGGTCGCGGGCCGGGCTTTAAGAGATCCTCAACCCTATCGGTCCCTTATCGGCGGGCCGAAGACCGGACTTCCCGCATGCGCCCCGCCCAGAGCGTCCTCATCGTCGAGGACAGCTACCTGCTCCTCGAGATCGTCGCGAGCCTGTGCGAGACGCACGGCATCCGGGTGATCGAAGCCTCGACGGGCGAGGCCGCGCTGACCGTCCTGCGCGACCGGGGCGCGGCGATCGACTGGCTGTTCACCGACATCCACCTGCCCGGACTGATCGACGGCTGGACGGTGGCCCACGCCTTCCGGGCGATCCATCCGGACCGGCCGGTGGTCTACACCTCGACCGACACGCACGGCCGCAGCGGTGTGCCGGGCAGCCTGTTCCTGCGCAAGCCCTTCCAGATGCAGGAGGTCAACCGCCTGGTCCGGATGATGGTCGAGGGTCTGGGCGAGGCTGGCTCCGACAGCCGGCTCTGCGCGGCGGGCTGAGTCACGGACCCTTCCGGGCGGGACCGTCGTCGCGCGCGCCGCGAAGCGACCCGGGACGCCGCGGCGCCCGGAGGCGGCCTCAGCCGCCCCGGAACAGCGCGACGATCTCCGGCGCGGCGAGCCACGCCTCGACCCGCGGGCAGGCGAGATCCCCGGGGGGCATCGCGTCGTAGAGGGCGAAGCTCGCCGCGACGAAGCCCGGCAGGTCGTAGAGCACCGGGAAGTCGTCGCCCCGCGGCTTGGTCTTGAACAGGTACGAGCCGGTCAGGCCGAAATGCTCGGCGATGGGCGGGTAGATCGGCCAGACCACGTCCTGGGCCAGCTCGTCGCCGAGGTAATCCTCGATCTCCACGGGCTCGGGCGTGAGCCCGTTCTCCTGCAGCAGCCGCCTCGCGATGTCGCCGAGGACGTGGACCTTGGGATGGTTCATCAGGTGCATGAAGGCGCCGCGGCGCGCCCAGCGGGTCACCTCGCGCTCCAGCCCGAAACCCAGGGCGTCGGCCGCGCCGACGAGCTCGCGCACCGCCGGGTCCCAGTGGTCGAGGTAGCCCAGGCGGGCGAACACGTCCTCGCGGAACAGGGCGGCCGTGCGGCCGGCATCGAGCCCGAGCCGGTGGGCGGTGACGACGATCGCCGAGTGGTACTGGCCCAGCGGCGACGGCGTCAGCTTCAGCGCGGCGAGGTCCGAGGCCTGCCCGACATAGACCATGTCCGGGTGGAAGGCCGAGAACACGATCGACGGGAACAGCTTGAGCCGCGGGTCGGCCGCGCGCACAGTGGCGGCGTCGCCGCCGGGGATCAGCCCGGCCGGGAAGGCCTGCGAGAAGACGTGGTCGTGGGCGCGCAGGGTCCGGATCAAGCCGTCGACATGGCCGTGGTCGCGCTTCAGCGAGCCCATGGGCAGGTAACGGACCGGGCTCTTCGGCGCGAGCAGGCGCATGGCCCGGGCGATGCCCCGGGCCTGGCAATTGCCCAGCACCGCGATGCTCGGCCCGTCACGGGTCGTGGCGGTGCGGGCGCGGTTCCGCCATGGTGTCGCCCAGGTGGGGGCCCAACGGGTAGGCGTCCAATCGGTCGCCGAGCGGGTGAACGCGCTGCGGGCGCGCCGGGGCAGGTCGTTCAGGGCCACGTCGCGTGCCGGTGTCAGCGGACGGAACAGCGCCCCCGAGGGCCTGCCGCCGTCGTGAAGAAGAGGGTTCGAAGATGGCGTTGAATCCGTATACGGGTCTACCGGCCGAGCGATTCTGGCGCAAGGTCGTCACCAACGTGCCGCCCTTCGCGGTCAATCCGCACCCGAAGGACACGTTCGTGATCGGGCCGACCGACAAGGTCGCCACCGGCGGCTCGTGCTTCGCCCAGCGGGTGGCCGAGGCGGTGCGCGGCGCCGGGTTCAACTACTACCTGACCGAGCCGCCGACCCCCGGCATGAGCGCCGAGGAGGCCAATGCCCGCCAGTTCGGCACGTTCTCGGCGCGCTACGGCAACCTCTACTACACGCGCCAGTTCGTGCAGCTGTTCGACCGGGCCTACGGCACGTTCGAGCCGGAACTGAAGGCGTGGCTGCGCGACGACGGTCGCTACGTCGACCCGTTCCGCCCGACCGTCGAGCCGGCGGGCTTCGCCAGCGAGGCCGAGGTGGTCGCGGCGCGCGACGCGCACCTCGCCGAGGTGCGCCGCCTGTTCGAGACGCTCGACGTGTTCGTGCTGACGCTCGGCCTCACCGAGGGCTGGCGCTGGCGGGCCGACGGCGCGGCGCTGCCGCTCGCCCCCGGCGTCGCGGGCGGCACGTTCGACCCCGCGCTCTACGAGTGCGTGAATGCCGGCGCGGGCGAGGTGCTCGGTGACCTCAACGGCTTCCTCGACCGGCTCTGGAGCGTGAACCCGAAGGCGCGGGTGATCTTCACGGTCTCGCCGGTACCGATGATCGCCACCTACATGGACCGGCACGTGATGGAGTCGAACAGCTACTCCAAGTCGGTGCTGCGGGTGGCGGCCGGCGAGGTGGTCGGCCGCGGCGACCCGCGGGCGGTCTACTTCCCCGCCTACGACATCGTCACGAGCAACGTGAATGCCGGGCGCTACTACAACGAGGACCAGCGCACCATCAACGACGCGGGCGTGCGCCACGTCATGCGCCTGTTCCTGGCGACCTTCGCCCGCGACCGGGTCTCGCCGGCGCCGACCCACGCCCCCGTCGACCTCGCGGCCGAGTTCGAGGGCAATGCCGGCGTGATCTGCGACGAGGAGGAGATCGAGCGCAGCGTGGCGTGACGGGGGGGGCCGAGATCGTCACCGGAGCGGCCGCGGCCATCGGGCGGCCTGCATCGTCTTCACGAGCGTAGCGAAGTGACCCAGGGCGACGCGACATCGACAGTCGTGGCGCTGCCTGGATTGCTTCGCTCCTCTCGCAAAGACGGCAGCGCTCCGAAGATCCCGCCGGGCAACCGCTCGAGCCCTTCGCGACCGTCACGGCGGCCGGGGCGATCCCGCGTTTGCCTCCAGCCCGGCCTTTCGGGCAAGCTCGGCCGCCCGGGCGCTCGCGCCTATCGGAGACGAATCCCTTGAGCCTGCCCCCGCCCCGCCGCGCCGACCACGACATCGATCCGGTCTTCGTGAAGCGGCACTCGCCCCGCGCCTTCACGGGCGAGGCCGTGCCCGAATCCGAGCTGATGCGGATGATCGAGGCGGCGCGCTGGTCGCCCTCCGCCTACAACTCGCAGCCCTGGCGCTTCCTCTACGCGCTCCGGGGCGACGCCCACTGGGACACGTTCTTCGACCTGCTGGTGCCCGGCAATCAGAAATGGGTGTCCGGCACCGGCGCGATCCTGTTCCTGGTCTCGAACGGGTTCATGAAGGTCGGCGACGAGCTGAAGCCCTCCTACAGCCACTCCTTCGACGCCGGCACCGCCTCGCTGGCCTTCCAGCTCCAGGCGATCCACCAGGGCTGGCACGCCCACGGCATGGTCGGGTTCGACCACGTCCGCGCGCCCGCGGTGCTGCGTCTGCCCGAGAACCACCGGATCGAGGCCGCCTTCGCGGTCGGCCGCAAGACGCCCGAGGCGGACCTCACCGAGGAGCAGCGGCCCCGCGAGACCCCGAACGGCCGCCGGCCGATCACCGACTTCACCATCGCGGGACCGTTCCCGCAGGCCGCCGGCTGAGACGGGCCGGAACCCGCTCGGACGGCCGGGGATTGGCTCCGCATCGCGACGCCATCGCAGGTCCGTGGGCGCAGGCCCACGGGCTCGACCCGGGCCGGCAGGGGGCCGCCGCCCCGCGCCTCCTGTCCGCCCTCCGACGCTTCGGGAGCTGGCTCATGGATCCGTCCGACACCGCCGCGTCCGACCCGTTCCGGGATGACGGGCCGTTCGACCCCGTCCCCGGGCTGCAGACCGTCGCCGACCGCCACGGGGTCAGCCCGGACGCGGTGCGCCACCTGGTCCGGGCCCTCGAGCGTGGCCACGGCACGATGGCGCAGTTCGACCATCCCGATCTCGGCGGGATGGGGCAGTGGTTTTCCGGCGGGATGGTGATGGTTGGCCGGATGTTCGACGACGCGCTGAAGGCGCGGGTCGACGCGCTCTGCACCGAGCTGGCCGGGGCGCTCCCCGCGGGGGGCTTCTCGGAGGCCGCGCCCGCGGCGCGGCGCGGCGGCGGCGAGTGGTGGCCGGCCGGCCTCGGGGATCCGGCCAGCACCGGCGCGCAGGACGGGCTGCGCTACGCCTATTTCCCGGACAGCCGGCGGCTCGCCGTCGACGCGGGGTCCGGGGTCGCGCTGTACGATACCGGCGAGCACCGCATCACCGGCGTTTCCCAGGCGAACGGCAGCCTCGGCTTCACGGGACCGTCCGGGGCCGTCGCCCTCGACCGCCTGCGCCGGATCGAGGCGGAGGTCGCGGCGCCGCGCCAAGCGGACCCGGGCCAGGTGAATCCGGGCCGAGCGGACCCGGCCGAGATCCCGGCGAAGGCCGCCCCCGCCGCTTCGCCGGCCGCTGCGGCTGCCCCTTCGGCGGCCCCGGACCGGTCGTCTCCGGACGCGATCCTCGCGACCATCGAGCGGCTGGCCGACCTTCACGCGCGCGGCGTGCTCACCGACGCGGAGTTCGCGACCAAGAAGACGGAGTTGCTGGCCCGGCTGTGAGGGGCGCCCGGCCGCCGTACCCGCCGGCCCCGTCCCGAGGCGCGGAGGCCTCGCGGGATGCGGGCGCGGATCGGACCCTGCCGGGTCCCGACGGCCTCAGGCGATGCCGACGCGCAGCAGGTCGTGGACGTGCACGATGCCGACCGGCCGGCCGTCGGTGACGGCGAAGACCGCCGTGATCAGCCGGCGGTTCATCAGCTCCAGCGCGGCCTGGGCCAGCTTGTGCGGCTCCACGGTCACCGGGTCGCGGGTCATGACGGTCGAGACCGGCGTGTCGAGGAGCGCCGGACCCATGTGGCGGCGCAGGTCGCCGTCCGTGACGATGCCGACGAGGCGGCCGGCCGCGTCCGTGACGCCGACGCAGCCGTAGCGCCGCGCCGCGATCTCGATCATCACCTCGGACATGAGGGCGGTCTCGTGCACCAGCGGCATGTCCTGGGGCCCGTGCATCACCTGCTGCACGGTCCTGAGGCGGGCCGCGAGGGTGCCGCCCGGATGCAGGGTGTGGAAGCGCGCCGAGGTGAAGCCGCGCCGCTCCAGGAGCGCCACCGCCAGGGCGTCGCCCAGCGCCAGCTGGATCAGGCTGGAGGAGGTCGGCGCGAGGTCGTGCGGGCAGGATTCCCGCACGCGGGGCAGTTCCAGCAGCACGTCGGCGGCCTTGCCCAGGGTGCTCTCGCCGTTGCGGGTGATCGCCACCAAAGGGATCGAGAACCGGCGGCTGAAGCCGACGAGGTCGGACAGTTCCGCGGTCTCCCCCGACCACGACAGCGCGATGATGACGTCGTCCCGGGCGATCATCCCGAGGTCGCCGTGGCTCGCCTCGGTCGGGTGGACGAAGAAGGCGTGCGTGCCGGTGGAGGCCAACGTCGCGGCGATCTTGCGCCCGACATGCCCGCTCTTGCCGATGCCGCTGACGATGACGCGGCCCTTGCTTTGCAGGATGGTCTGCACCGCCTCCTCGAAGGCCGCGCCGAGCCGGCCCTGGAAGGCGGCGCTCGCCTCCTGCAGGGCCGCGATGCCGAGTTGGAGGCTGCGGATCCCGAGGTCGCGGGTGGTGGCGAGATGCGCCGACGGCGCGTCGTAGCGGTCGTCGCGCAGGGCGCTGGAGGCGGGAGCGTTCATCGTGTCCGTTCTTGACCCGTCGACCGGATCCGGCACCGGGGGCCGGAATCGGGGAGCGGCGCAGCGAGGCGTCTCCGGCGACGCTAGGCAGCCGTCGTGGTTGAAATGTGACGCGGGGACGACGCAGCGCCGCACGCCGGTTGAAGGCGCGGCCGCCGGGGTCCATGCTCCCGGCACGCCACCCCGCGCGCCGTCCCGCGCCGCGGGCCCCAGGAGGGCAAGAGCCCCATGACCATCCGCTTCCCCGACCCCGATCCCGCGATCCTCGCCCGCCGCGAGGCGATCCTGGCCGGCCTCGCGCCCCTGGTCGCGCCGGAGGCGCTGGTGGTCAGCGAGGACGAGCGCCGGGCCTTCGAGACCGACGGGCTCACCGCCTACCGGCAGATGCCGCTCGCCGTGGTGCTGCCCTCCACCACCGCGGAGGTCGCCGCCGTGATGGCCTACTGCCACGCCAACGGCGTGCGGGTCGTGCCCCGGGGCGCCGGCACCTCGCTCGCGGGCGGCGCCATCGCGCAGGCCGACGCGATCATCCTCGGCGTCGGCAAGATGACCCAGGTCCTCGACATGGACTTCGCCAACCGCACCGCCCGGGTGCAGAGCGGCATCACCAACCTGGCGATCTCCGGGGCGGTCAGCCACGAGGGCTTCTTCTACGCTCCCGACCCGTCGAGCCAACTCGCCTGCACGATCGCCGGAAACATCGCGATGAATTCGGGCGGCGCGCACTGCCTGAAATACGGCGTGACCACCAACAACCTGCTCGGCGTCACCCTGGTGCTCAACGACGGCACCGTGGTGGAGATCGGCGGCCAGCACCTCGACAGCGGCGGCTACGACCTGCTCGGCCTCGTCTGCGGCTCGGAGGGGCAGCTCGGCATCGTCACCGAGGCGACCGTGCGGATCCTGCGCGCCGCCGAGGGCGCGCGCCCGGTGCTGGTCGGCTTCTCGAAGGTCGAGGATGCGGGCGACTGCGTCGCGGCGATCATCGCGGCCGGGATCATCCCGGTGGCGATCGAGTACATGGACCGCGAGGCGATCCTCATCACCGAGGACTTCGCCCAGGCCGGCTACCCGCGCGACGCCGAGGCGATGCTGATCATCGAGGTCGAGGGCTCGGACGCCGAGTGCGACGCTATGCTGGCGCGGATCGAGACGATCGCCCGGGATTTTCGACCGACCAGCCTGCGCGTCTCGCGCTCGGAGGCGGAATCGGCCGCGATCTGGAAGGGCCGCAAGTCGGCCTTCGGGGCGACCGGCCGGATCTCCGACTACATCTGCATGGACGGGACGATCCCCACCGGCCAGCTCGGGCCGGTGCTGGAGCGGATCGGCGCCATCTGCGCCGAGAAGGGCCTGCGCGTCGCCAACGTGTTCCACGCGGGCGACGGCAACCTGCACCCGCTGATCCTGTTCGACATCAACACGCCCGGCGAATTGCAGAAGGCCGAGGCCGCGGGCGACGAGATCCTGAAGCTCTGCGTCGAGGTCGGCGGCTGCCTCACCGGCGAGCACGGGGTCGGTATCGAGAAGCGCGAGTTGATGCGCTTCCAGTACGACCAGGTCGATCTCGAGCAGCAGATGCGGGTCAAGGCGGTGTTCGATCCGGACTGGATGCTGAATCCTGCCAAGGTGTTCCCGCTGGACGGGCGCCTCGCGGCCTGAGCCGCGCCGCGCGCGGGGTCCGGCCGAGAGCTTGGCCGAGAGCTTGGCCGAGAGCCCGGCCAACAGGTCTGGCGAACAAGTCCGGACCGGTGCGGGCGCGATCGTCTCCGATCGCCCGCCCCCGTCCGGGCCTCGCGGCCGCGCTCAGGCGGCCTCGACCTTGCGGCTCGCCCGGGTCTTGCTCGCGGCGGTCTTGCGGCGACCGGAGGCAGGGGCGGAGGCGGGGGCGGCAGCCTCCTCCTCGGCGGCGGCCTTGTCGGACGCCGGGGACCGGCCCGGCTGGCCGAGGCCGAGGCTCTTGGCGAGCGCCGAGCGCTGCGCCGAGTAGTTCGCCGAAGTGGTCGGGTAATCGGCCGGCAGGCCGTAGCGCTCGCGGTAGGTCTGCGGATCGAGACCGTGCTTGGTCAGGTGACGCTTCAGCGTCTTGTACGACTTCCCGTCGATGAAGCTGACCAGCCCGTCGGGGCGGATCGACTTGCGGATCTGGGCGGGCGTCGGCCGCTCGACGCTCTCGGTCGCCGGAGCGACGGGGCCGGCCCCGATCGTGTTCAGCGCCTCGTGGATGCTCGCGATCAGGGCCGGCAATTCGGCCGAGGGCAGCGAGTTGTTGGAAACGTAGGCCGCGACGACGTCCACGGTCCGCTCGATGAAATCCAATTGCGATGTCGGCGCAGCTTCTGACATTCTCTCGTTCCTCGGCACAAATGCCTGATGGGATCCCCACTTTTCGCGAGTTAAGTCAGCGTCCGAAAAATGCAAGCCGCGCCATACAATTATCTGTGATGAGACCGAAGTCTAACTCTGCATCACGCGGCGAGGCTTACAGGGTATGGTTGCATTGGCGGCACTTAAGGGACACTTCTGAGACGCTTTATCGGTGTCCGCCCGGCGAATTCTAGTCGCTTCCTCGAAGCGGGTTTTCGCAACCGGCAGAGACCTTTACCCCCGGGTCAGGGGCCGGCTCTAGACGGTCGTATACGATTGCCGCCCGGTCGTGCGGGCACAATGCGCAATCTTCGTACAGTTGTGCGAGCGCGGGGCGAGGCCCTGCGTCATTTTCGCAACCCGCGCGGCCTCAGGCGAAAGTCTTGCGCGGATCGAAGGCGTCCCGCACGGCCTCGCCGGCGAAGACGAGCAGGCTCAACATCACGGCGATGACCAGGAAACCGGTCAATCCGAGCCACGGCGCGGTCAGATTGTCCTTGCCCTGCGCGAGAAGCTCTCCGAGGGACGGCGAGCCCGGCGGCAGGCCGAAGCCGAGGAAGTCGAGCGAGGTCAGGGTGGTGATCGAGCCGTTCAGGATGAACGGCAGGAAGGTCAGCGTCGCCACCATGGCGTTCGGCAGCAGGTGGACCGTCATGATCCGGATATTCGACAGCCCCAGCGCCCGGGCCGCCCGGACATACTCGAAGTTCCGCGCCCGCAGGAACTCGGCACGCACCACGCTCACCAGCGCGACCCAGGAGAACAGCAGCATGATCCCGAGCAGGACGAAGAAGCCCGGGGCGATGAAGGCCGAGATGATGATGATCAGGTAGAGGGTCGGGATGCCGCCCCAGACCTCGATGAAGCGCTGGAAGGCGAGATCGACCCAGCCGCCGAAATAGCCCTGCACGGCCCCCGCGATGACCCCGATCACCGACGAGACCGCGGCCAGGATCAGACCGAACAGGACCGAGATGCGGAAGCCGTAGATCACCCGCGCCAGCACGTCCCGCGTGGTGTTGTCGGTGCCGAGCCAGTGCTGGGGAATGTCCGCGCAGGTCGAGCCGCCGAGCTTCTCGGCGACGGGCTTGCACTGCGCGTCCGTGAGCATCCAGGTCGGCGGCGACGGCGACGGCGTCGGCAGGTCCTCGTTGATCGTGTCGTACGCGTACGGGATCGGCGGCCACAGTGCCCAGCCGTTCGCCGCGATCTCCCGGCGGATCTCGGGGGAGCGGTAGTCGGTCGTGGCGAGGAAGCCGCCGAACTTCTCCTCCGGATAGTCGACCAGGACCGGGACCAGCCACTCGCCCTTGTAGGACATCACGATCGGGCGGTCGTTGGCGATGAACTCCGCGAACAGGCTGAGCACGAACAGGACCGTGAAGATCACGAACGACCCGTAGCCGAGCCGATTGCGGCGGAAATTGTCGAGGCGGCGCCGGTTGAGCGGCGACAGCCGGGCGCGCCGGCCGGCGGCCCCGGGCAGGACCGGCGGCGGCGCGCCCTCGTCCGGCCGCAGGACCAGCGGCTGGGCACCGGGCATCGGCGCGGGCACGACCTCGCTGTCGCCGGGACGCGTGACCTCGTTCATCCGTGCTGCCTCCCGGGCCGCGTCGCGCGCGCGCCGGCCGCCCCGATATCCGGGCGGCCCCGCGACCGGTCGGCCGCGGGACGGAGGCCGGTAACGCTCAGCCGTCGAGCCGGGTCGCGGTGCCGTCGATCTCGGTGGGACGCAGGTTGCCGCTGCGCTCCAGCCAGCGGCGCAGCAGACGGACGTTGCGGCGATTGGCCTTGAAGGCGGCGTCGAACAGGTCGCCCGCCACCGGCACGGCGCCGATCAGCCCGTCGAAGGCCACGTTCAGGCCCATCCGGGCCACCAGCCAGCGCGGCGCCCCGAGGCGCTTCGCCTCGTAGACGATGAAGGACGAGATCACCATGCCGGCCAGGTCGCCGATCACCGGCACGAGGCCGATCAGCGCGTCGAACCCGACCCGCCGATTGATGCCCGGGATGACGAAGGCGGTGTCCATCAGGTGGGCCAGCGTCTCCAGCCGGGCGAGGCTCGCCTCCCGGCCGAGATCCGCCGACAGGTAGGGGGGCCGGGTGCCGGCGCGGGTCTCGCCTCCGGGGAAGGTCTCGGCACGGGCGAAACGCCCGGCCTGGGCAGCCTGGGTGAAGTCCATGGTCGGGATCCGTCGGGAAGCCATCGTCCCCAACGATGTGGCCCCCCGCCGGGATCCCCGCAAGGACGGTGCCCGCTCGGCGGGCGCGGTCCGCCGTGATGCCCGCCGTGATGCCCGTCCTGCTGCCCGTCATGCCGTCCCTCGAGCCGACCCTCATGCCCCGGCCCCCGGGAGCCCGCGCATGCGGTCGAGCGCCGCATCCAGGGTCGCGTCGTCCTTGGCGAAGCAGAGCCGGACGAGGCCGCGCACGGAGGCGTCCGGGTAGAAGGCGCTCACGGGGATCGCCGCGACGCCGTGACGGGTGACCAGGGCCTCGCAGAAGGCCACGTCGTTGGCGTGGCCGCGGGCGGCGATGTCGATGTTGAGGAACCACGTGGCCCGGGCCGGCAGCACGGTGAAGCCGAGGCCGCGCAGGCCGTCCGCGAGCCGGTCGCGGGACCGGGCGTAGCCGGCCCGCATCGCCTCGAACCACGGGGCCGGCTTGCCCAGCCCGTAGGCCACCGCCTCCTGGAGGTTCGGGGGCGTCGTGAAGGTCAGGAACTGGTGCGCCTTGGCGAGCCCGCGCATCAGCCGGGCATCGGCCATCACGAAGCCGACCTTCCAGCCGGTGAGGGAGAAGATCTTGCCGGCCGAGCCGATCTTGACGGTCCGCTCCCGCATCCCGGGCAGCGCCATCAGCGGCCGGTGGCGCGCGCCGTCGAACACCACGTGCTCCCAGACCTCGTCGCAGAGGGCGGTCACGTCGAAGCGCTGGCAGTAGCGGGCGAGCAGGTCGAGGTCCTCGGGCGCGAACAGGGTGGCGCTCGGGTTGAGGGGGTTGTTCAGCACCACGACCCGGGTCCGCGCCCCGAAAGCCTCCGCGAGCGCGGCCTCGTCGAGGCGGAAGTCCGGGGGCCGGAGCGCCACGACCCGCGGCACGCCGCCCGCCCGCCGGACCAGGGGCAGGTAGGCGTCGTACATGGGCGCGAACAGCACGACCTCGTCGCCGGGCTCGATCAGCGCCAGGAGCGCGCCGGCCAGGGCCTCGGTCGCCCCGGAGGTGACCATCACCTCGGTCTCCGGGTCGAGGACGAGGCCCTGGTGCTGCGCGTAATGGGCGGCGACCGCCTCGCGCAGGGCCGGCAGGCCCATCATCGGCGGGTACTGGTTCCAGCCGTCTAGGAGCGCCCGCGCGCCCCGCTCGCGGACATCCGCCGGCCCGGCGTCGTCCGGGAATCCCTGGCCGAGATTGATCGCACCGTGGACCCGCGCGAGACGCGACATGGTCTCGAACACGGTCGTGGGCAGCGCGTCGAAGACGGGGTTGATGACGGCGGACCTCATGCGGCGCGGCCCACGGTACGGCACGCGGCGCCGGGCATCGAGAGAGTCGGCATGGCGGGTCTCGGCATCGCCGGCCTGTAACATGGCCGTCGCGCGTTGCGGAATGTGCGCGGTCGCACAGACCCGGTCTCCGACGCGCCGGGGCCTGCTGACGAATGTTGACATTCATCACCCGTCTCTTAGGTTCGGATCACGGCCGGAGCGGCGCACACGCCGACGGAGCTTCGCCCCCTCGCTCCGTCAGCGGGGCGCCGCTCCGGTCCCCAGAAGGGCCATCGACTTGCGGGTCGGTGGCCCTTTCGGCATGTCCGGACGCGGCCGCACCCGCTCACGCCCCGCTCGCTGGGTCGGCCACCGGATACGACGATGCGGCCCTCCTCACGCGCGTTCCTCGGCTGCCTCGTGCTGGCGCTGCTGGTCGGCGGCCTCGGACTCGGCCTGCGCCGCGCCGTGGCCGTTACCCCGGTCGATCCCGCGTTCCGGGCGGTGCTGCGCGCTTATGCGGTACCGGACGCGTCCAGCGGGCCCCAGCAACACGAGTGAAACGTCGCCGCCCTAGTGACGGCGCATTGGCCGGGCACCGGTGGAGGGCGCCGCGAGGTGCGCGAGCGGCGCGGCCGCGGGTGTCCATGACGCCGCGGTAAGGAGCCGTTCGGGGCCCGGACAGCTTTATGGGCTTACGCTCCCGTACACGGGATCGGAGCCGTCGGGTCCCGCGGGACCGGGCGGCTTCAGGACGGGCTTCCGGGACGCGGCGTTCCGGGGGCGGCATGGGGGCTTGGACAGCGAGGGATAGGGTGCCGCCGGTCGCGCAGACGACCGTCCTGTGCTCTAGTCAGGCATGAACGAGAGTTCACCGATCCGGACCGACACGGCCCGCGCCTACCAGCCCGGCGAGGCGCCCGCGCGCGAGGTCCGGACGCGGCGCTTCCGCCCGATCCGCTGGCTCGTGTTCCTGGTGCTGCTCGCCGGCGCCGGGGCGATCGGCCACCGCTGGTACGAGGCCCGCACCGGCAAGGGCGCCGAGCCGGCGACGGCGCATCACACCGGCGGCCACGGCGGCCGGCGCGGCGGGGCCGACATGCCGCAGGCGGTGGGCATCGCCAGCGCCACGACCGGCGACATGCCGGTGGTGCTGCAGGGCCTCGGCACCGTGACGCCGCTCGCCACCGTGACGGTGAAGTCGCAGATCAGCGGCTACCTCACGCAGGTGCAGTTCCGGGAGGGCCAGACCGTGAAGGCGGGCGACGAGCTCGCCCGGATCGATTCCCGCCCCTACGAGGCGCTGCTCGCGCAGTACCAGGGCCAGCTCGCCCGCGACCAGGCGCTGCTCCAGAACTCGAAGCTCGACCTGCAGCGCTACCAGACGCTGAACCGGCAGGACTCGATCTCGAAGCAGAACGTCGACACGCAGGCCGCCCTGGTGAAGCAGAACGAGGGCACGGTCGCGGCCGACCAGGCGCTCGTCGATCAGCAGAAGCTCAACATCGCCTACACGCACATCGTCTCGCCGGTGGACGGCCGCGTCGGCCTGCGCCAGGTCGACCAGGGCAACTACATCTCGGCCGCCTCCACGGCGATCGTGGTGGTGACCCAGCTCCACCCGATCTCGGTGGTGTTCACCCTGCCGGAGGACGACGTGTCGCGGGTGATGCGGCAGGTGCGGGCGGGCGCGAAGCTCACCGTGCGGGCCTACGACCGCGGCGACGCCCACGAGATCGCCACCGGCCGCCTCGACACGGTCGACAACCAGATCGACACGACCACCGGCACGGTGAAGCTGCGCGCGCTGTTCGACAATTCCGACGAGGAGCTGTTCCCGAACCAGTTCGTCAACGCCAAGCTGACCGTCGACACGGTGCGGGGCGCGACGCTGGTGCCGAATTCCAGCCTGCTCCAGGGCACGCCCGGCACCTACGTCTACCTGATGGACGGGGACAGCAAGGTCACGGTCCGGCCGATCAAGACCGGCGAGACTGACGGGACCCACACGGTGGTGGTCTCCGGGCTGAACCCGGGTGACCGCGTCGTCACGGACGGCACCGACCGGCTGAAGGACGGCGCGCCGGTGCGCATCACCGAGGGCGCGCCGGCGGCCGCCGGCGACGGCAAGGCCGCGGCGGCGAAGCCGGACGGCAAGGCTGACGGCAAGGGGGATGTGAAGCCCGCCGCGCCGGCCGACGCGGCGACGGATTCCCAAGGGACAGCGGAGGGCGGTCGTCGGCACCGGCGCCGTCAGGCGCAGTGAGGACGGCTCTGGCGCGACACTCCCTCTCCCCCCTCCGCGGGGGAAGGGATAACGGGAACGCGTCATGAACCCGTCTCGCCTGTTCATCCTGCGACCGGTGGCCACGACGCTGCTGATGCTGGCGATCCTGATCGTCGGCGGCGTGTCGTACCTGAACCTGCCCGTCTCGGCGCTGCCGGCGGTCGATTACCCGACGATCCAGGTCCAGACCTTCTATCCCGGCGCCAGCCCCGAGGTGATGACCTCCTCGGTGACGGCGCCGCTGGAGCGGCAGTTCGGCCAGCTCGCCAACCTCAACCAGATGACCTCGCAATCCTCGGCGGGCGCCTCGGTCATCACCCTGCAGTTCAGCCTGGACCTGCCGCTGGACATCGCCGAGCAGCAGGTCCAGGCGGCGATCAACGCCGCCGGCAACCTCCTGCCCTCCGACCTGCCGGCGCCGCCGATCTACGCGAAGGTCAACCCGGCCGACGCGCCGGTCCTGACGCTGGCGCTCACCTCCAAGACCCTGCCGCTTACCCAGGTGCGCGACCTCGCCGAGTCGCGCCTCGCGCAGAAGATCAGCCAGGTGGCGGGCGTCGGCCTCGTGAGCATCTCGGGCGGCCAGCGCCCGGCCGTGCGGGTGCGGTTCAACGCGCGGGCGCTCGCCGCCTACGGGCTCAACATCGACGACCTGCGCACCACCATCACCAACCTCAACGTCAACACGCCGAAGGGCACGATCGACGGGCCGAAGCAGTCCTACGCGATCAACGCCAACGACCAGATCCGCGACCCGAAGGCCTACGACGCGGCGATCATCGCCTACCGCAACGGCGCCCCGGTGATGCTCTCGGAGGTGGCCGACGTGGTCGAGGGGCCGGAGAACACCAAGCTCGGCGCCTGGGCGGACGCGACGCCGGCGGTCATCCTGAACATCCAGCGCCAGCCCGGCGCCAACGTCATCGCGACCGTCGACAAGATCAAGTCGCTGCTGCCGCAGCTCCAGGCGAGCCTGCCGGCCGCCGTCGCGGTGGCGCCGCTCACCGACCGGACCACCACGATCCGCGCCTCCGTGGAGGACGTGCAGTTCGAGCTCGGCCTCGCCATCGCGCTCGTGGTGCTGGTGATCTTCCTGTTCCTGCGCAGCCTGTCGGCGACCCTGATCCCGAGCCTGTCGGTGCCGCTGTCGCTGGTCGGCGCCCTGTCGGTCATGGACCTCTACGGCTTCTCCCTCGACAACCTGTCGCTGATGGCGCTCACCATCGCCACCGGCTTCGTGGTCGACGACGCCATCGTGGTGATCGAGAACATCGCCCGGCACGTGGAGGCCGGGGACTCGCCCCTGGAGGCGGCGCTCAAGGGCTCCCGCGAGATCGGCTTCACCATCATCTCGCTGACCGTCTCGCTGATCGCCGTGCTGATCCCGCTCCTGTTCATGGGCGACGTGGTCGGGCGGCTGTTCCACGAATTCGCCATCACGCTGGCGGCCACGATCATCATCTCGGCGGTGGTCTCGCTGACGCTGGTGCCGATGCTGTGCGCGCGGCTCCTGAAGCACGTCCCGGAAGCCGGCCACCGCCGCCGGGAGGGCGTCCTCTCGCGCCTGGGCCGGCGCGCCATCGACGGCACGATCGAGTCCTACGGCCGCTCCCTGCGGGTCGTCCTCAACCACCAGGGCCTGACGCTGCTGGTGGCGCTCGGCACGCTCGGGCTCACGATCTACCTGTTCGCGGTGATCCCGAAGGGCTTCTTCCCCGTGCAGGACACGGGCGTCATCCAGGGCATCACCCAGGCCGACCAGTCGGTCTCCTACGCCGCCATGGCCGAGCGCCAGCAGCGGATGGCCGAGATCGTCCTCAAGGACCCGGACGTGGCGAGCCTGTCGTCGTTCATCGGGGTCGACGGCCAGAATGTCACGCTCAATTCCGGCCGGATGCTGATCAACCTGAAGCCCCGGGACGCGCGCACCGCGACGGCCAGCGCGATCATCCGGCGGATCTCGGCGGCGGCGGCCAACCAGCCCGGCATGCGGCTCTACATGCAGCCGGTCCAGGACCTGACCATCGACACCGCGGTCTCAGCGACCCAGTACCAAGTGATCCTGGAGAGCCCGAACATCGACGATTTCGAGACCTGGGTGCCGCGCTTCACCGAGGCGCTGGCGAAGTCGCCCGTGGTCACCGACGTGGCGAGCGACCACCAGGGCCAGGGGCTCGCCGCCTACGTGACCATCGACCGGCCGACCGCCGGCCGCTACGGCATCACCCCGGCGACGATCGACAACGCCCTCTACGACGCCTTCGGCCAGCGGATCATCTCGACGATCTTCACCCAGTCCAACCAGTACCGGGTGATCCTGGAGGCCGACCCGAAGCTGCACACGACGCTCCGCAGCCTCGACGCGATCTACCTGCCCTCCTCCACGGCGACCAACGGGCAGGTGCCGCTCTCGGCGGTCGCGCGGATCAGCGAGCGGCGGGCGCCGCTGCTGATCTCTCATCTCGGCCAGTTCCCGGCCACCACCGTGTCGTTCAACCTCGCCCCCGGCGCGGCGCTGGGGCAGGCGGTCGAGGCGATCGACAAGGTCAAGGCCGAGATCGGCCTGCCGCCCTCGTTCCGGGTGGTGCCGCAGGGCTCGGTCTTCGCCTTCCAGTCGGCGCTCAGCAACGAGCTGTTCCTGGTCCTGGCGGCGATCGTGACCGTCTACATCGTGCTGGGCGTGCTCTACGAGAGCTTCATCCACCCGATCACGATCCTCTCGACCCTGCCGTCGGCGGGGATCGGGGCGCTGCTCGGCCTGATGCTGTTCGGCCTGTCGCTCGACATCATCGCGGTGATCGGCATCGTGCTGCTGATCGGCATCGTGAAGAAGAACGCCATCATGATGATCGACTTCGCGCTCCAGGCGGAGCGCGAGGACGGGCTCGAGCCCCGCGAGGCGATCTTCCAGGCCTGCCTGCTGCGCTTCCGGCCGATTCTGATGACGACGCTGGCGGCGCTCTTCGCGGCGGTGCCGCTGATCCTCGGCACCGGCGTCGGCTCCGAGCTGCGCCAGCCGCTCGGCATCTGCATCGCGGGCGGCCTGATCGTCAGCCAGGTGCTGACGCTGTTCACCACGCCGGTGATCTACCTGGCCTTCGACCGGCTGGAGCGGCGGATCTCGGGGCGGCGGGGGCCGGATCTCGCGCCCGGCGAGGCGCTGCCGTGAACATCTCCGAGCCGTTCATCCGGCGGCCGGTGGCGACCACGCTGCTCACGATCGGCGTGCTGCTCGCCGGGCTGTTCGCCTTCCTGAAGCTGCCGGTGGCGCCGCTGCCGCAGATCGACTTCCCGGTCATCCTCGTCCAGGCGCAGATGGCCGGCGCCTCGCCCGACACCATGGCGACCACCGTGGCGGCGCCCCTGGAGCGGCGGCTCGGCGCCATCGCGGACGTCAACGAGATGACGTCCACGAACTCCCTCGGCTCGACCCGAATCGTGCTGCTGTTCGGCCTCAACCGCGACATCGACGGCGCGGCCCGCGACGTCCAGGCCGCCATCAACGCGGCGCGCGCCGACCTGCCCGCCTCGCTCCGGCAGAACCCGACCTACCGGAAGTTCAACCCCGCCGACACGCCGATCATCATCCTCGGCATGACCTCGGAGACGCTGACCCGCGGCCAGGTCTACGA
Source organism: Methylobacterium sp. UNC300MFChir4.1 (assembly GCF_900110155.1). Taxonomy (NCBI): domain Bacteria; kingdom Pseudomonadati; phylum Pseudomonadota; class Alphaproteobacteria; order Hyphomicrobiales; family Methylobacteriaceae; genus Methylobacterium; species Methylobacterium sp. UNC300MFChir4.1. The sequence goes on along the minus strand of NZ_FOCS01000013.1, from coordinate 74,983 downwards.
TTCCGCCGCCACCGTGGTGCAGCAGAAGCTGTCGCAGCTGCCAGGCGTCGGCAACGTCGATATCGGCGGCTCGTCCCTGCCGGCGGTGCGGGTCGAGCTCGATCCCACGGCCCTGTTCAACTACGGCATCGGCCTCGAGGGCATCCGGGCCGCGCTCGCCTCCGCGAACGCGAACTCGCCCAAGGGCGAGATCGACGCGGGCGACCGCCGCTACCAGCTCTACGCCAACGACCAGGGCCGCAAGGCCGCCGATTACCGCGACATCATCGTGGCCTACCGCAACGGCGCCGCGGTGAAGCTCACCGATGTCGGGCAGGTGCTCGACGGGGTCGAGGACAAGCGCAACCTCGGCATCGTCAACGGCAAGCCGGGCGTGCTGCTGTTCGTCTACAAGCAGCCCGGCGCCAACGTGGTCGAGACCATCAACGCCGTGAAGGAGGCGCTGCCGCAGATCACCGCCTCCCTGCCCGGCGGCATCGACATCAAGCTCACCGGCGATCGCAGCGCCACGATCCGCGCCTCCCTCGCGGCCACCGAGGAGACGCTGCTGGTGGCGGTCGGCCTCGTCATCCTGGTGGTGTACGGCTTCCTGCGCTCCTGGCGGGCCACGCTGATCCCGGCGGTCGCCGTGCCGATCTCGATCGTCGGCACTTTCTCGGCGATGTACCTGCTCGGCTACTCGCTCAACATCCTGTCGCTGACCGCGCTGATCATCGGCACCGGCTTCGTGGTCGACGACGCCATCGTGGTGCTGGAGAACGTCCAGCGGCACATCGAGGAGGGCAAGCCCCGGCTCCAGGCGGCGCTGATCGGCGCGCGGGAGGTCGGGTTCACGGTGATCTCGATGAGCCTGTCACTCATCGCGGTGTTCCTGCCGATCCTGCTGATGGGCGGCCTCGTCGGCCGCATCTTCCAGGAATTTTCGGTGACGCTGTCGCTGTCGATCCTGATTTCCTTGGTGCTCTCGCTCACGACCACGCCGATGATGTGTGCCCGGCTGCTCCGGGCCGAGGGGCATGGCCCCAATGGCGAACCGCCGGCCGGCCGCCGGCCGAACCTGCTGATCCGGATTTTGGAGGGCGGCTTCGCCCGGCTGCTCGGGGCCTACGCGCGGACGCTGGAGGTGGCGCTCGCCCATCCGCGCCTCGTCCTGCTGAGCCTGCTCGCCACGGTCGGGCTCAACGTCTACCTCTACATCATCGTCCCGAAGGGGTTCTTCCCCGAGCAGGATACCGGGCAGATGATGGGCGGCATCCAGGCCGACCAGCGCATCTCGTTCCAATTGATGGAGAAGAAGCTCACGCAGGCGACCGCGATCGTCGGGGCGGATCCGGCGGTCGAGAGCGTCGTCGGCTTCACGGGCGGCCGCGGCACCAACTCGGCCAACGTCTTCGTCGGCCTGAAGCCGCTCAACGAGCGGGCGCCGATCTCGGCCGTGATGGCGCGGCTGCGGCCGAAGCTCGCGCAGGTCGCGGGCGCGCGCCTCTACGTCTTCCCCCGCCAGGACCTGCAGATGGGCGGCCGCCAGAGCTTCGCCCAGTACCAGTACACTCTCCAGGGGGACACCGCCGAGGAGCTGTTCGCCGCCGCCCCGAAGCTGGTGGCGGCCCTGCAGAAGGACCCGACCTTCGCGGACGTGACCTCGGACCAGCAGGAGGGCGGGCTGGAGAGCCGGGTCGTGATCGACCGCGCGACCGCGTTCCGCTACGGCATCACGCCGAACAAGATCGACAACACCCTCTACGACGCCTTCGGCCAGCGCCAGGTCTCGACGATCTACAACCCGCTGAACCAGTACCACGTCGTGATGGAGATCGCGCCGCGCTACCTCGAGACGCCGGAGACGCTCAAGCAGATCTACGTCTCGACCTCGGGCGGCAACGCGCCGGGCTCGGCCACCACCAACGCGGTCGCCGGCACGGTGGCGGCGGGTGGGACCGTCAACACCAACGCGGCGACCGGCACCAGCAGCCCGGGCAGCGGGTCGTCGGCGAGCGCCGCGACCGGCGTCGCCACGGGCTCCGGCGCCGTCGGCGGCTCGGGTACCGCGGGCGCCGTCGCGGCGGCGGCCGCCGCCGCCTCCGCCAGCACGGCCGACACCGCCTCGAACGCCGCCGCCATCGCGTCCGACTCGGCCCGCAACGCCTCCGCCAACGCCATCGCGGCGAGCAAGGGCGGCGCCTCGTCGAGCGCGCCGGTCTCGGCCGCCAAGGAGACGATGGTGCCGCTCTCGGCCTTCGCGCGGATCGAGCCCGGCAGCGCCCCCGTGCAGGTGAGCCACCAGGGCCTGTTCGTGGCGACCACGATCTCGTTCAACCTCGCCCCGGGCAAGAGCCTGTCGGACGCCACCGACGCCATCGACCGGGCCATGGCCTCCCTGCAGCTGCCCGCCACGATCCACGGCGAGTATGCCGGCGCGGCCAAGAACTACGTCGCCTCCGCGTCGCGGCAGCCGCTGCTGATCCTGGCGGCGATCCTGGCGGTCTACGCGGTGCTGGGGATCCTCTACGAGAGCTTCGTGCACCCGCTGACGATCCTCTCGACCCTGCCCTCGGCCGGCGTCGGCGCGGTGCTGGCCCTGCTGGTGACGGGCACCGACTTCACCATCATCGCGCTGATCGCGGTGTTCCTGCTCATCGGCATCGTGAAGAAGAACGCGATCATGATGATCGACGTGGCGATCGACGCGGAGCGAACCCGGGCCGCGAATCCCGTGGACGCGATCCGCGAGGCCTGTCTCCTGCGCTTCCGGCCGATCATGATGACGACGCTGGCCGCCATGCTCGGCGCCGTGCCGCTGATCCTGGCCAACGGCGAGGGCGCGGAGCTGCGCCGCCCGCTGGGCATCGCCATCGTCGGCGGGCTGATTGTGAGCCAGATCCTGACCCTCTACACCACCCCCGTCGTCTACCTCACCCTCGATCGCCTCCGGCACAGGGTGCTCAACCGGCGCAGGCGCGGCGGGCGGAGCGGAGAAGCGGCGCTGCCGGCCGGAGAGTGATGGTTAAGGTTTCACGTGAAACAGCGGCGGCCGCGATCGCGCGCGGGGGTTCCTCCAACCCACCTCCTCATCCTGAGGTGCCGCGCAGCAGCCTCGAAGGAGGGCTCCAGCCAGGCGCGCGATTCCTGGAGGGCTCCTTCGAGGCCTCCGCTACGCTCCGGCACCTCAGGATGCGGTTCAGGGTGGGCGGTGCGCTCTTTACCCATCAACGGCTCCGCACCCTCGCATCCCTCCTCCTCGCCGCCCCGCTCCTCGCCGGTTGCGTGGTCGGCCCGGACTACACCCGGCCCTCCGTGGAAACGCCGCTGGCCTACAAGCAGGGCGGTGTCCGGGAGGACAGCCCGGCCTACGTGGCGGCGCGGAAGAAGGGCTGGCGCGAGGCCCGGCCGAGCGACGCGGTCGAGCGCGGCGACTGGTGGCGGGTGTTCAAGGACCCGACCCTCGACCGGCTGATCCGCCTCGTCGACGTCGACAACCAGTCCCTCCGGCAGGCGGTGGCGAATTACCGGCAGGCGCGGGCGCTCGTCGCCTCCGCGCAGGCGGCCCTGTACCCGACGGTGATCGGCGCGCCGAGCATCACCCGGACCGGCAGCGGCACCACCACGCGCACCAACGTGGCGCTGCTGGGCCAGGCGAGCTGGGAGCTCGACCTGTTCGGCGGCACGCGCCGCACCATCGAGAGCGAGGCGGCCCTGGCGCAGTCCGACGCCGCCACGATCGCGCTGACCCGCCTGAGCATCCAGGCGGAGATCGCGGCCGACTACCTGACGGTGCGCTACGCCGATTCCCTCCAGAAGGTGCTCGACGAGAACGTCGAGAACTTCAAGAGGACCCTGGCGATCACCGAGAACCAGTACGCCGCCGGGGTCGCGGCGCGCTCCGACGTGATCACCGCGCAGACCCAGGTCCAGACCATCCAGGCCCAGGCCATCGCGGTGCGCCTGACCCGGGTGCAGTTCGTCAACGCCATCGCCACCCTGATCGGGCGCCCGCCCTCCGAGGTGTCGATCCCGGTATCCGGCATCGGGCGCAGCCCGCCGGGCGTGCCGGTGGGCATCCCCGGCGACCTGCTGGAGCGGCGGCCCGACGTGGCCCAGGCCGAGCGCCTCGTCCAGGCGCAGAGCGAGCGCATCGGCGTGGCGGTGGCGGCCTTCTTCCCGACCGTGACGATCTCGGCCCAGGGCGGCATCTCGGGGGCGACCCGCAACGGCCTGCTCTCGGCGGCCAACCAGGTCTGGTCGGTGGCGGCCTCCGGCAGCGAGGTGCTGTTCGACGGCGGCGCCCGCACCGCGGCGCTGCGCTCGGCCGAGGCCGGCTACGACGCGGCGGTGGCCAATTACCGGCAGGTGGTGCTGGCCGCCTTCGCGGAGGTCGAGAACCAGATGGCGGCTTTGCGCATCCTCGGCCAGCAGCAGGGGGCGCAGGACACCGCCGTGGACCTGTCGCGCAAGGCCGTGGAGATCACCCTCAACGAGTACCGGGCCGGCACCCAGAACTTCACCACGGTGGTGACCGCGCAGAACCTGCTCGTGAACAACGAGGTCAACGCCCTTCAGGTGCGACTGAACCGCTTCACCACGGCGGTCACGCTGATCCGGGCGCTCGGCGGCGGCTGGGACGTGCGCGCCCTGCCGAGCGATTCCGAGCTGAAGGGCCCGAGCCTGCCGATCGACCGGGGCGGCCAGGCGGTCCGCCCCGACGAGTAGCGGCCGCCGGGCCGAGCGCCCGCGCGGGACCTTCAGGCCGCCGCCGCGTGCCCCCCGCAGGGCTGGACCTCGACGGTGACGTGGCTCAGGCCCTTCACACCGGCGAGGCGCGCCTTGTAGTGGGCGGGCGGCTGCGGATCGTCGCTGACGAGGGCGATCACGGCGGCCCGGTGGCCCGGCCCGACCCGCCAGAGATGCAGGTCGCTGACCCGGTCGCCACCGATCTCCAGGCGCTCCCGGATCTCCCGGGTGGCCGCCGACGAGGGCCGCGCGTCGAGGAGCACGAGGGCGGCCGTCCGCAGCAGGCTCCACGACCACGCCAGGATCACCGCGGTGCCGACGAGGCCCATGGCCGGGTCGAGCCAGGCGAGGCCGAGATAGCGCCCGCCGAGCAGCGCCGCGATGGCCAGGACCGACGTCAGCGTGTCGGCCAGGACGTGGACGTAGGCGGCCCGGAAGTTCGTGTCGTGGCCGCCGTGGCCGCCATGCGCGTGGCCCGCGTGCGCGTGACCTCCGTGCGCGTGGCCTCCGTGATGGTGAGCGTGGTCGTCGTGGCCGTGGTCGTCGTGGTCGTCGTGCAGCAGCCAGACGCTCGCGAGGTTCACGGCGAGCCCCAGCACGGCGATCGGGATCGCCTGACCGAAGCCGATCGCCACCGGATGCAGCAGCCGGTCGAGGCTCTCGGCGCCGATCAGCAGGGCGATCAGGCCGAGCAGCAGCGCGCTGGCGAAGGCCGCGAGGTCGCCGAACTTGCCGGTGCCGAAGCTGAAGCGGGGGTCGTCCGCGTGGCGCCGGGCGAAGTGGTAGGCGAGCGCCGCGACGCCCAGGGCCGCCGCGTGGGTCGACATGTGCCAGCCGTCGGCGACCAGCGCCATCGAGCCGAGCCACGTGCCGCCGGCGATCTCCGCCACCATCGTGACGGCCGTGAGCGCGACCACCGCCCAGGTCCGGCGGGCGTGCCGATCGTGCCGGTCACCCAGGAAGACGTGGCTGTGGGCCCAGGGCTCGAGGGAATGGGTATGCATGCGGGGTTCCTTGATCCTAGCCTCGGCGCAGCATAGCCCAGCGGGTACCGGAACGGGCCTCGCCGCGGCGGGTTGTCAGGCCGGTTTGGTGCAGTGCAGCCACACGGGAGTCAGGGATGGCCGAGCCGACGACAGCCCTCAAGGACACGGCAGCCTGCGGCACGCAGCCGGCACCGCCCTGCACGCTGGTGATCTTCGGGGCCGGCGGCGACCTCACCAAGCGCCTGCTGATGCCCTCGCTCTACAACCTCGCCGGCGCCGGCCTGCTGTCCGAGGGCTTCTCGATCCTCGGCATCGATCACAATGACGGGACGGACGAATCGCTCCGCGAGAATCTCACCCAGACCCTGGAGGCGTTCAGCAAGGACCCGACCTCGGAGTTCCACGCCGACCACATCGACCCGAAGAGCTGGGGCTTCATCCGGGACCGGCTCCACTACCTCAAGGGCGATTTCGAGAAGCCCGAGACCTACGCGGCCGTGAAGCAGCGGGTCACCGGCAGCGCGGTGTTCTACTGCGCGGTGGCGGCGCGCTTCTTCGGGACGATCGTGGACGGGCTCGGCCAGGCCGGCCTGCTCAAGCAGGAGGGCGACACCTTCCGGCGCGTGGTCATCGAGAAGCCGTTCGGCTCCGATCTCGCCTCGGCCCGGGAGCTGAACGCCCGCATCCTCCGCCAGGGCGACGAGAGCCAGTTCTACCGGATCGACCACTTCCTGGGTAAGGAGACCGTGCAGTCGATCATGGCGTTCCGCTTCGCCAACGGCCTGCTGGAGCCGGTCTGGCGGCGGGAATACATCGACAGCATCCAGATCACGGCGGCCGAGACCGTGGGCGTCGAGGAGCGGGGCGGCTTCTACGAGCCGACCGGGGCGCTGCGCGACATGGTGCCGAACCACATGTTCCAGCTGCTCTGCATGGTCGCCATGGAGCCGCCGAACTCCTTCGACGCGGAGGCCGTGCGCACCGAGAAGGCCAAGCTCGCCGAGGCCGTGAAACCGATCCCGCCCGAGGACGCGGTGCGCGGCCAGTACACGGCCGGCACCTCGGAGGGGCGCGACGTGCCCGCCTACCGGGACGAGCCGCACGTGGCGAAGGACTCGGTCACCGAGACCTACATCGCGTTGAAGCTCAACATCGAGAACTGGCGCTGGGCCGGGGTGCCGTTCTACGTCCGCACCGGCAAGCGCATGACCGGGCGACGCACCGAGATCGCCGTGCTGTTCAAGCCGGCGCCGTTCAAGATGTTCGAGGACACGCCCACGGCCGACCTCGCGCCCACCGTGATGCGGATCCAGATCGATCCCGATCACGGGGTGAGCACCGAGTTCAACGTCAAGGTGCCGGGGCCGCAGATGAAGATCGGCCGGGTGCGCTCCGGCTTCCGCTACAAGGACTTCTTCGCCGACCGGCCGAATGTCGGCTACGAGACGCTGCTCTACGATTGCATGACCGGCGACGCGACGCTGTTCCAGCGCGCCGACAACATCGAGGCCGGCTGGGCCGCGGTCGATCCCCTGCTCAAGGGCTGGCCGCAGGCGGAGGTGAACTTCTACCCCGCGGGCAGCGCCGGCCCGACGGAGGCCGACGCGCTGCTCGCCCGCGACGGCCGCCACTGGCTGGGTCTGGACGGCGAGACCGACTGAGCGGCCCGACGATTCGTTCGAACGCGAGGGTCGGCGGTTTCGCGCCTCCCCTTCCCGAAGCGGTGCGGCCGCCTGCCGCCCCCTGCGCCCCAGCCGTCAGTGCGCGTGCAGAGAAGCGATCCAGGGTAGCGCCACGGCGACGAGCGTCGCGCTACCTTGGGTCACGTCGCTGCGCTCCCGGTGACGGGGTTCGGCCCTGTCAAACCGGTCGTGGCGGATGGATCGACCCGGTTGTCCAGCGGGTCGCCGGCTCATCCGCGTCTCAGCCCGCCCGGCCGTAATCGCGGGCGTCCCGCGCCTGGCGGTGAAAGGTGAGCCGGCGATCGAATTCCCGCGGGTCCTTCGGCTTCACCAGGGCGCCCGGGGGCACGTTCAGCCAGTCGACCAGCCGGGTGAGCATGAAGCGGAGCGCGGCGCCCCGGCACAGGATCGGCAGGGCCGCGACCTCGGCGGCCTCCAGGGGCCGCACGGCCTCGTAGCCGGCGATCAGCGCGGCGGCCATGTCGCGGTGGAAGGTGCCGTCGGGGTCGAAGCACCACGCGTTCAGGCAGACCGCGAGGTCGTACGCGAAGGCGTCCGTGCAGGCGAAGTAGAAGTCGATCAGGCCCGACAGCGCGTCGCCGATGAAGAAGACGTTGTCGGTGAACAGGTCCGCGTGGATCACGCCGCCCGGCAGGTCCCGGGGCCAGTGCGCCTCCAGGACGGCGAGGTCCGACCGGGTGCGCGCCGCGAGGCCGGGCTCGACCGAATCGGCCTGGGCCTCGGCCTGCGCGAAGAGCGGGCGCCACGCGGACACCGAGAGATTGTTGTCCCGCACCATCGGGAAGTCCCGGCCGGCGGCGTGCAGCTCCGCGAGGGCCCGGCCGAGTTCCCGGCAATGCTCGACGCCCGGCGCCTTGACCGAGACCCCCTCCAGGAAGCTCACGATGGCGGCGGGCCGGCCGCAGAGCTGGCCGAGGGCCTGGCCAGCCCGGTCGCGCACGGGCTGCGGGCAGGCGAGGCCGCGGGCCGAGAGGTGCTCCATCAGCCCGATGAAGAACGGCAGGTCCTGTTCCCGGACGCGCTTCTCGTAGAGCGTCAGGATGTAGGCGCCCTCGGTCGTGTGCAGGAAGAAGTTCGAGTTCTCGACGCCCTCCGCGATGCCCTTGAAGGAGAGCAGGCTGCCGATCGCGTAGGCGGACAGGAACTCGGCGAGCGCCGCGTCGGATACCTCGGTGTAGACGGCCACGTGTCTGCGCTCTGATGTCGGAAGTTCGATACGGCAAGGGGCGCCGAAGCGCCCCCGCATAAAGCCTGCCGCGCGCCCCGAGCCCGGGGCGTCGGCGCTGTCGGACCGGACCGCCTACTCGGCGGCCTCGCTGCGCAGCTCCCGCGGCAGCGGGAAGACCATGTCCTCGATCACGGTCGAGACCGTGTCGACCATCACGTCGTAGCGGGCCGCGAAGGCGTCGATGATCTCCTCGACCAGGACCTCGGGGGCCGAGGCGCCGGCCGTGAGGCCGAGCTTGCGGATGCCCTCGAAGGCCGGCCAGTCGATCTCCTCGGCGCGGAGCACGAGGCGGGTGATCGGGCAGCCGACGCGCTCGGCGACCTCGCGCAGGCGCTGCGAGTTCGACGAGTTCGACGAGCCGACCACGATCAGGGCATCGACCAGCGGCGCCACCTGCTTCACCGCCTCCTGGCGGTTGGTGGTGGCGTAGCAGATGTCGTCCTTGTGCGGCCCGGTGATGTTCGGGAACTTCTTCTTCAGGGCGTCGACGATGTGCCGGGTGTCGTCGACCGACAGGGTCGTCTGGGTGACCCAGGCGAGGTTGTCGGGATTGTCCGGGGTCAGGGCCGCGATCTGCTCGAGATCCTCCACCAGGGTGATCGAGCCCTTGGGCAGCTGGCCCATCGTGCCCACCACCTCGGGATGGCCGGAATGGCCGACCAGCAGGACGTGGCGGCCGCGCTTGTGGTGGATCTCGGCCTCGCGGTGGACCTTGGTCACCAGCGGGCAGGTGGCGTCGATCGTCGTCAGCCCGCGCGAATCAGCGTTGGCCGGGACGGTCTTGGCCACGCCGTGGGCGGAGAAGATCACCGGGGCGCCGCCGTCCGGCACCTCGTCGAGCTCGCGGACGAAAACGGCGCCCTTCCGCTTCAGGCTCTCCACGACGTACTTGTTGTGCACGATCTCGTGGCGGACGTAGACGGGCGGCCCGTAGATGGCGAGCGCCCGCTCCACGACGTCGATGGCCCGCACCACGCCGGCGCAGAAGCCGCGCGGGGCGCAGAGCAGGATCTCCAGCGGCGGCTTGCCGGCGGTGCCCGGGACGGGCTCGGGGGTCGCGATATCGGCGGTCATGCGGGGGATGTGGCGAGGGCGGGGCTGTCCTGTCAACAGGACTGGCCCAGGAACCGGGCGGGAAGAGGGAAGCGGAACCGCTCCGTGGCCCCTCTGTAGCACGATTGCCGCGGGAATGGGACCCGCGCCGGCTCCCTCAGAGCCGCCGGATCCCCGTCACGGCGCCGAAGCTGTGCGCCGCGATGCGGCCGACCGCCCCGGCGAGCGGCTCCGCGGCGACCGCCATGTGGTGGCCGTTGGCGTGGATCAGCGTCTCGGGATCGACCATCAGCCCGACATGGCCGCGCCAGAAGACGAAGTCGCCCCGGCGCAGGCCCGCGACCTCCGGGCGCGCGGGGTCGAACGTCAGCGCCTGCCCGAGGGCCCGCTCCTGCATGTCGGCGTCGCGCGGGCAGGGCAGCCCCGCCGCGTCGAGGCAGAGCTGCACGAGGCCGGAGCAGTCGAGCCCGAGGCTGGTGCGGCCGCCCCAGAGATAGGGGGTCCCGGCGAGCCGCGCGGCCGTCGCGGCGTAGTCCGGCTCGCGCGCGTCGACGGGCGCGCAGTGGCGGGCGAACACGTAGCCGCCCGGCGTCTCCAGGTAGGCGCCCGCCTCCCCCGTCGCGGCGAGGCGTGCGCCGAGGCTGAGATGGCCGAGGACCGGCCGCTTCAGGTCCGGCTCGGGATACAGGAAGGTGCGCAGGGCGGTGACGCGGTGCGTCGGCTCCGGATCGGCCGGACCGAGGCTTTCGGCCGGCAGGTAGCCGACGTAGCCGTCGCGGGCGAGCTGCACGAAGGCGAAGCCGTCCGCCGTGTCGTAGAGATCGACCGCGTCGCCGAGCAGCGCCTCGGTGTCGAGCCCCGCATCGGCGGCGGGTGCGCGGCGCAGCGGCGCCGACGGCGATGTCACCCGCCGCGGCGTGCCGGCAACGTAGCGCGCCGCCGCGACGCGGTCCCGCAGGCGGAGATCGGCGACGTGCGGCCGGGCCGGGGTCAGCCGGGGATCGAGGCTCTCGGTCATCCGCGGACCCTACCATGCTGAGTTGAAGCGCGGGTAAGCGCGGGCCCGCCGGACCGCGCCACTATGACGCACGGAGGCGCGTCTCCGGACCGGAGCAGCCGGCACTGGCCCGCGGGGTCGCCCGAAAGTCCGGCAGATCGGGCACCGGGTGCCCGAAGCGGTCCGGGGCTGCCCAAGCGCGCGGCAGCTGGCATCACATCCGGGTCACCTGCGCATCATCCGCGCGTCACCTCCGCGTCACCCGCCGGCGAGACATGTGCGGGAGGCGCCCATCACACGTTTTTGATGCACTGCACAACCTGCCCGGAAGGCGCTATGTCTGGTGCATGAAGACCGCGAGTCGCCCCGTGAAGAAGACGCAGAAGAGCTTCGCCGACCTGCCACCGATCCGCGTCCGCCGCGAGCCGCCCACCGTGAGCGAGGCGGTCGCCGCCGCGCAGGACCTCGCGGACGACGTGGAGCAGCAGGTCGAGATCGCCGCCGGCCTGATGGGCCTGCCGGCCGACGAGGTCCGCCCCCACGTCCTGGCGGCCAAGAAGGCCAAGCCGGAGCGCATGCCCGAGCGGATCCTGACCCAGGCGAGCCCGAGCCGGGCCCCGCGCACCGTGGTGGTGGAGCGCCGCACGCGCCCGACCGTGGTGATCGAGCGCCGCAGCCGGCCCCTCGACCCCCGTCGCTGACGCCCCGGCTCACCGCCGGAGGGCGGCCCTCGGGATCGCCGCCCCGCCCGCGCGCCGCGCTCAGTCGGCGGTCTGCACCGACCACGTGGCGTGGCGGATGCCGGGCATGCGGGCCAGCTCGTTGGTCACGGCGTCGAGTTCCTCCGCCTTGACGGCGCTGGCCGTGAGCGTCGCCACCACGTCGACCGCGCTCTCGCCGCGCTCCTCGATCTCGACGCTGCCGACCGGGTAGTTCGCCGCCTCCAGGCGCTCCACCAGCATGTCCTGGGCCGGCCCGGCCTCGCCGGGCGCCGTGGTGACCTGGACCTCGTAGGTCGCCTCTGTGGCGGATTCGCGGATCGGCGCGCGGTTGATGGCGTTCACCAGCGGCCGGAGCGCGGTGTTGCAGGCGAGCACCGTCACCATCACGAACACCGCCTCCAGGGGCAGGTCGGCGCCGCAGAAGGCCCCGACCGCGGCCGAGCACCACAGGGTCGCGGCCGTGTTGAGGCCGCGGACGTTCATCCCCTCCTTCATGATCACGCCGGCGCCGAGGAAGCCGATGCCGGAGATCACGTAGGCCACGGTCCGGACGCCCCCGTCCGGACCGGTCAGGCGCATGCCGAGATCCACGAAGGCGCTCGCCCCGACCGCGACCAGCACCGCCGTGCGCAGGCCCGCGGTGCGCTGCCGGTACTGCCGCTCGGCCCCGATGATCGTGCCCAGCACGAAGGCCACGAGCAGGCCGATCGCGGATTTCAGTTCTTCGGGGAGGGCGGCGTAGCTGGTCATCCGGCGTCTCATGGGAGCGGAGAGGTGACGGAACCGTGACACCATGGCCCGGCCGGGACCGGAAAGCGTGTCCGAAGCGGGATTGACGGCCGCACCGGGCAGCGGGCACACCGGCAAGAGCCTGAGGATCCCTTAAGAATCCGGGACCCGGCCGAGGAGACGTGCAGGATGCAGCACACGGCCCAGGATAAGGCCCGGGACATGGCCCGACGGGCGGATCCGCTCCGCACCGGATCGTTCTCCGCATGAGCGGCGCCACGAGCGGCGCCCTCGCCGAACGCAGGCCCGACACCGCACCCGACAAAGGGTCCAGCAGCACGCCCGACGCCGCCCTGCACGGCCGCGTCATGGCGCTGCGTGAGGGGCTGGAGCGCGGCCTGATCGGCAGCGCCGGCCTCGTGGAGCGCCTGCTGATCGGGCTCCTCACCGGAGGGCACCTACTGATCGAGGGCGCGCCGGGGCTCGCCAAGACCCGCGCCGTCAAGCGCCTCGCCGACGGCCTCGACGGTTCCTTCGCGCGCATCCAGTGCACCCCGGACCTGATGCCGGCCGACCTCACCGGCACCACCGTCTGGCGTCAGGACAGCGGCACCTTCGAGTTCCTGCCCGGGCCGCTGTTCCACGCCCTCGTGCTGGTGGACGAGGTCAACCGCGCCCCCCCGAAGGTGCAGTCGGCGCTGCTCGAATCGATGGCCGAGGGGCAGGTGACGGTCTCGGGGACGACGCACCGCCTGTCCGACCCGTTCATGGTCGTGGCGACCCAGAACCCGATCGAGCATGCCGGCACCTTCCCGCTGCCGGAGGCGCAGCTCGACCGCTTCCTCCTCCACGTCGTGGTCGACATGCCCGACGAGACCACCGAGCGGGCGATCCTCGACCTCGTGGAGGGCGAGATCACCCACCACGTCGACGCGATGACCGTGCGGCTGTCACTGGCGGACGTGCGCGCCGCCCGGGAGGCGGCGCTCGCCACCTACGTGTCGCCGGCCCTCAAGGACTACCTCGTCCGGCTCGTGGCGGCGACCCGCACCGATGCGGCCGCCCCGGACCTGCGCGCCATGATCGAGCACCCGGCCTCCCCCCGCGGCACCCTGGCGCTGATGATGGCCGGCAAGGCCCGGGCCTGGCTGCGGGGGCGCGACCACGTCACGCCCGAGGACGTCGCGGAGCTGGCCCGCGACGCCCTCTCCCACCGGATCGGCCTGACCTGGCGGGCGGCCGCCGAGGGCCGGACGGCGCGCGGCCTCGTCGGCGAGCTGGTGCAGCGGGTGCGGGCGCTCTGACGGTGTTCGGGTTCGGGCAGGCGCGGCGCAGATCCCCTCTCCCCGCCGCGGGGGCGGTCGGCCCGACCGCCGGAGGCCCCTTCCCCGCCCGGGAGGCGGGGCGAGACCGCGCCGAGCACGGCATCCACCTCTCGGGCGAGGCCCTGATGGGCCTGCGCCACCTCGCCCGGCGGGGCTCCGCGCCCGCCACCCGGACGCTGGCGGGCCTGCCGGGCGGCATCGTCACCCGGCGCCGCGGGCGCGGGTCGGAGCCGGAGGACGTCCGCCTCTGGTCCGAGGGCGACGACCGCCGCTTCATCGACCGCAACGCCACGGCCCGCACCGGGCAGCTGCACGTCCGCACCCACCACGACGAGCGCGACCGCGCCGTGGTGCTGCTCGCCGATTTCCGGCCCGGGATGCTGTTCGGCACCCGCCGGGCCCTGCGCTCGGTGGCGGCCGCCGAGGCCCTGGCGCTGCTCGGCTGGCGGGTCGCCGCCGACGGCGGCCGGGTCGGCCTCGCGGTCGCCTCGGCCGGGGCGCCGACCGTGCTGCGGCCGGCGGGCGGCGAGCGCGCCATGATCGCGGTCACCGGCGCCCTCGCCCAGGCCCACACCGACGCCTTGAAGGCCGAATCCGGCGCGCCGGCCCGCGCGGAGCCGCCGCTGGAGGCGACGCTCGCCCTCGCCCGCAGCCTGCTGCCGGCCGGCGGCCACCTCGTCATCGCCAGCGCCCTGGACGATCCCGGCCCGGGCTTCGACGAACTCCTGACGCTGCTCGCCGAGCGGATCGCCATCCGGCTGATCCTGGTGAGCGACGCCTTCGAGCGCGCCCGGCCGCCGGGCTACTACCCCTTCGCCCTCGCGGACGGCCGCCGCGGGACCGCGCTGCCGACCGCGGGAGGGCAGGCGGACGCGTCCGCCGAGGCCCGGCTCGCCGACTACGCCCGCCGCGGCATCGCGGGCGTGCGCCTCGACGTCGAGACCGGCCCGGAGGCCTACGCGCCGCTCATGGAGCGCCTCGATGCCGTGCTGTGAGGCCGGACCCGGCGGCGCGATCCCCGGCGACCTGATCCGCGGCGGGACCCGATGAATCCCGTCGCGCCCGCCGAGATCCCCCTGTCGCTCGACCAGCTCCGGGGCCTGCACCTGCCCGGCGGCGCCGCCGGCGCGGTGCAGGGCGAGGTCGTGGCCGCGGCCGCCCTGGGCTTCCTCGCCGCCCTGCTGGTCGGGCTCGTGCGCTACGCGCGCGGCCGGGCGCGGGCCACCCTGCGCCGGGCGGCGCTCGCCGAGCTCGCCCGGAGCCGGGGCCTCGACCCGGAGGCGCGCCTCGTCGCCCAGGCCCGGCTGCTGCGCAGACTCGACCGGTCTCTCGACCGGTCCGGCGAGGCCGAGGCAGGGACCGGGACCCGGGCGACGGGCCCGGACTGGGCGGCCCGGCTGGACGGGCTGTTCCGGACCGACTTCTTCACCCGGGGCGCCGGCCGGGTGCTCGCCGACGGGCTGTACCGGCGGCAGGATCCCGACCTCGACGCCCTGGACGCCGAGCTCGCCCGCCTGATCGGGCGGCTGCGGGCATGAGCGGATTCTTGCCCGCGTGGCTCAGCGCGCTCCTGTCGGCCTTCGACCTCGCCGCGCCCTGGGCGCTGCTGGCGCTGCCCCTGCCGCTGCTGGCCGCGCGCCTGATCCCGGCGGAGCCGGAGGGGGGCAGCGGCGCCCTGCGCGTGCCCGCGACCCTGGTGGCCGGCGCGCGCGCCGGCGCCGACCGCGCGGCCCGCGGGCGCCGGCGGGCCCTGCTCACCTGGACGCTGTGGATGACCCTGGTGGCGGCGCTGTCGGGCCCGCGCCTCGTCATGCCGGCGGCCGCCCTCCCGGCCTCGGGCCGCGAGATCATGATCGCCATGGACCTGTCGGGCTCGATGGAGCGGCGCGACTTCGCCCTCGACGGCGAGACCGTGAACCGGCTGACCGCGGTCAAGCGTGTCGGCACCGATTTCATCCGGCGCCGGGCCGGAGACCGGATCGGCCTCGTGATCTTCGCCGACCAGGCCTACGTGGCGGCGGCGCCGAGCTTCGACACCGCGGCGGTCGCCCGGGCGCTGGACGAGGCCACGATCGGCATCAGCGGCCGCTCCACCGGGATCGGCGACGGCCTCGGGCTCGCCCTGCGCCGGCTGGACCCGCGGGACGCCGGGGGCGACGCCGCCGGGGCCAGGCCGGGCGAGAAGGCCGCGAAGGCCGTGATCCTGCTGTCGGACGGCGCCAACAATGCCGGCCAGACCGCCCCCAAGGACGTGGCGGAGCTCGCCAAGGAACTCGGCATCAAGGTCTACACGATCGCCCTGGGGCCCCGCGACATGGCCGACGCCGACGGCGAGCAGGACGTGGTCGACACCGAGACCCTGCGCGACATGGCGCGGGCGAGCGGCGGCGAGGCGTTCCGGGTGCGCACCACCGAGGATCTGGTCCGGGTCGCCGACGCCATCGACCGGCTGGAGGGCGGCCGCGCCCTCGCCCCGCCCCTGCCGCTCCGCCGGGACCTCTGGCCCTGGCCGGCCGCCCTGGCTTTCCTCAGCGCCGCGCTCCTGCTGGCCAGCCGGAGGGGCGCGTGATGGTTCGATACCCCGCGCCCCCGACCCTCCCCCGCGTCCCGCGATGCCGGGGCGCGGCGCCGGTCTCGGCGGCGGGAATGCGGGTCGGAGGGTCCGCCCGATGAGCGCCCTCGACGCCGTCGCCCTCCTGCGCCCCTGGTGGTTCCTGGCGATCCCGGTCGTGGTCCTGCTGGCCCTTCGCGCCGCGTGGCGCTCGGCGCCGCTGGGCGACTGGGCCCGGGCGGTCGACCCGGCGCTGATGGCCCATCTCGCCCGGGCTGGCGCGGTGCTCGGCGGCCGGCGGCAGGCGAACCTCGCCGCCGCGCTGGCGGCCGGGCTGATCGCCCTGGCGCTGACCGGCCCCGCGGTGGAGCGGGCGGACGGGCGGACCTTCCGCAACCTCGACGAGACCGTGCTCGTCGTCGACCTGTCGCGCTCGGTCACCGAGGGCGGCAACCTCCAGGGCGTCCGGCAGGCCGCCGCCGCCGTGGCGGAGGCCGCCGGCACCCAGGCGGTCGCCCTCGTGGTCTACGCGGGCGACGCCTACCTCGCCGCCTCCCCGACCACGGACCGCGACAGCCTCGGCACCACCCTGTTCGCCCTCGACGCCGACACGGTGCCGGACCGCGGCTCGCACCCCGAGCGCGGGCTGGCACTGGCCCGCCGCACCCTCGCGGAGGCCAACGTGGTGGCGGCCGACGTGGTGCTGATCAGCGACGGCGACGGCATCGGCGAGGCCGCCACCCGCGAGGCCCGCGCCATCGCCGAGCACGGCTGGCGGCTCCAGGCCCTCTACGTCCCGGCCGACAAGCCGCTGCCGCCCGGCGCGCCGAAGCCCGACCGGACCGCCCTCGACGCCCTCGCCCGGGCCGGCGGCGGCACGGCCGCCGACATCGCGACCCCGGGCCCGGTGCTCGACGCGGTCGGGGTCGGCCTCGCCCAGCACCTCGCGGCGGGCGGCTACGGCGTCCTGGCCTACGCGGATCTCGGGCGCTGGCTGCTGCTGCTGGCGGCGCTGCCGGCGCTGCTGCTGTTCCGCAGGAGCGCGTGATGCGGCTGACCCTTCCCGAGACCGGCCTCGCCGCCCCGCTCCGGGCCGGCCTGCCGCCGCGCTGGCGGCGGCTCGCCCGGATCGCCGGCCTCGCCCTCGCCGGGATCGGCCTCCTGGCGCTGCTCGCGGTCTCGCAGCCCCGCACCGGCTTCGGGCGGCTGCTGATGGGTCTCGGCCTGCCGGGCCTCGCCGCGGACGTGTTCGTCGATCCGGCCTGGCGCGCCGCCGCGCTCTACGAGGCCGGCCGCTACGAGGAGGCGGTCGCGCTGTTCCGTGCCGGCGGGCGGCGGGCGAGCTACAATCTCGGCAACGCTCTGGCCAGGGCCGGCGACCTTGACGGGGCGCTCGCGGCCTACGACGAGGCCCTGCGCTTCAACCCCCGCGACGCCGACGCCCAGGCCAACCGCTCGCTGATCGCCCGGATGCGAGCCGAGGTGATCGACCGCGGGCCCGGCGGCGGCATCGCCAACGGCACCGCCCAGTACGGCGCCCGCTACAACAACACCGCCAACCAGGACCAGAACAACGACATCAACGCCGCCTCCAGCGGCGAGGGTCTCGCCGGCAACAAGGAATCGAACGCCAGCGCGTCGCTGCCCGGCAACAGCAAGGTCGCCCGCCGCGGCAAGGCCGAGCAGCAGTCGATCGACGCCGGCAAGGGCCAGGCCCGGGGCTCGGCCGGCGACGCCGCCGGCCGCGGCCGGACCGGCGGCGGCTCAGCCATGGTGGCCGAGGCGCCCGAGCGCGAGGTCCGCCGGGTGACCAAGAGCTTCGAGGCCCACGAGATCCGCCCGGACCGGCTCTGGCTCCAGACCCTGCCGGACGATCCCGGCCGCTATCTCAAGCTGCGCCTGCGCGCCGAGCAGACCCGCCGGGTCGAGGCCGGCACCGCGATCCCCGCCGGGAGCAACCCGTGGTAAGTGTTTTCGGCGTTTCCGAGCGGCGCGCCCTGACCCGCGCCCTGACCTGTGCCCTCATCCTCCTCGCGCCCTTCCTCGCCCCCCTGCCCGCCCGGGCCGAGATCGAGCCGGGCGACCTCACGCTGACGGTGACCGCGGAGCTCAACGGCAACAGCGCCCCCTTCCCCCGCGAGATGGTGCTGCTGAAGATCCACGGGGTCTACAAGCAGCCGATCCTGCTCGAGGAGGTGGTGCAGCCCTCTCTCGCGAACTTCTCGTGGACGCAGCTCGGCCGCGACCACTGGAGCCGGACCAAGCTCCCCGACGGCCAGAGCGCCATCGCGTTCGACCGCACCGTAGCGGTCTTCCCGCACCATGCCGGCCAGTTCACCATCGAGCCGTTCGTCCACAAGCTCACCGTCAACGATGTCGGCGAGCGGCGGGTCGTCGAGGTCCGCTCGAAGCCGATCCCCTTCCCGGTCGCACCCTGGACCGAGCCCACCGGCGGCCCCGACGCCAAGGAGCCCTGGTGGCTGCCCGCCAAGGACGTGGCGATCACCGATTCCTGGAGCCCGGACCCGGAGACCATCAAGGTCGGCGAGACCACCCGCCGGATCGTCACCCTGGAGGCCCAGGGCATGGTCGCCGAAGGCCTGCCGCCCCGGCCGGTCATGCGCACCCGCGGCATCATCACCTTCGCGGGCCCTGTCACCCGCGAGACGCTGCTGACGCCCTCGGGACCCGTGGCGCGGGCCACCTACCAGTGGGACGTGAAGCCCGGCGTGCCGGAGATCATCCCCCTCGACGCCATCGCGATCCCGTGGTTCGACACCAACACCCGCACGATGCGCGAGACCGAGATCCCGGCCCGGCAGATCGGCGGCGGCCTGCCCGACCGCGAGACCGAGCGGGCGCCCCCCGCGATCCCCTCGCCCCTCGTCGTCGCCGCCTCGGCGCTCGCCGCCTTCGGGCTGGGCCTCGCGCTGATCGGCTTCGGCCTCGGGCGGCCGCGCCTGCGCCTCTCCGGCGCGGCGCGGCGCTCCTTACGCGCGGCGGCCCGGGCCGGCGACCCGGCCGGGTTCCGCGCGGCCCTCGACGCGGCCCAGCGGGACGCCCCCGACCTCGCCCGGACCTGGCGTGCGCGGCCCGACCTCGCGGCCGCCTTCGCGGCCCTCGACCGGGCGGTCTTCGGCGCGGCGGGCGCGCCCGTCCCGGATCTCCGGGCCCTGGCCCGGGCCCTGTCGCGCGCCGCGCCTGGGGAAGCCGCGGCCCCCGCGGCGGACCGGCTCGCACCGCTCGACGGCCCGGTCCGCTGAGCGCGGCGCGGCGCGGCTCCGCATCTCGTGAAGGCGGGCGCGGGAACGCAAGCCGGGACCGGGATTTGGGCTGCCGGAACCGACCGGCACCGGAGAGCCCCATGCCCGCGACCCCGCACCGATCCGCCCGCGCCGCCACGCGCCGCCCGACCATGGGCGCCCCGACCGTCGCCCTCGCCACCGCCCTCGTGACCCTCCTGGTTCTGCCGGCCGCGCTGCCGTCGGCGGCCCTCGCCCGGTCCTCCGGCACCGAGCGCGCGCTGAAGATGGTCGACACCGACCACGACGGCACGATCGACCTGGCCGAGGCCCAGGCCGCCGCCGGCAAGATCTTCGACGCCGCCGAGACCGACAAGGACGGCACCGTCGACGCCAAGGAGCTGAAGGGCCGGCTCAGCAAGAAGGACCTGAAGGCCGCCGACACCGATTCCGACGGCACCCTCGACCGCAAGGAATACCTCGCCTTGGTCGCGCAGCGCTTCAAGGCGGCCGATCCCGACAACGACGGCACCCTCGACGCCAGGGAACTCAAGTCCCCAGCGGGGCGCAGCCTGCTGCAGCTCCTGAAGTAAGCGCGCCTCCCGGACCTGCCGCCGTTGCACAGTTCATGAGCAAGTATTATTCCTGTGCAACGGCTCACGTTCTGAGCAGGCATCAATATTTTGCACTATCTTGCGTCATCTGAATTGGCCTCGTAGGTTTCGGTTATCCGAGCGGTAAAGCATCGGGTGAACCACCAGGGAGGAGCGCGATGGCACGCGCCAACGAGGTCAAGGACAGGTTTCGCGCGCGGCTGCAGGCGGCCGACGAGCGCAGCAACGACTTCCGGCGGAAGCTGCTCGAGGACGGGTCCCGGGCGCTCCAGCCCGTCATGGGCGTGCTGAACCTGATGGCCGAGGTCCTCAACGAGGAGGACAACGTCCACGGCAGCATCACCGGCCTCGAGGCGAAGATCGATCAGGACAACTTCATCAGCCTGTGCGCGCAGCTGCGCGGCACCGAGTCCGAGCAGAAGATCAAGATCAAGTACGGTCCGGAACTCGGCGGCAGCAACTACATCTCGGTCTCGGGCCTGAACCAGCGCTACAACGAGCGCCTCGTGCCGGGGGCGGCGAGCTGCTCCATCGGCCGGACGGTCGGCAGCGACATCCAGCTCGACGAGCACCGGGGCGACGAGCTGGCCGAGGTGGTCCGCGAGGTCGTCGAGGACTTCTACGCGGCCCAGATCGAGCAGCGCAGCCACTTCGCCTCCGCGCGCTGACGCCAGCGGCGCCGCGAACCGATCCGCGCGCCGCCGGCATCCGCCGGCCCGCCCCCGTCCTCGGGGGGACGGCCGGACCCCGCCGAAGGGCTCGGCCCTTCGGAGGCGCCGCCTCAGTCGGCGATGAACTTCAGCCGGTGGTCGCGGTAGAGGTCGACGATCGCCGCGGCGGTCTCCTCGATGGACCGGCGGGTGACGTCGATCGTCGGCCAGCGGTTCTTGGTGAACAGCCGGCGGGACATGGTGATCTCGTCCGCCACCGCCGAGCGGTCGACGTAGAGGGACGATTCGTCGGCGTTGAGGCTCGACAGCCGGTTCTGCCGGATCTGCACGATGCGCTCCGGCGACGCGAACAGGCCGACCACGAGGGGCTTGCGGGCCCGCTCGATCGCCGGCGGCAGCGGCATGCCCGGCACCAGCGGCAGGTTTGTGGTCTTGAGCCCGCGATTGGCGAGGTAGATCGAGGTCGGCGTCTTCGACGTCCGGCTGACGCCGAGCAGGATCACGTCGGCCTCCTCCAGATTGTCCGGCAGGTTGCCGTCGTCGTGGGCCAGCGTGAAGTTCATCGCGTCGATGCGCTTGAAGTACTCGGCGTTCAGCATGTGCTGGGCGCCGGGCCGCGCCGTGGTCTCGGCGCCGAGATACGCGCGCAGCAGGTCGTGGACCGGCCGCAGCACCGACAGGCAGGGCGAGCCGGTCTCCCGGGCGACCTCCTCCAGCCGCTCGCCGAGGTCGCCCCCCACCAGCGTGTAGAGGACGAGGCCCGGCGCGGCCCGGATCTCCGAGATCACCCGGTCGAGCTGCGCGGCCGAGCGCACCAGCGGGTAGACGTGCTCGATCGCCGACACGCCCTCGTACTGGGCGGCGGCCGCGCGCCCGACATTGATCAGCGTCTCGCCGGTGGAGTCGGAGACGAGGTGGAGGTGGAAGTAGCTGCGGCCCATTCCGATCGCCTCTGCGGTCGACCTCTCGGCCGACTGTGCGGTCGCCTCGCGCGGCGCCCACGTTGTCCACCGCCGGCCGCCAGGGGAGTCGATGAGTGTGGATAGGATGCCCCGCCGGGCCGGTCCAGGGCGATCCCGGTGCGCGCTGTCGACTCCGCCGTTCACAGGCAGATGATCGGGACGCGCCGAATCCGGCTCTCTGGACGAATCGGCCGCGAATCCGGCGCCCGTACACGACTCGGCGTTGCCAAGGCGCTGTCGGACCATCCGGTTCTCGCAAGTTGGCGGAAATCCTTTAAAGCCCCGTTAACGGCGCGGCGGCGGGGACCGCCTGTGGACGCTTTTGTGCCCCCGAGATTCGGCCCCCCAGAAGAAAAAACAGACTCCAAGATTCTCTCTTATCTTTTCGAAGGGGCCTGTGTGGGGATCGGCGCGCCTCGACTCGACAGGACGCCCGCCGACGGGCATGCGGGGTGAGGGATACGGGATGGGAGCAACCATGACGGGGACGGAGCGCGAGCCCAGGCAGACGACGTCGGGGACGACGTCCGAGCGCAAGGTGCTGCGGGTCCTCGAGGGCGAGGCGATCGGGCCGCCCCCCGCCTGGATGATGCGCCAGGCCGGGCGCTACCTGCCGGAATACCGGGCGACCCGGGCCGAGGCCGGCTCGTTCCTCGACCTCTGCTACAGCCCGGACTTCGCCGTCGAGGTGACGCTCCAGCCGATCCGGCGCTTCGGCTTCGACGCGGCGATCCTGTTCTCCGACATCCTGGTCGTCCCCCACGCGCTCGGCCAGGACGTGCGCTTCGTGGAGGGCGAGGGACCGCGCCTCGACCCGCTCGACGGTCGGGGCGCGTTCGCGCGCTTGCGGGAGGCCGGCGACCCGGCGATCATGATCCACCTCGCGCCGGTCTTCGAGACGGTGACGCGGCTGCGGGCCGAATTGCCGGGCGAGACGACGCTGCTCGGCTTCTGCGGCGCCCCCTGGACGGTGGCGAGCTACATGATCGGCGGCCGCGGCACGCCGGACCTCGCCCCCGCGCGGGCCCTGGCCGAGGGCGACACCGCCCTGGTCGACACCCTGATCGACCGCCTCGTCGCCGTGCAGACCGAGTACCTCGTGCGCCAGCTCGAGGCCGGCGCCGACGCGGTGCAGATCTTTGAGTCCCACGCCGGCACCCTGCCGCGCGCCGTTCCCTCTGCCGTTCCGGCCTCGGGCGGCACGGTCGAGCCCGTCGGCGACGTCGCCGAGAGCGCCTTGCCGGGCGCACCTGCCTCCGATGCCCTCACCCGCTGGTCGCTGCGGCCGATCGCCCGCATGGTGGCGGGCGTCCGCGCCCGGGTGCCGGGGGCGAAGATCATCGTGTTCGCCCGCGGCTCGGGCCTCGACGGCCACGCCCGGGTGGTGCCGGAGACCGGCGCCGACGCGGTCGGCGTCGACTGGGGCGTGGACCTGAAGGCCCTGCGGCAGACGGTGCCGGCCGCGACGGTCACGCAGGGCAACCTGCATCCCGACACGCTGATCGCGGGCGGCGCGGCCCTCGACGCGGCGGTGGACGCGGTGCTCGAGGCGACCGCCGGCCTGCCGCACATCTTCAACCTCGGCCACGGCATCACGCCGCAGACGCCGGTGGCCCATGTCGAGCGGATGCTCGCGCGGCTGCGCGGCCAGGGCTGAGGCCGCGCGTGCTGTACGACTGGATCAAGGCCCTCCACGTCATCAGCCTGATCGCCTGGATGGCCGGGATGCTCTACCTGCCCCGGCTGTTCGTCTACCACGCGAGCCTGCCGCCCGGCGCGGAGGCGCAGTCCGCGACCTTCAAGGTGATGGAGCGCCGCCTGCTCAAGGCGATCATGAACCCCGCCATGATCGCCACCTGGGTGTTCGGGTTGGCGCTCGCCTGGATGAGCGGCTTCTACGCGAGCGTCTGGCTGCAGGCGAAGTTCGCGCTGGTGCTCGCGATGTCGGGCATCCACGGCTGGCTCGCCCGGATGGTCAAGGATTTCGCCGCCGACCGGAACACCCGCGGGCACAAGTTCTACCGGGTGCTCAACGAGGTGCCGACGCTGCTGATGATCGGCATCGTCATCCTGGCGATCGTCAAGCCGGGCCTCTGATCCCGCGATCCCGCGATCCTGTGATCCCGGCCGGAGCCTTTCCGCGGCCGGCCCGTTGGGAGGCCATGTCGAAGCCTCTCGTCCTCGCCCTCGCGCTGGCCGCCCTCGCGGGCACGGTCGCCGGCGCGATCACCGCGTCCCCCGCCCGGGCCGCGAGCTTCCCGTGCGACAGGGCCGAGGCCCCCGACGAGAAGGCGATCTGCGCCCATCTCCCCCTCAATGACCGGGACGTCGAGATGGCGACCCGGTTCGAGATCCTGAAGAGCGTGCTGCCGATGGGCGGCCAGGCCAAGCTGCGCGACGATCAGGAGGCGTGGCTGACGGAGCGTCGCGCCTGCGGCGGCGATGTCGGCTGCCTGACGGCCGCCTACGACGCCCGGCTGAAGGTCCTGCGCGGGGTCCTGGCGGAGTTCGCCAAGCAGGGCCCGTGAGGTCCCGCGCTCAGGCCGCGCGCGGCAGGGCCGCGGCGTCGACGCGGCAATCCGGCCGGCACGCCGCCACGCAGGCGCGCGCCAGCGCCTCGGTGGCGTCCACCAGCAGGCCCGACGGGTCGCTCCCGGCGAGCGCGAGCGGGATCTCCGTGCAGGCCATCACCACCCGGTCGCAGCCGGCCTCGGCCAGCGCCCGGACCTGCGCCTCCAGGAGCGGCGTCGCCTCGGCCACCCGGTGCGCCTTCACCAGCCGGATCGCCGACGTCACCGCGGCCTGACCCGCCTCATCGGGCGCGCGGCACGCGAGCCCGTGCCGCGCCAGCCGCTCCGGGTAGAGCCCGGACCGCAGGGTGCCGTCGGTGGCGAGCAGGCCGATCCGGCCGCCGCTCCCGGTCCGCGCCAGGGTCTCGGCCAGGGTCTCGGCCAGGGTCTCGGCCACCGCGTCGACGATGTGGAGGATCGGCAGGGCGGTCGCGGCCTGCAGCGCCGCGTGCCAGTGATGGGCGGTGTTGCAGGGGATCGCGATCCGGGTGGCGCCCCCGGCCTCGAGCCGCGCCAGGGCGGCGCGGAGCGCCGGCAGCGGGTCCGGGCCGGTGCCCAGGATCGCGTCGGCGCGGTCGGGGATGTCGACGGCCGAGCAGACCAGGGTCGGGATGTGGTCCTGATCGCGCCCGGCGGGCGTCGCCCGCACGAGCTTGGCCAGGAAATCCACCGTGGCCATCGGGCCCATCCCGCCGAGTACACCGAGCATCGCCGCCTCCGACCGTCGCGGCCGCCGTGATGGGCCGCGGCGGGGCGGGAATCCAATGCCGTGTCGGCACCGGCCATGCCGATCCGGCACCGGTTCCTAGAGTTCGGCCGCCAGGGCGGCGGCCGCGGCCCAGACCGCCGCGACCGCGCCGCCGCGCCCGGCCCTGCGGTAGAGCCGGATCTCCAGCGGCGTGCCCGGCCCGGCCGCCACGAGGCTGCCGTCGGCGAGCTCGCGGGCGACGAGGCTCTCGGGCAGCCACGCGCGGCCGTGGCCCGCGAGGACCATGAACTTCAGGGCCTCTGCCATGGCGTTCTCGTTGACGTGGGCGGCCGCCGCCCCGTCACCGGCGAGCGCCGCGACCCGGCCCAGGAACGAGTCCCGGGGATAGCCGAGCCCGGGCCGGTCCGCGGCCGGCCCCGGCCGGTGCACCGGCACGAGGCTGTCCCGGCCGATGGACAAGTGCGGGAAGGCGGCCGGGTCGAGGGGGATCGGCACCAGGGGATGGTGGTAGGTCAGCAGCAGGTCGTAGCCGCCCTCGGCCAGCGCCTGCACGCAGGCGTGGAAATCGTCCGGCAGGAGCCGGCTGCCGAGCGGCCCGGTGCGGGCCTCGACGTCGCGGAACCAGCCCGGGAAGACGGTCAGCGCCAGGGTGTGGAGCGCCGCCACCGACACGGTCCGCGGCGGCGGCCGGATCCGGGCGCGGAGCGCGTCGCGGCTGCCGTGGAGCCGCCGCACGGTCTCCTCGGCGGTCTCCAGGAACAGCCGGCCCTCCGGCGTCAGGGCCGTCGGGTAGGTGCTGCGGTCGACCAGCGCGACGCCGAGCCAGCCTTCGAGCGCCCGGATGCGGCGGCCGAAGGCCGGCTGGGTGACGTGGCGCTCGACCGCCGAGCGCGAGAAGCTGCCGGTGCGCGCGAGGCTCAGGAAGTCCTCGAGCCATTTCAGCTCCATCTCGGCTCCATCGCGCGGCGGTCTCAGAGCCGCGCCAGGAGCCGCTCCGCCAGCGGGTTCTCGGCCGCGAAGGCGTAGTCGACCCGCCGCACCGTGACGGCCCGCGCGCCGGCCTCGACCAGGGCGCCGGCGAGCTCGAACACCGCGGCCTCCCGGCAGCGCAGGACGATCTCGCCCTCCGGCCCCCGCGGCGCGCCGTAGGGCAATTCGGCCTCGTGCAGGCCCGCGATCGTGGCGAGGTCGATCGTGCCGCTCTCCGGCAGGGCGGCGCGCACCTCGCGGGTGGTCCGGGCGCGCTCCTCGGCGGCGATGCGGCCGAGCACCGTGCGGAGCGCGGCCCGCTGGCCCTCGCCCCAGGGGGCCTTCAGCGAGGCGACGAGGTTCGCCTCCGAGCGCAGGATGATGCCGTCGTCCAGCACCTTCAGGGCGTTGGCCGAGAGCGTCGCCCCCGTGGTGGTGATGTCAACCACGATCTCGGCCGAGCCCGCCGCCGGCGCCCCCTCGGTGGCGCCCAGGCTCTCGACGATCCGGTAATCGGCGACGCCCTTCTCGGCGAAGAACCGGCGGGTCAGGTTCACGTACTTGGTGGCGACCCGCAGGCGCCGCCCGTGGCGGGTCCGCATGCCGGCCGCGACCTCGTCGAGGTCGGACATGTCGCGCACGTCGATCCAGGCCTGGGGCACGGCCACCACCACGGTGGCGTTGCCGAAGCCGAGCGGCGTCAGCAGCTCGACCTGGCCGCGCACGTCCGGCAGGGTCTCGCGGATCAGGTCCTCGCCGGTGACGCCGAGATGGGCGGCGCCCGAGGCGAGCTGCGCGGCGATCTCGGAGGCCGAGAGGTAGCGCACCTCGACGTCGGGCACGCCGATGAGCTTGCCCCGGTAGTCGCGGGCGCCCGCGCCTTGAGCGAGCTTCAGCCCGGCCCGGCCGAAGAACGCGCTGGCATTCTCCTGCAGGCGGCCCTTGGACGGGACGGCGAGGATCAGCGGCATGGCGGCCGCGTCCGAGGCACTCATCGGCCGGCTCCCGCCACGCGCTCGATCCAGAAGGTGCATCCCACCGCCGGCAACGGCGCCGGGCTGCCGAGATGGCCGAGCAGGCCGTCGTAGCGGCCGCCGCCGACCAGGGTCGGGCCGTCCCGCTCGGTCACCTCGAAGATGAAGCCGGTGTAGTAGTCGAGGTTGCGGGCGAAGCCGCCCTGGAAGCGGAAGCGCTCGATCGGCAGGCCGCGGGCCGCGATGAAGCCGGTGCGCTCCTCGAACAGGTCGAGGGCGGCCGCGAGGGCGTCGTGCCGCAGGCCCGCGTCGGCGACGAGCGCCCGCAGGTCGCGGGCGGCGGCGTCCGGATGGCCGGCGATCGCCCGGTAGCGGTCGAGGAGCGCGCGGTTCTCGGCGTTGAGCCCGGCGCCGCCATGGGCCTGCGCGGAGGCCTTGGCGAGGAAGCGCTCGGCGATCTCGCCGGCGCTGCGCCCGCCCACCGCCGAGATCCCGGCGATCGCCAGCACGTCCTCCACGAAGGCGCGCACACCGCGCGGATCCTGGCCCTGGATCGCCGCCAGCAGCCCCGCGTGGGGATCCTCGGGGCGGGTGCCCTCTGCGCCGTTGGTGACCGCGTCCAGCGAGCGCCCGGCGGCCAGCGCCCGGAGCGTCCGGCGCTTGGCGGCGGGCGGGACCGCGAGCCCGTCGAGGAGCGCCACGGTCAGGCCCATGTCGCCGAGCCGCACCGCCGGGTCGGTCCGGCCGAACAGGGCGAGGCCCTCCAGGGCGAGGCCCAGCACCTCGGCGTCGGCCGCCGGCGTGTCGGTCCGCCCGATCGACTCGATGCCGGCCTGGAAGAACTCGTCGGGCTCGTCGGCGGCGAGCCGGAAGACCGGGCCGCAATAGCTGTAATCGGCCGCCTGCCCGTCGGCCTCCGCCCGGTGCAGGCGGCAGACCGGGATGGTGAATTCGGGCCGCAGGCACAGCTCGGCGCCGCCCGCATCCTGGGTGACGAAGATCCGCCGGCGGATATCCTCGCCCGAGAGTTCGAGGAACGGCTCCAGCGGCTGCAGCACCGGCGGCGTCACCGGCCGGTAGCCCGCCGCCGCCAGATGCGCGGAGAGCCGCGCGCGCGCCGCGTCCCCCGCCCCCGTCTCGCCCGCCTCCGGTCGTGTCATCGCGATCCACCTCGCGGGGCAATCCACCTCGCGGCCGCTCTGTAGCAACCGCGACCGGACTTGGCGACACGCACCCGGGAAGCGTGGGGCCGGCGCGCCGCGCAGGACTGCGCAGACCCCGCGCCGCGGCCGGATTCCGCTACGGCGTCAGTGACCGGACCGGCTCAGAGCGGCTCAGAGCGGATCAGAGCGGCCGGAGGCTGCCGAGGCGCGCGCCGCGCGGGCGCCGGGCCGGCTTGCGGCGGGCGAGCACGGTCAGGGCGGGCGCCCCCGCCATCCCGGCGCTCAGGATCGGCGCGCTGCCGGTCCCGGGCGTGGCCTGCGCGACGGCGCTGGGCAGCCGGCCGAGGACCGGCCGGGCGGCCCAGGCGGGTCCCGCGCCGGCGCAGACCAGGCCGAAGGACAGGACGAGGATCTTCGCGCGCATCCCGACATCTCCTCGGCACCGACCGACGACAACGCCGCCAGAGCCTCTGCGTTCGACGTGCGGTTCGACTTGCGGTTCGACTTGCGGTTCGATGCGCGAGTGTCTCAGATCTCCGTTGACGGAAAATGCCGGGCCAGCACGGCGCGGACCTGCGCCACCAGGTCGGCCTCGGGACACGAGAATTGCGCGGGCCGCGCGGCCTTCCACTCGGCGTTGCTGGCGATGGACTCGGCCGCCCGGGCGCCCTCGATCAGGTCCTTGATCTGGACCTCGCCGGCCAGGCGCTCGTTCGAGCCCTGGATCACCGCCACGGGCGCGCGGCGGCGGTCGGCGTACTTCATCTGCGCCTTCATGCCGGCGGCGCCGAGGTAGAGCTCGGCCCGGATGCCGTCGGCGCGCAGGAGCGCGACGAGCCGCTGGTAATCGGCCATGTTCTCCCGGTCGAGGACCAGCACCACCACCGGCCCGGGAGCCTCGGCGCCGGCGATCAGGGGGCTGCCCACGAGCTGGAGCGCCGAGAACAGCCGCGAGACGCCGATCGAGAAGCCGGTGGCCGGGACCGGCTCGGCCCGGAACCGCCCGACGAGGCCGTCGTAGCGCCCGCCGCCCGCCACCGAGCCGAAGCGCACGGTCTGGCCGTCCTCGTTGGTGACCGGGAAGGTCAGCTCGGCCTCGTAGACCGGGCCGGTATAGTACTCGAGGCCGCGCACCACGCTCGGATCGGCCCGGATCACGTCGTGGCCGTAGCCGGCGGCGGCGCAGAGGCGCATGATCGCGTGCAGCTCGGCGATGCCCTCGCGGCCGGTCTCCGAATCGCCGACCGCCTCGTGCCAGCCGGCGAAGAACTTCTCCCAGAACGCCACCTTGTCGGCGCCGTCGCCGGCATCGGCCTGGAACGACACGTAGGCGAGGATCCGGCCGATCGCCGTGGCGTCGAGGCCGGCGCCCTTGGTGAAGTCGCCGCTCTCGTCCTTGCGGCCGCCGCCGAGCAGGTCGCGCACCCCGTCGACGCCGAGCCGGTCGAGCTTGTCGATCGCCCGCAGCACGGTGAGGCGCTGGCCGGCCTTGTCGGGGCCGGCGAGCCCGATCGCCTCCATGACGCCGTCGAGCACCTTCCGGTTGTTGACCTTGACCACGTACTGGCCGCCGAGCCCGAGGCGGTTCAGCGTGTCCGCCATCAGCATGCAGGTCTCGGCATCGGCCGCGACGCTGCCGGCCCCGACGATGTCGGCGTCGAACTGCATGAACTGGCGGAAGCGGCCCGGCCCCGGCTTCTCGTTGCGGAAGACGTAGCCGGCCCGGTAGCTCCGGTAGGGCTTGGGCAGCCCGTCGTAGTTCTCGGCCACGAACCGGGCCAGCGGCGCCGTCAGGTCGTAGCGGAGCGACAGCCACGCCTCGTCGTCGTCCTGGAACGAGAACACGCCGGCGTTCGGGCGGTCGAGGTCGGGCAGGAACTTGCCCAGGGCCTCGGTGTACTCGACGAACGGCGTCTCGAGGGCCTCGAACCCGTAGAGCTCGAAACTCCTGCGGATCGTCTCCAGCATCCGCCCCTGCGCAGCGATCTCGCCGGCGCGGCGGTCGACGAAGCCGCGCGGCAGGCGGGGCTTCAGGGTCTCGGCCTTCTCGGCCTTCGGGGTCTCGGGCTTGGACATGGGCGCATTCGCTCTCGCGGACCCGGAATCCGGGTCCCGCATCGAATCTTCGATCGTCTCCGGCGGGCGGAGATCCTGCGGCCGGGCTCTAGAGCATGCCGGGCGAAAGGGGAATTCGGTTCGCGGGCGCTCTGGCCGCCCGATCATCCAGCAATGTCGTCCTCGCGAGCTGAGCGAAGCGATCCAGACAGCGCCACGCTTGTCGAGGTCGCGCCGCCCTGGGTCACGTCGCTGCGCTCGTGATGACGGAAAGGGCGCATCGACCGGAGCGGTGAAGCGGGACCCTGCCGGAACTCCGCGCGCGCCGATGCGCCTTTTTCCGGATCGGGTTCCGCTTCGCTCCACCGGTCCGGCACAGGGCGCGGTTCACCCGGACCAAAGACCTCAGTACGGCGCCGTCAGCTTGAGCCAGAGCAGCACCGCGAGACTCACCACGGCGATCGGCATCTGCAGCGGGCGCAGGCGGGCATGCGACAGGGGCACCTCGCCGGCGCGCGCCGCGATCGGGTCGAGGATCCCGATGGCCGCGTAGCCGAGGATCAGCATCGCGAGGGCCGGCACCGCCTTGCCCATCACCGCCGCGAACAGGCTGCCCAGCCCGAGGCCGTAGAGGACCAGCATGGTGACGATCTGCGACACCTGCGGGCCGCCCTCGGTCCGGAAGCTGACGCCCCGGCGCACGCCGGCCAGGAACAGCAGGATCGAGGCGGCATAAAGCAGGGTGAACAGCGCCACGAGGTAGTCGAGGGGTTTGCCGTTCAGCCACCACGCCACGGCGGTGCCGACGGCGATCGGCAGCATCGGGCCGAAGCCGAAGACGATCTCGAGCCAGGGGATCCGGCGCGGCTCGTGCGTGGTGAGGGTGCGTCCGGTGGCGTCGTCGCGCATGGCGGTCTGGGGGAACTCTCGATTCGACGGTCTGCTGCGCCGCAGCACCGGGACAGGGAACGGCCGCGCACCGGCCCGGTTCCGAAACCCGGGTCCGGGCCCGGTTCGACGCCGTCCGTGTAGCGCCGCCGCGGCGCTCCGGCGAGGCCCCGCCGGTCCGTAAACGCGTCACCCGGTCGCCCGCGTCCCCGTCGGCGTCCCGGGCCAATGTCCGGGCCCTTGAGTGCGGGCGAGAAAGGCGTTATCTGTGTGGGGCCCTCATCACAAGGTCTGCGCCGCAGCGCGCCCGTGAGCCGCGAGGGTCCTGCCTCATCGGTTTCGCCAACCTGACCCCGGGCCCCTCGCCGCAGCGCGGCCCGCTCTCCGGTGCCCATCCCCCGGGCACCTGGCACTGAACCGGCCCTCCCACCACCTCCGTCGGTTGCAAGATACCCCCATGACGCCAAATCCCGACGCCCTCGCCGACGATATCGAGACCGCGGAGCCGGCCGACGCGCCGACCATGCCCGCCGCCCTCGAGGGCGTCCGCGAGGTCAAGCTCCAGGACCTCAAGTCGAAGACGCCGACCGACCTGACGGCCTTCGCCGAGGAGGTCGAGGTCGAGAACGCCTCGACCATGCGCAAGCAGGAGTTGATGTTCGCCATCCTGAAGCAGCTCGCTGCCAAGGAGGTCGAGATCATCGGCTCGGGCACCGTCGAGGTGCTGCAGGACGGCTTCGGCTTCCTGCGCTCCTCCGACTCGAACTACCTGCCCGGCCCGGACGACATCTACATCTCGCCGACCCAGATCCGCCGCTTCGGCCTGCGGACCGGCGACACCGTCGAGGGCCCGATCCGCGGCCCCAAGGACGGCGAGCGCTACTTCGCGCTCCTGAAGGTCAACACGATCAACTTCGAGAATCCGGAGAAGATCAAGCACAAGGTCCACTTCGACAACCTGACGCCGCTCTTCCCGACGAAGCGGTTCAAGCTCGAGCTGGACAACCCGACCAAGAAGGATTTCTCGCCGCGGATCATCGACATCGTGGCGCCGATCGGCAAGGGCCAGCGCGCCCTGATCGTGGCGCCGCCGCGCACGGGTAAGACCGTGCTGATGCAGAACATCGCGCAGTCGATCACCCTCAACCACCCCGAGTGCTACCTGATCGTGCTGCTCATCGACGAGCGGCCCGAGGAGGTCACCGACATGCAGCGCTCGGTGAAGGGCGAGGTCATCGCCTCGACCTTCGACGAGCCGGCCACCCGCCACGTGCAGGTCGCCGAGATGGTGATCGAGAAGGCCAAGCGCCTCGTGGAGCACGGGCGCGACGTGGTGATCCTGCTGGATTCCATCACGCGCCTCGGCCGCGCCTACAACACCGTGGTGCCGTCCTCCGGCAAGGTGCTGACCGGCGGCGTCGACGCCAACGCCCTGCAGCGGCCCAAGCGCTTCTTCGGCGCCGCCCGCAACATCGAGGAGGGCGGCTCGCTCTCGATCATCGCCACGGCGCTGATCGACACCGGCTCGCGCATGGACGAGGTCATCTTCGAGGAGTTCAAGGGCACCGGCAACTCCGAGATCATCCTGGACCGCAAGGTCTCCGACAAGCGCATCTTCCCGGCGATCGACATCACCCGCTCGGGCACCCGCAAGGAGGAGCTGCTGGTCCCGCCGGACTCGCTCAAGAAGACCTACGTGCTGCGCCGCATCCTCAACCCGATGGGCGTCACCGACGCGATCGAGTTCCTGCTCGACAAGCTGCGCCAGACCAAGAGCAACGGCGACTTCTTCGACTCGATGAACACCTGAGGCCGTCCCCGGCCGCGGGCATCGCCGCCGTCCCCGCGAGCGGAGCGATCCAGGCAGCGCCGCGGTGGCAAGCCGCGCGCTGGCCTGAGTCACGTCGCTGCGCTCCGGTCCCTCAGGATCGGGGAGCGGATGGGACGGGGGTCGCGCCCGCCGTGCGGGACGCCTGTCCCGCGGCGGCACGAAACGCGATTCCGGTCCGATCGGGCCGTTGACCGTCTCCTAACCGGCCTCTGCCAAGGTTCCATCCGGGCGCCAGGTAGCGTATCGGCCCCGCGACAGCCCCGCCGGCCGGTCCATCCCGGCGGCGGGGCTCGTCGCAGCCGGCTTGCACCGATCCCCGGATCCGTGACACTGGCGCGATGCCCCGCTCGCCCTGGACCGGTCCGGATCCGCTCCTCCTCGCCTCGACCAGCCCGACGAGGCGCCTCCTCCTGGAGAGCGCCGCCCTGCCGGTCGAGACCGCCGCCCCGGACGTCGACGAGCGCGCCCTCGAGGCGGCGAGCGCCGGCCTGTCCCCGCCCGACCTCGCCCTGCACCTCGCCCGCGCCAAGGCCGAGTCGGTGGCGGCGCGCCATCCCGGGCGGATCGTCCTCGGCGCCGACCAGGTGCTCGACCTCGACGGCACCGTGTTCCACAAGCCGGCCGACGGCGCGTCGGCCCGGGCCCAGCTCGCCCGTCTGTCCGGCCGCACCCATGCCCTTCATTCCGCCGTGGTCCTGGCCGGGGCGGTCGAGGACGCCTTCGTGGAGACCGCGCGGCTGACCCTGCGCCCCCTCGATGAAAGGGCGATCGCGGCCTATGTGGACTGCGCCGGCGCGGAGCGCGTGCGGGCGAGCGTCGGCGGCTACCAGCTCGAGGGGCCGGGGATCCACCTGTTCGAATCGGTCGCGGGCGATCACAGCACCGTGCTGGGCCTGCCGCTTCTGCAGCTCCTCGCGCGGCTGCGCGCCGCCGGGCTTCTGGCTTTCTGAGGGAGTACCGCCTTGGCGGGACACGACCATTCGCACGGCGGCCACGGGGGGCATTCCCAAGGCTCCCACGCCCACGGCGGCCACGCCCAGGGCGGTCATGCCCATGGCGGCCTCGGCGGCCACGCGCACGCGCCGAAGGATTTCGGCACGGCCTTCGCCATCGGCATCGTGCTCAACACCGCCTTCGTGGTGATCGAGGCGGCCTACGGCTACCTCAGCAACTCCATGTCGCTGGTGGCCGATGCCGGCCACAACCTCTCGGACGTGCTGGGCCTCGCGGCGGCCTGGATCGCCGCGATCCTGGTGCGCCGCCGCGCCAGCGCGCGCTTCACCTACGGCTACCGCGGCTCCTCGATCCTGGCCGCCCTGTTCAACGCCGTGTTCCTGCTCATCGCCATGGGGGCGGTGATCTGGGAGGCGCTGGTCCGGCTGGTCCACCCGGAGCCCGTCGCGGGCACGACCGTGATGGTGGTGGCGGCGGTGGGAATCCTGGTCAACGGCCTGACCGCGTGGCTCTTCGCCAGCGGCGCCAAGGGCGACATCAACGTCCGCGGGGCGTTCCTCCACATGGTGGCCGACGCCGCCGTCTCGGCCGGGGTCGTGGTGGCGGGCCTCGTGATCCAGCTCACCGGCCTCGCCTGGCTCGACCCGGCGGTCAGCCTCGTCATCGCCGCCCTGGTGGTCTGGGCGACCTGGGGCCTGCTGCGCGACAGCGTGGCCATGTCCCTCGACGCCGTGCCGCCGGAGATCTCCCCGGACGCGGTGACCGGCTTCCTCCTCGAGCGGCCGGGCGTCGCCGGCCTCCACGACCTGCATATCTGGCCCATGAGCACCACCAGCGTCGCCCTGACGGTCCATCTCGTGATGCAGGAGGGGCATCAGGCCCACCGCCAGCCCGGCAACGGCTTCCTCACCGAGACCGCCGAGGGCCTGCGCGACCGGTTCGGCATCTGCCACGCCACCCTCCAGGTCGAGGAGGCCGGCGGCCCGGCCTGCCGCCTCGCGCAGGATTGCGCGGCGTGAGCGGCGCCCAGCCCCGCGCCTTCGTGGTCGGCCACCCGATCGCCCACTCGCGCTCGCCGCTGATCCACGGCCACTGGCTCGCCGTGCACGGGATCCCGGGCTCCTACGAGCGGCTCGACGTGGCCCCGGAGGCCTTTCCGGACTTCATCCGCGCCCTGCCCGCGTCCGGCTACCGGGGCGGCAACGTCACCATCCCCCACAAGGAGGCGGCCTTCGCGCTGGTGGACACGCTCACGCCGCGGGCGAAAACCATCGGCGCGGTCAACACCCTGGTGGTCGGGCCGGACGGGCGGATCCGCGGCGACAACACCGACGCGCCGGGCTTCTGCGCCCATCTCGACCACAGCCTGGGCGCGGCCTGGCCGGACCGGGCGGGCGGCACCGCCCTGGTGCTCGGCGCCGGCGGCGCGGCGCGGGCGATCGTGGTCGGGCTCGCCGAGCGCGGCCTGCGGCGCGTCTGGGTCGCCAACCGCACCGCGGCCCGGGCCGAGGCGGTGGCGGCCCTCGCGCCGGGCGTCGGCGCGGCGCTCGCCTGGGACGACCTGCCGGCGGCGCTTCCCGGAACAGGCCTCCTCGTCAACACCACGTCCCTGGGCATGAAGGGCCAGCCGCCCCTCGCCGTCGGCCTGTCGCCCCTGCCGGCGGACGCGGCCGTGGCCGACATCGTCTACGCGCCCCTGGAGACCGAGCTCCTGGCGGCGGCGCGGCGGCGGGGGCTCGCCGCCGTGGACGGGCTCGGCATGCTGCTGCACCAGGCGGTGCCGGGCTTCGCGGCGTGGTTCGGCCCGCGCCCCGCCGTCACCCCCGAGCTGCGCGACCGGATCGTGGCGGACCTCGCCGGATGACCCCGAAGGCCGGATCCGGACCCGTCATCCTCGGGCTCACCGGCTCGATCGGCATGGGCAAGTCGGCCACGGCCCGGATGTTCGCGGAGCGCGGCGTCCCGGTCCACGACGCCGACGCCGCCGTCCACGCCCTCTACGGGCCGGGCGGCGCGGCCGCCGCGGCGATCGGCGCGGCCTTTGCCGGCGTGCTCGGCGACGACGGCGGCGTCGACCGGGCGCGGCTGCGCGCCGCGGTGCTCGACGCGCCCGACCGGATGGCGGCGCTGGAGGCCATCGTCCATCCCCTGGTGCGCGCGGCCAGCACGGACTTCCTGGCGCGGCACGCGGCGGCGCCGGTGGTCGTCCTCGACGTCCCGCTCCTCTACGAGACCGGCGGCGAGGGCCGCTGCGACGCGGTCGCGGTGGTGAGCGCCCCGCCCGAGATCCAGCGCGACCGGGTGCTCGCGCGTCCCGGCATGACCGAGGCGGCCTTCGCGGCGATCCTGGCCAAGCAGATGCCCGACGCCGAGAAGCGCGCCCGGGCAGATTTCGTCATCGACACGGGCCGGGGTTTCGCCGCCGCCGAGGCCGCGGTCGCGCGGATCGTCGAGCGACTGACGGCGCACCGTGCGCCGCCGCACCGCGGCGACGGATGAAACGCCCGGAGGATTGAATATCTGCGGTTGTGTTCCGGGGGGAATACGGACGGCAGGATGGACGTGATGGCGCGGCGCTGGGGCGGGATTGATCGCATTCGGTCGGGCGGCATCCGGGCCGCAACCCTTCTCGCGCTGCTGGCGGCCGGGCCCGCGCAGGCCCAGTACGCCGCCAGCTGCCCGCCGCCGAAGAAGGTCGCGGCCGGCGCCTGCGTCACCGCCTGCCCGGGCGGCTACGAGGACCGGGGATCCGTCTGCGTCTACCGCAACACGTCCCGGTGAGGGGCACGGGAGCTTAACCCCTCCGCCGTATCCCGCTAGGGTCCGCCCCCACCCCCCGCGAGTCGCGAGACCCATGCTGCGCGAGATCGTCCTCGACACCGAGACCACCGGCACGGAGGCGAAGGGAGGCGACCGGCTGATCGAGATCGGCGCGGTGGAGCTCCTCAACCACATCCCCACCGGCCGGACCTTCCACCGCTACTGCAACCCGCAGCGGCCGGTCTCCGAGGGCGCCTTCAACGTCCACGGCCTGTCCGACGCGTTCCTCGCCGACAAGCCGCTCTTCGCCGAGATCGTCGGCGAGTTGCTGGCCTTCCTGGCCGACGGGCGGCTCGTGATCCACAACGCGCCCTTCGACGTCGGCTTCCTCAACATGGAATACGCCCGGCTCGGCGCGAACGCCCCGCCGCCGATCCAGCTGGAGGACGTCGTCGACACCCTGCCGATGGCCCGGCGCAAGCACCCGGGCGCGGCCAACAACCTCGACGCCCTCTGCAGCCGCTACGGCATCGACAACACCCGGCGCACCAAGCACGGGGCACTCCTCGACGCGCAGATCCTGGCCGAGGTCTACGTCGAGCTGCTCGGCGGCAAGCAGACCAGCCTCGGCCTCCTGGAGGCCGCGACGGCCGCCCCGGTGGCCGGCTCGGCGGCCCTGGCGTCGGCGGCTCCGGCGGCGCCCCGCCCCTACCGGTCTCGCCTCACGGATGCAGAGCGCGCCCGGCACGATAGCTTCCGCGCGAGCCTCGGTCCTGCCGCGATCTGGGCCGAGTATATCGGGGCGGACGATCCGGCCTGATCGCTGGTCCGTCCCGCTCTCCGATCCGCACGCCTGCCGCGCGCCGCCGGCTGTTGCCGCATCGCACAGGGGCGTTTATTGCAATGCACAAAACGCCGTCGACGGAGCCTCTCGCGGGGTGACGGAGGCTGGCCCGCGCGGTGCCGGTGCGCTCCCTC
The DNA here is from genome assembly GCF_900110155.1 of Methylobacterium sp. UNC300MFChir4.1. Lineage (NCBI taxonomy): Bacteria > Pseudomonadati > Pseudomonadota > Alphaproteobacteria > Hyphomicrobiales > Methylobacteriaceae > Methylobacterium > Methylobacterium sp. UNC300MFChir4.1. Next base: position 37,621 of record NZ_FOCS01000013.1, on the reverse strand, counting down.
GGGGGAGGCACGGGCGCGCCGGATCCGGCCGTGACGGAGATGCTGAGGCAGTGAGGCGCGCACGCATGACCGAGGATTTCGGCAGTCGCGACGGACAGCGCGACGACAAGACCGGCCCGTCACCCTTCGCCGACATGATCGAGGCCACCCGCCTGACCGGCCTCGGCCGGCTCGAGGAGGCGACCGCCCTCATCCAGCGCAGCCTCGGGGGGCAGAAGGCTCCGCCCGCCGATCCGCCGGCCGCGCCGCAGCCTCCCGCGCGCCGCGACGCGCCTTCCGCCGAGACGCGCAGTCCCGCGGCGGAGTCCGGGACGCGGATGCGCGAGGTGGTGGGGCAGGTCGTGCGCGGGCTCGCGCCGGTGCTGAAGGGCCTGGGCAACCCGCTCCGGTCGCCGGCCCCGCCGCCCGCCGACCTGGCGGGCGGGACCGGGGGCCGCTTCGTGTCCCTGACCCATGCCGAGCCCGCCGGCACCCGCGAGTACAAGCTGTTCATCCCGAGCCACCCGGACCGGGCGGCGCCGCTGATCATGATGCTGCACGGCTGCACGCAGAACCCGGACGATTTCGCCGCCGGCACCGGCATGAACACCCTCGCCGAGCGCGCCGGCGTGTTCGTGGCCTACCCGGCCCAGAGCCGCCAGGCCCACGCCCAGCGCTGCTGGAACTGGTACGAGCCCCGGGACCAGGGCCGCGGCGCGGGCGAGCCGGCGATCATCGCGGGCCTCACCCGCGCGATCATGGCGGAGCACCCGATCGACCCGGCCCGGGTCTACATCGCCGGCCTGTCGGCCGGCGGCGCCGCCGCCCTCAACATCGCCCGCGCCTACCCGGATCTCTACGCCGCCGTCGGCGTGCATTCGGGCCTCGCGGCCGGCTGCGCCCGGGACCTCGGCTCGGCGCTGATGGCCATGCAGGTCGGCGCCCCGGGCCTCGGCGCCCCGACCGCCTTCGGCACCCCGGCGCCCGCGACCCGCGTCCCGACGATCATCTTCCACGGCGAGGACGACGGCACGGTGAGCGTGCGCAACGCCGACCAGGTGCTGGTCCAGGCCAAGGTCGCCGGGCTGACGCCGCGGTCGGAGACCTTCGAGGGCCGCGGCCACCCCTTCACCCGCACCCGCTACCGGGACGAGGCGGGCCGGGTCGTGGTCGAGGATTGGCGGGTGCGCGGCGCCGGCCACGCCTGGTCCGGGGGCCGCCCCGACGGCAGCTACACGGATCCCGAGGGGCCCGACGCGTCCCGGGCGATGCTCGACTTCTTCGCCGAGCACCGGCTGGGCCCGGCCGGGCGCCCGTAGGGGGTTTCCGGAGGGCCGCGCGCTCTGGCGGGTTGTCAGGACGCGGCCCTGCTGTATCGCAGGGCGCTGCCCTGCTCCCACAAAAGGTCCCGGACCTTTTGCATCCAGGACCTCCCCAGGACCTCCCATGAGCACCACCCCCGCACCGATTCCGACCCTCCAGGGCCTCGCCGAGGTCGCCGACCGGTACGACCTGATCCTCTGCGACGTCTGGGGCGTGCTGCACGACGGCCAGACGGCCCACACGGCCGCCGGCGAGGCGCTGATCCGCTTCCGCGGCCTCCCGGGCGCGCGGCCGCGCCGGGTCGTCCTCGTCTCGAACGCGCCCCGGCCCGGCGACGGCGTCGGCCGCATCCTCGACCGGTTCGGCGTGCCGCGGGAAGCCTACGACGCGATCCTGACCTCGGGCGACCTCACCCACGACCTGATCGCCGCGCGCCCCGGTGCGCGGATCCGGCATCTCGGGCCGGAGCGCGACCTCGGCATCTTCCAGGGGCTCGACCTCAGCCTCGTCCCAGAGCCGGAGGCCAACCTCGTCGTCTGCACCGGCCTGTTCGACGACCGCAGCGAGACCCCCGACGATTACCGGCCGGAGCTGGAGCGCCTCGCCGCCCGCGGGCTGACGATGATCTGCGCCAATCCCGACCTCGTCGTGGAGAGCGGCAACCGCCTGATCCCCTGCGCGGGCCTGCTCGCGGCGGCCTACGCGGAGATCGGCGGCCCCGTGGTCTACGCCGGCAAGCCCCACCGCCCGGTCTACGAGGCGGCGCTCGCCAAGGGGGCGGCGCTCACCGGGGCGGCGCTCGCCGGGGCCCCGGTGGACCCGGCGCGGGTCCTGGCGATCGGCGACGCGATCCGCACCGACATCGCCGGCGCCCGCGGCGTCGGCATCGCCAGCCTGCTGGTGGCCCGCGGCATCCACGCGGAGGAACTCGGCGTCACGGCCGCGCATCACCGCCTGGGCGACGTGGCGGAATGGCTCGGCCGGCAGGCGGTGCATCCGGACGCGGTGATCGAGCGGCTGGTCTGGTAGCGGCCGGTCCTGCGAGGCGGGCCCTTCGAGGTGGGTCCTGCGCGTATTGCCGCCAGTCTAACCCCCTGAAATCCCCGACAAGCTTGACACCGCGCGGGAAATTGCGTGGATTCGCGCGTGTGAATCGGTCCCGCGCGCAGCAATCAGCCCCGACATCCGCTTCGCGTGTCGGGCGATTCGACCGGGAGACCTGTCCGGCCGCGATGCTCGCGACGATCGGAACCGGCGAGACGGCAGGTCTTGCGTGACCCTCGTCTCCGGACTGCCCGATTTCCTGCTCTATCTCGCCACCGCGACCGGGCTGATCGGCCTCTACCTGCTGATCTACACCCTCGCCACCGCGCACAACGAGCTCGCGCTGATCCGCCGGGACGTGACGGCGGCCGCCGTCGCGCTGGGCGGGAGCCTGGTCGGCTTCACCCTGCCGCTGGCGGTGGCGATCTACAACGCGCGGTCGCTGCTCGACTGCCTGATCTGGGGGCTGATCGCCCTGGTGATCCAGATCGCGATCTACTGGCTCGTGCGCCTCGCGGTGCCGGACCTGTCGCGGCGCATCGAGGAGGATCGCGCCGCCGCCGCGATCCTCCTCGGCGCGGCCTCGCTGGCGGGCGGCGTCGTGAACGCCGCCTCGATGACCTATTGAGGGGCCGGTGACGGAGACCGCGCCACCTCCCGCCGCTTCCGGTGACGCCGCCGCCGGCGGGCCCGGGACCGGCTTCGCCGCTGCCCGCCGCTCCAAGCGCTCGGCCGCCGTGTCGCTGGTCCTGGTCGCGGGCGCCGGCGCGGCCGCCCTGACGCTCGGCGGCCTCGACCCGTCCCAGCGCGAGGAGGAGGCGCTCGTCTACGGGACGCTCGGCGCCTGCATCGCCCAGCAGCTGCGCGGCGCCGAGGCCTGCATCGCCGCCTACAAGACCGCGCAGGAGACCTACGCGGCGACGGCGCCGCGCTACGAGACCGAGGCCGATTGCCAGCGCCACCACGGGACCGGCGGCTGCACCCCGGGCGCGCAGGTCACGGAGGCCGCGCGCGGCCGCTACCTGCCGGTGATGGCCGCCTTCATGATGGGGCGTACGGACGCGCAGGACCTGCCGGTCCAGCCGCTCTACCCGCACGCGCCCGAGGAGGAGCGCGACGAGGCCGGGGCCGCGACGGCCGGGCACGGCGGCGGCTACTGCACCGGTGCGGGCGGGCGGGTCGCCTACGCGGGCGGCGCCTCGCGGGTCCACGTCCCCGCCTCGGTCGCCCGCACCACGAGCGCGACCCCGCGCACGATCAGCCGCGGCGGCTTCGGCGGCACCGGGCGGGCGACGGCGTTCTCCGGAGGCTCGAGCGGCCGCGCGGGTGGGTTCGGGGGCGGGTTCGGGGGCGGCTGATGCGCCGCGTGCCGGTCCCGGAGCGGCCCGACTGGCGCCAGCACGCCGCGCGGGCCGGCTTCACCTTCCACACGTTCGACGGCGCCCCCTACTGGGACGAGAGCGCCTACTACGCCTTCGGCCTCGCGGAGATCGAGGACGCCATCGAGGCGCCGAGCGCCGCGCTGCACGAGCTCTGCCTCGCCTTCGTGGACCGGGCGGTCCGGGACGCGGCGATCCTCGCCTCGCTGCGGATCCCCGAGCATGCCTGGGACGCGATCCGGGCGAGCTGGGACCGGCGCGATCCCAGCCTCTACGGGCGCTTCGACTTCAGCTACGGGGGCGACGGGCCGGCCAAGCTCCTCGAGTACAACGCCGACACGCCCACCGCCCTGTACGAGAGCGCGGTCTTCCAGTGGCTCTGGCTGGAGGACGGGCTGGCGCGGGGACGCCTCCCCGCCGGCGCCGACCAGTTCAACACCCTGCACGAGGCGCTGGTGGCGCGCCTCGCCGCCGTGGCGCCCCCGGAGGGCGTCGCCTTCGCGGGCTTCCCCGACGCGCCGGAGGATCGCGGCACGCTGGCCTATCTCCAGGACTGTGCGCTCCAGGCCGGCCGCCCCGCCCCCTTCCTGCCGGTCGAGGCGATCGGGCTCGACGCGGACGGGCGCTTCGTGGACGCGGCCGGCGCCCCGATCGGCTGCCTGTTCAAGCTCTACCCGTGGGAGTGGATGTTCGCCGACCCGTTCGGCCGCGCGGTCGGCGCGGCCGCGACCCGGTTCCTGGAGCCGCCCTGGAAGGCGGTTCTCTCCAACAAGGGGCTGCTGGCGCATCTCTGGGCGATGGCGCCGGGCCATCCCAACCTGCTGCCGACCTATTTCGAGGAGGATCCGGCCAAGGCCGCGCTGGGCCGGAGCTTCGTGAAGAAGCCCCTCTACGGGCGCGAGGGCGCCAACGTGCTGATCGTGCGCGACGGCGCCGTCGCGGCGCGCGACGAGGGGCCCTACGGCGGCGAGGGCTACGTGCGGCAGGCCCTGGCGGAGCTGCCCGATTTCGCGGGCCGCCGCGCGCTGGTCGGCAGCTGGATGGTCGGCGACCGGCCCGCCGGCCTGTGCCTGCGCGAGTCGGACGGCCTCATCACGACCGACCGGGCCCGGTTCGTGCCGCACCTCATCGACCCGTGACCCAGTCCCGCGCCGCCGCGGCTCACCGGCCCAGCGCCGCGAGCTCCCGCCGCATGTTCGACCGCGCCGGCCCCTCCAGCTCCGCCCGGGCCCGGGCGGTGACGAACAGCGGCCGGCCGGATGCGAGGGCCCCCCGCAGGAAGGCCGCGCGCCCCTGCCGGTAGGCGGCCGCGCCCACGACCGGGACGAATTCCCGCGCCACGCCGGCGGCGTAGCCGTCGTAGGCGGCGGGCGCCGCCCCCAGGATCGCCATGTCCATGTCGAGGAAGAGCGCGACGTCCGCGGCGAGCGCGGCCGGGAGACCGTCCGGGACGGCGTGCCGCTCGGTCGCCAGGATCATCGTCTCGGCCGCCGCCAGCGTGGGCGCCGGGACCGCGCCCTCCGGCAGCGCCCGCAGGAGCGCGGCGCTGCGGCGCTCGTTGTCCGCGGCGCCCGGCCGGTAGACGGCGTCGTGGAACCAGATCGCCAGTTCCACCGCGTCGGGATCCCGGACCGTCCCGCGGCGGGCGCGGAACGCCTCCAGCAGCGCGTCGATATGCGCCTGGCCGTGATAGACCCGGTGCGGCTCGGCCAGCCGGGCGCGCAGGTCAGCCAGGATGCGGGGATGGCCGTCGAGCATCGGCCGATCCTCTACCCGATCCGCCGCCGCGGGACGAGGCGGATCGCGCCGCAGGCCCGAGAAGACGCTCCGGGCACCCGCGATGGACTTCCCGGCCTCGCGCTCCGACGCCCCGCGAGATCATCGTCCCCGCGACGATGATCGGGGATGTGATCGTCGAACGCCCCGATAGACGCGCCGCTGTCGATCCCGAGAGATCTATTGGGCGCGATCGACCCGATCCCGCGTCTGGTCTTCGCGCGGAACGCCGGCTACAGGGGCAGAACCATCCGGAGGATCCCCAGCGCCCATGAGAGCGACGAGCCTGAGAACGACGACTTGGTTGATGCTGACGGCGCTGCTCGCCGCCGCCCCGGCCCGTGCGCAGGCCCCCGCGCAGGCCCCTGCCCCGGCACCGGCGGGGCCGGCGACCAAGCCCGAGAGCGATCCGGCTCAGGAGACGATCCGCAAGCTCAACGCCTATGTCGGGCTCCTCAACCGGACCCTGCGGGCGCAGGAATCGCTCGGCCGCTATCAGAGCTGGGTCAACATGAAGACCGGTCCGACCGGCCGCGAGCGGATCATCTACGGCCTCTACGGGCTCTACGACGTGCGCGGCGAGATCGCGAAGGCGGAGGCCGCGACGGCGCAGTCGCCCGCGATGCCGGACCTCGACGGCGCCGTGAAGACCTACATCGCCGCCTATCAGGCGCTCGCCCCGACGGTCACCGAGGCGGAGGGCTACTACGAGCGGCAGGATTACCGCGCGGACAAGATGGAGCAGGGCAAGGCGCTCCACGCCAAGCTCGCCGTCGCGGGGCCGGCCTTCCTGGCGGCGCGCGCCAAGGTCGACGCCGCGCTGCGGGTCGAGAAGGAGAAGAGCGACGCGCTGGAACTCGCCGCCATCGAGGCGCAGGAGGGCCGCAAGGCGCGCTGGCACGTCGCGAACGTGATGACCGCCTGCCGCAAGGTCATGGACCTGCTGCCCACCGACGCCAAGCCGGTCGTCGACATGGCGGCCTTCGACGCCGCGCTCGGGCGCTACGCCGTCGCCGTGAAGGACATGGACGGGTACAGCGCTGCCAACCCGAACTCCTTCCACGTGTTCGAGAGCCGGCCCCGCGCGCTCCTGGGCAAGCTGCGCGAGTTCGACGACAAGCTCGCCAAGGCCAGGGGCGACGCCCGGCGCGGCGCCGGGCGCGACGTGACCTGGATCGTGAACGACTACAACATGATGGTGTCGACCGCGCAGACGGCCACGACCTTCTCGCGGTGACCGGGGGCGTCCGGGACCCGGGGCGCCGTCAGCGGGCGCTCCGGCCCGGTTCCGTCAGCCGCAGCGAGGTCGCGGCCGCGGTGACGGCCGCCTGCCAGCGCGCCTGCTCGGCCGCGGGGTAGCGGACGCGCAGGGTGACGAAGGCGCCGCCGCGCCCGCCCGCCAGCAGGGTCTTCCGGTACAGGATCCCGGCCGCCGTCGTGCAGGAGAGCACGATCCAGCCGGGCTTGCGCGCGGCGTATTCCGGCGGCTGCCGCAGGCATGTCTTCCGGTCCGCGGCCACGACGGCGTCGAGATCCTGGTCGAGCACGTCGTTCAGGCCCGACACCGTCAGGTGCAGGTGGCCGTCGGCCGAGCGGAAGGCCTGCCCGTCGCCGTTGTCCGGCGGCGGCTCCGCGACGAGGTCGGCGGGCACGTCGACGGAGAAGCCGAAACGGGCGTTGACCACGTGGCGCAGCGCCGGCGTGTCCGGCAGCGCCCGGCTCCAGTCGCGCCGGACCTGCGCGATCCGCGCGGTGTAGGCCCGCGTCAGGCAGGCCGTGTCCGGGCAGGCATCGCGGATCCGCGCGCGCCAGCGCGCGTGGTCCTCGCCGAAGGTGTCGATCGCCTGGCCGGTCTCGCCGTCGACCCCGCGCGTCTCGCCCACGATCCGGTCGAACAGGCGCCTGAGTTCCTCGTCCAGCCGCGTCAGGGCGGGGTCGGCACAGATCAGCGTCTCGACCCTGTCCCGGATCCCGGCGCAATCCGGCGCCGCCCGGGCGCCGACGGTGCCGAGCGCACAGACTGCGCCGACGAGGCCTGTTCGGAGGATCGATCGGGGGATCGATCGCGGGCTCAGGCGCGCCGGACGGGCTTGGCTACGCACGGATATCCTCCTGTGGCGGTCTGGACGCGATCGGCCGTCGGGCCCTCCGGATCCGGGCAGGATGGCGCGCCGCCGCTCATCGGCCCGTCGTTGTCTTGAGCATCAGGATGTCGATGTCGCGCCGGGGCACGTAATCCGTCACGACGCTCTCGAAGGTCGTCGGGCCGGTCTTGCGGAGCCCGGTGGCGCAGAACGACACGAGCGTCGTCGGATCGCCCTTGTCCACGGTCAGCTTGAACGTGCCGATCGGCCCGGCCCAGTTGCCGCCGGAGGTGATCACGTAGGACAGGTACTGCTCGAAGGCCTGCACCCCCTGCCCGCCCGCCGCCGCGATTCTGCGCGCGAGTCCCTGGGCTGCCTTCAGGAAGGCCGCGTCCGTGCAGTATTTCCGCGCGTACTCGGCCTTCTCGTCGGCGCCCTCGGTCGGGGTCCCGAACGACAGGCTGGAGAGGCCGCCGACGCCCGGAACGTAGCTCTGCCGGACGACGACGTCGCGGCCCGCCGGGAAGACCTGCCGGCGCCAGAACTTCGACCGCAGGGTCCAGACCGGGAACAGGCTCGTCGTGCCCTTGCCCATGTCCTGGGGCTCCAGGAGGCCGTCCGCCACGAGGCCGCGGCGCTGATCGGCGCCGAGGGCGGCCAGCGCGGCCTCGGTCGCCTCGACCGTCGGGACGAGGGGGATGCCGAGGCTCCGCAGCCGCCCGGTCACCTCGACCTCCGGCTTGCCGGCCGGCGTGACGAAGGCGCGCTGCTCGACCTGCGAGTCGACCGGCCGGCCGTCGACCTCGGTGGTGAAACGGAGGAAGTTGTCGTGCTTCGGGTCGGCGATGCTCAGCATCGCGTCGGGACCCCCGGAGATGTCGGGCATCGGGAACGCGATCGTCGTCTCGACGTCCCGGTCGGTCAGGTTGCGGAAGCGGTAGACGATCCGCACCGCCTTCTCGGACAGGAAGAGGTCCTCGGAGACGAGGGCGATCCGGTCCGTCTTCTCCAGGACGAGACCGCCGGTCGCGAGGGTCGCGACGCTGTCGTCGGCCCGGGCCGGACGCGGCAGGGCCGACGACAGGGCCGACAGGGCCGCCGACAGGATCACCGGCAGGAGCAGGGTCAGGCGCGGGACGCGGGTCGTGGATGGGATTCGCACGGCTGTCGGGCTCGCGGGTTGGATCCGTCGGTGCGGGGCGGGGTGAGAACCGGCGCGTCGCCGGTCAGCGATCGGCGGGCGGGTCTCGGTCGATCCGGTCACGCCTCCGGCTCAGTCGCGGAGCGGGCTCGGCAACCGTCGGTCCCGGTGGGAGACGGGCCTCGATCCGCCGCCCCAGGGCGGTGAGCGCTTCGGCGAAGGCGTCATCGGTCGCGGCACACCATCCTCCCCGCGGCGCGCCCGCACGCGCACCGCCGAATCTCGGACGGACCGAATGGAAGCTTTCGGGCAGAGTTGAGGCCGACCGAGAGGGCCATGTCAGGTCGAGGCGTCAGGTCGAGGCGTCAGGTCGAGGCTGTGAGAAGACACCGCCGTCGGCGGCCGCGCGCGATTGCGCCGCCGCGACCGTTCGGTCTATCGGCTGCCCGGGATGGCCGGCGGCCCCGGGCGCCGGCTCGATCCGCGACGATCTGCGAGGAGCGCCCCGTGCCAGCCGAAGACGCCCCGATCGGCCGCTTCCCGATCCCCCGCCTGGAGACGCTGCCGGACGACATCCGCGCACGGATCGAGGCGGTGCAGGAGAAGTCCGGCTTCATCCCGAACGTGTTCCTGGTGCTCGCCCACCGTCCGGACGAGTTCCGGGCGTTCTTCGCCTACCACGACGCGCTCATGGACAGGCCGGGCAACCTGACCAAGGCCGAGCGCGAGATGATCGTGGTGGCGACCTCGGCCATCAACCAGTGCCAGTACTGCGTGATCGCCCACGGGGCGATCCTCCGGATCCGCGCCAAGGATCCGCTGATCGCCGACCAAGTGGCGATCAACTACCGCAAGGCCGACATCACCGACCGGCAGAAGGCGATGCTCGACTTCGCCATGCTGGTCAGCCAGTCCGCCCACCAGGTCGGGGAGGCCGCGTTCGCGGCGCTCAGGGCCCACGGCTTCGACGACGCGGATGCCTGGGACATCGCCGCCATCGCGGCCTTCTTCGGCCTCTCGAACCGGCTGGCGAACGTCAGCAACATGCGGCCCAACCCGGAATTCTACGCGCTGGGGCGCGGCTGACGGCGCGGCGTCCCTCGCCGCCGGCGAGCGGACCGCCGGGGCGGGTTCCGGGTGTCCACCATCCCTTCAGAGGGCTCGGCGCCCCGCGGGACCGCCGGAGCCCCGCCGTGCGACCTGGCGTCGCGCGCGGGGAGCGGATGAAACGGCTCCGGCCCTCTGAGCCCGGCGGCGACCGCGCGCGGGCACGGGGGGCGGACGGGGCGCGCCGTCCTTACCAGTGCTTTAAGCCTATAGGAGCCGCCCGGTCCGGCTGTTAACAGGCGTTAAATTTTGTGGCCGACCCGGTGAGGGGGCGAATCCCGGCTTGAACCTTCGAAGCGGCGCGGCCCAGCGTCTCGACCTGACCGCGTGCGATCGCGAGCCCATCCACATCGTCGGCAGCGTCCAGCCGCACGGGTTCCTGCTCGGCCTCGAGTCCCGGTCCCTCACCATCGTCCAGGCGAGCGCCAACGCCCCCGCGGCGGCCTCCGTCGGCACCGTCCTCGACGCGGCCCTGCCCGACCTCGCGGCCGTCGTCCGCCACCACCTGGAGGCGGCGGAGCCCCAGGACGGCGCCCTCTATCTCCGGACGGTGACGCTGGAGACCGCCGGCGGGCGCCAAGCCTACGAGGTCGCGGCCCACCGGGTCGACGAACTCGTCGTGCTGGAGCTGGAGGAGATCGACGCGGCCGCGGCCGAGATCGGCGTCGACGTGCTCACCCCGCGCCTGCGGGCCTTCGTCGAGCGCCTGCAGACCGCCCGCACCGTCGAGGACCTCTGCCAGTTCGTCGCCGAGGACATCCGCCAGATCACCGGCCTCGACCGGGCCCTGGTCTACCGGTTCGACCGCGACTGGCACGGCACGGTGCTGGCGGAGGCCGGCAACGGCGTCCTGCCCTCCTACCTCGACCTGCGCTTCCCCGCCTCCGACATCCCGGCCCAGGCGCGCGAGCTCTACCGCCGAAACCGGCTGCGCATCATCCCGGATGCCGGCTACGTCCCCGTGCCGATCCGGCCGGCCACCACGCCCTCCGGCAAGCCGCTGGACCTCAGCCAGTCGGTGCTGCGCTCGGTCTCGCCGGTCCACGTCGAGTACATGCGCAACATGGGCACGATGGCGTCCATGTCGGTGTCGATCCTCGTCGACGGCGCCCTCTGGGGCCTGATCTCCTGCCACAACCGCGCGCCCAGGCGCGTGCCCCTCCAGGCGCGCAATGCCTGCGACGTGCTCACCCAGATCTTCGCCCTGCAGCTCTCGGCCCGCGAGCGCGGCGCCCAGTCCGAGAAGCGGCTGGCGCTGGGCGCCGTGCAGGCGCGCCTCCTCGCGTTCATGGCCGAGGAGGACAGCTTCGTCGACGGCCTGCTCAACCACCCCGACGACGTCCTGGCCCTGGTGGACGCGACCGGCGCCGCGGTGGTTACGGCCGACCGCTGCCGGCTGCTCGGGGCGACGCCGACCGAGCGCGAGGTCCGCGCCCTCTATCGGTGGCTGTCCGAGCGCGAGGATGCCGAGGAGGTCTTCGTCTCCGAGGCCCTGTCGGAGGCGTTCCCGGCCGCCGCCGCCTTCGCCGACCGGGCGAGCGGCCTCCTGGCGATCTCGGTCTCGAAGAAGTACGCGAGCTACATCCTCTGGTTCAGGCCCGAGGTCGTGCGGACGGTGAAGTGGGGCGGCAACCCCGTGAAGGCCGTCCGGCCCGACCCGGAGGGCGGCCCGGACCGGCTGCACCCGCGCAAGTCGTTCGAGATCTGGAAGGAGACCGTGCAGGGCCGCTCCCTGCCCTGGTCCGACCCGGAGGTGGAGGCCGCCAAGGACCTGCGCGCCTCGGTGCTCGGCATCGTGCTCCGCCGGGCCGAGGAGCTCGCCGCCATGAGCGAGGAGCTGCAGCGCTCGAATAAGGAGCTGGAGGCGTTCTCGTACTCGGTCAGCCACGACCTGCGCGCGCCGTTCCGCCACATCGTCGGCTACGCGAACCTGCTCAAGACCCGCGAGGGCGCCCAGCTCTCCGACAAGGGCCGGCACTACGTGGAGACGATCATCGAGGCGGCCTTCTCGGCCGGCACCCTGGTCGACAGCCTGCTGAGCTTCTCGCAGATGGGCCGGCACGCCCTCAACAAGGTCTGGGGCGACATGAACGCCCTGGTCGAGGAGGTCCGCCGGAAGGTCCTGCGCGACGTCACCCCCGACCGGACCCTCCGCTGGGAGATCGCGCCCCTGGGCCGCGCCTACGCCGACCCGGTGATGCTGCGGCTCGTCATCGAGAACCTGCTGTCGAACGCCGTGAAGTACACCCGCGGCACCCCGGAGGCGGTGATCGCGATGGGCAGCCTCCCGCCCCGGGAGGGCGAGGCGGTCTACTTCGTGCGCGACAACGGCGCCGGCTTCGACATGGCCTACGTCGACAAGCTGTTCGGCGTGTTCCAGCGGCTGCACCGGGTCGAGGAGTTCGAGGGCACGGGCATCGGCCTCGCCAATGTCCGCCGCATCGTCGAGCGCCACGGCGGCCGGACCTGGGCCGAGGGCAGGCTCGGCGCGGGCGCCACCTTCTACTTCACCCTGCCCATCCGGGAGGAGGCCCACTGATGGCGGGACTGAAGCCCATCCTCCTGGTCGAGGACAACCCGAACGACATCGAGCTGACGCTGGCGGCGCTCGAATCGAGCCAGCTCGCCAACGAGATCGTCATCTGCCGCGACGGCGCCGAGGCCCTCGACTTCATCTACCGGCGGGGCGCGCACGAGAAGCGGCAGGCCCAGGACCCCGCGGTGGTCCTGCTCGACCTGAAGCTGCCCAAGGTCGACGGCCTGGAGGTGCTCGCCAAGATCAAGGGCGACCCGGTCACCCGCCAGGTGCCGGTGGTGATGCTGACCTCGTCCCGCGAGGAGACCGACCTCGTGCGCTCCTACGATCTCGGGGTGAACGCCTTCGTGGTGAAGCCGGTCGCCTTCGAGGAGTTCTTCGCGGCGATCAAGGAGATCGGCGTGTTCTGGGCCCTCCTCAACGAGCCGCCGCCGTACCGGGGAGGCTGGCCATCGAACGCGTGATCGGACCTTCCGCGGGGCCGCTGCGGGTCCTCCACCTGGAGGACAGCGACCTCGACGCCGAGCTGATCGAGGCCGAGCTGGAGACCCTCGGGCACCCGGTCGCGATCGAGCGGGTGATGACCCGCGACGCCTTCGCCCGCGCGGCGGTCGCCGGCCGGCACGACCTGATCCTGGCCGACTACGTCCTGCCGACCTTCGACGGCGTGAGCGCCCTCGGCATCGCCCGGGCGCAGTGCCCCGACACGCCGTTCATCTTCTGCTCGGGCACGCTCGGCGAGGACGTCGCGGTCGAGGCCCTGAAGAACGGCGCCACCGACTACGTCGTCAAGCAGCGCCTCGACCGCATGCCGCGCACGATCGTCCGGGCGCTCGCCGAGGCGCGGGCCCGCGCCGACAAGCGCGAGGCCGAGGCCGCCCTGCAAGCGCTCAACGAGACGCTGGAGGTGCGCATCGCCGAGCGGACCCGCGAACTCGCCGCGGCGAACGAGGCCCTCCAGGCCCAGATCGTCGAGCGGGAGCGGGCGGAGGACGCCCTGCGGCTCGCCCAGCGCCTGGACGCGGTCGGCCAGCTCACGAGCGGCGTCGCGCACGACTTCAACAACCTGCTGACGGTGATCGCCGGCAACATCGAGTTCCTCGAGAGGGTCGTGTCCGACACCCGCTCGAAGCGCCGCCTCGCCATGATGCGCGGGGCCGCCGAGCGCGGCGCCCGGCTCACCGCGCAGCTCCTCGCCTTCTCCCGGCGCCAGCGCCTGGAGCCGACGCCGGTCAGCCTCAACCAGACGGTCGCCTCGATGCGCGACCTGCTGCAGAGCTCGATCGGCGGCGCGGTCCGGATCGAGACGACCCTTCAGCCCGACCTGTGGCCCGCCCTGGTCGACGCCACCCAGATCGAGCTGGTGATCCTGAACCTCGCCATCAACGCCCGCGACGCGATGGCGGTGGGCGGCCGGCTCGCCATCGAGACCGCCAATGTCAGCGTCACCGGGGCGCCGACCCGGCCCGAGCAGCCGGCGCCCGGCGCCTACGTCATGGTGGCGGTGAGCGACACCGGCACCGGGATGACGCCGGACGTGCTGGCGCGGGTGTTCGAGCCGTTCTTCACCACCAAGGAGGTCGGCAAGGGGTCGGGTCTCGGGCTCGCCCAGGTCTACGGCTTCGTCAAGCAGTCCGGCGGCGGCATCCGGATCGACACGGTCGCGGGCGAGGGCACCTCGATCAAGGTCTACCTGCCCCGGGCCGCCGAGCCCGAGGGCGCCGTGCCCCGCCTGCCGGCCGCGGCCGAGGCCGCGCGGACGCACCCGCCCGGGAGCGGCCCCCGGCTCCTCGTGGTCGACGACGACGCCGAGGTGCGCGAGGTGACGACGACCCGCCTGATCGAGGCCGGCTACGCGGTGCGCGAGGCGGCCTCGGGCCTCCAGGCCCTGGCCGCCCTGGAGGCGGATCCGGGCGTCGACCTCGTCGTGATGGACTTCGCCATGCCGGGCATGAACGGGGCCGAGACGGCCCTGGAGGTGCGGAAGCGCTGGCCGGCGCTGCCGGTCCTGTTCGTCACCGGCTTCGCCGACACCACCGCCCTGACCGAGGCCGGCGCCGTCGGCGCCGACGCGATCGTGCTGAAGCCGTTCCGCGTCGGGGAACTTGAGGGCAAGGTCGCCGCCGCCCTGGCGGCGCGCCCGCCGGCGCAGCTCCGGCTGATCTCGGGCCGCGACAGGAGCGCCTGAGGGGGACGTCGCGCGGGCGTCCCGCTGGCGTCCCGCTGGCGTCTCTGGGGCTCTCCCGGGCGTTCTCCACACGGCGTGCGGGCCCCGCACGGCGTCCCGGGCGGCGCGTGCGCGCCGACGCGGTTGCGCGAACCCGCCCGCTGGGGCACCGATGGCGCTGTCCTGTCCCGCCGGTTCCTCGCCCCATGTCCGAGTCACGCGCCTGGTCCGATGCCTGAGACCGTCGGGACCGCGCCCCCGGCCTTCCTCGCGGAGGGCGGCGCGATGGGCGCCCGGATCCGCGCCCACGACTGGTCCGGCTCGCCGCTCGGCCCGCCGGACAGCTGGGCGCCCTGCCTGCGGGCGACCCTGAGCCTGATCCTGGGATCGCGGTTCCCGATGTTCGTGGCGTTCGGGCCCGACCTCGTCTTCCTCTACAACGACGCCTACGCGGAGATCCTGGGCGACAGGCATCCCGCGGCGCTCGGCGCGCGCTTCCGCGACGTCTGGAAGGAGATCTGGCCGGAGATCGGCCCCCTGATCGACCGGGCGCTCGCCGGCGCGGCGACGTGGTCCGAGAACATGCCTCTGACCATGAACCGGCACGGCTACGACGAGCCGACCTGGTTCACCGTCTCGTACGCGCCGGTGCGCGACGAGGCGGGCCGGGTCGCCGGCCTGCACTGCGCCTGCACGGAGACGACCGGCCGTGTCCAGGCCGAGGCGCGCCTGCGCGAGGCGGAGGCCCGGATCCGGGCCCTCGCCGACCACCTCCCGGGCGGCTACGTCTACCAGCTCGCCATGGCCCCCGACGGCGCCGACCGGCGCTTCCTCTACGTGTCGCAGGGCTTCGAGCGCATGACCGGCCTGGCGGCCGGGGACGTGCTCGCCGACCCGGCGGTCGCCTACGACCTGATCCTGCCGGAATACCGCGCCGCGGTCGCCGAGGCGGAGGCCGCCGCGATCCGCGACCTCGCGCATTTCGACGTCGCGGCGCCCATGCGCCGGCCGGACGGCACCCACGTCTGGACGCGCATCATCTCGGCCCCCCGCCGCGTCGGCGACACGCTGGTCTGGGACGGGCTGCATCTCGACGACACGGTGCGCCGCCGGACCGAGGAGCAGCTGCGGGAGAGCGAGCGGCGCCTGCGGCTCGCGACCGAGGCGGCCGAGATCGGCCTCTGGGACGTCGACGTCGTCGCCGACACCCTGTTCTGGCCCGCGCGGGTCAAGGCGATGTTCGGCATCTCGGCCGACGTGCCGGTCACGATGGCCGATTACTACGCCGGCCTGCATCCCGAGGACCGGGAGGCCACGAGCGCGGCCTACGCCTCCGCCCTCGATCCCGCGCGGCGCGCCGTCTACGACGTGGAGTACCGCACCGTCGGCAAGGAGGACGGCGTCGTGCGCTGGGTCGCCGCCAAGGGGCGCGGGATCTTCGAGGGCGCGCGCTGCGTGCGGGTGATCGGCACGGCGATCGACATCACCGCCCGCAAGCAGGCCGAGGAAGCCCTGCGCGCCAGCGAGGCGCAGTTCCGGGTCCTGTCGCAGGTGCTGCCGAACTTCGTCTGGGCGACCGACGCGGCCGGGGCGGCGAACTGGTTCAACGCGCGCGTCTACGCCTACGCGGGCCGGGAGCCCGGCACCCTCGACGGCGCGGGCTGGCGGGGGATCATCCATCCCGACGATCAGGATCGGGTCGACGAGGAATGGCGGGCGGCCGTCCGGTCGCGGGCCGACTACCAGTCCGAGTACCGCCTGCGCCGCGCCGACGGCGCGTATCGCTGGTTCCTGGCCCGGGCGCAGCCGGTCCTGGGCGCCGACGGCGCGGTCACCCGCTGGGTCGGCACCAGCACCGACATCGACGACCAGAAGCGGCTCATGGCCGAGCTCGTGCGCTTCAACCTGACCCTGGAGCAGCGCGTGGCCGAGCGCACGGCCGAGCACGACCGGGTCTGGCGCAACTCGCGCGACCTGCTGGCCGTGGTCGGGGCCGACGGCATCTTCCGCGCGGTCAATCCGGCCTGGCAGACGATCCTGGGGCACGAGCCCGCCGCGGTGGTGGGGCGCAGCTTCCTGGACTTCATCTGGCCCGAGGATGCGGGCGCGACCCAGGAGGCGCTCGAAGCGGCCGCCGCGGCACGCGACCTGACCGATTTCGAGAACCGCTACCGGCACAGGGACGGCACCCTGCGGCTGATCTCGTGGCGCACCTCCGTCGAGGGCGCGCAGGTCTACGCCTACGGCCGCGACGTCACCGCCGAGAAGGCCCAGGCCGAGGCGCTCCGGCACGCCGAGGAGGCGCTGCGGCAGTCGCAGAAGCTGGAGGCGGTGGGCCAGCTCACCGGCGGCGTCGCCCACGACTTCAACAACCTCCTGACGATCATCCGCTCGTCGGTTGACTTCCTCCGCCGGCCGGACCTGGCGGAGGAGCGCCGGTCCCGCTACCTCAACGCCGTCTCGGAGACGGTGGACCGCGCGGCGAAGCTCACCGGCCAGCTCCTCGCCTTCGCGCGGCGACAGGCGCTGAAGCCCGAGATCCTCGACGTCGGCGCGCGGCTGCGCGGCGTGGCCGACCTCCTCGACACGGTCACGGGCGCCCGCATCGCGGTCGTGACCGAGCTGCCGGAGCGGCCCTGCTTCATCCGGGTCGATCTCAGCCAGTTCGAGACCGCGCTGGTCAACATGGCGGTGAACGCCCGGGACGCCATGGACGGCGCCGGAACGCTGACCCTGCGCCTGCGCTGCGGCGCGGCGCTGCCGCCGATCCGCGGCCATGCCGGCGCGCCCGGCCCGTTCGCGGCGATCGGCCTCGTCGACACCGGCACCGGCATCGCGCCGGACGTGCTGGCGCGGGTGTTCGAGCCGTTCTTCACCACCAAGGAGGTGGGCAAGGGCACCGGACTCGGCCTGTCCCAGGTCTTCGGCTTCGCCAAGCAGTCCGGCGGCGACGTCGCGGTCGAGAGCGCGCCCGGCCGCGGCGCCACCTTCACGCTCTACCTGCCGCAGGTCGAGCCCGAGGCGTCCTGCGCCGCCGCCGCGGAGGCCGCCGCCCTCGACCCCGGCGGCGCGGGGCAGCGGGTTCTGGTGGTGGAGGACAACATCGAGGTCGGCCGCTTCGCCACGCAGATCCTGGAGGATCTCGGCTACGCGACGACCTGGGCGACCAACGCCGAGGAGGCGCTGGATCAGCTCGGGGCCGACGGCGCGGCCTTCGACGCCGTGTTCTCCGACGTGGTCATGCCCGGCATGGGCGGGATCGCGCTGGCCCGGCTCCTCCGGCAGCGGATGCCGCACCTGCCGGTGGTTCTGGCCTCCGGCTACAGCCACGCCCTCGCCCAGGAGGGGATCCGCGACTTCGAGCTGCTGCCCAAGCCCTACTCCGCCGACCAGGTCTCGCGCGTGCTGCGCAAGGTCGTCGGCGCGCGGCGGAGGCGGCCGAGGGGCGGGCAGCAGGGCGGGCAGCCCTGACGCGGCGGGGCGCTGCCGGGACCAGCGGAGACCTGACAGAGACCTGACAGAGGCCTGACGCCGCAGCCGGGCGGCGACGGGCGGTCCCGGCGCCATGTTCCCGCGGGAGGTTCCGCGCGCGCGGGAGACGCCGCGCCCGCCCCGGAGGTCCCATGGACAGGGTCATGTACGCGCTCGTCACCCTGGCGGAGGCGGTGCTCGGGATCTTCGGCGTGCGGGCGCTCTACGAGCAGCCCGCCTACGCGGTCGTCGAGCGCCTCGACCGCGGGGTCGAGATCCGGTCCTACGCGCCGCGCCTCGCGGTCGAGACCGACGCGCGCGGCCAGGGCGACGGCGACGCCTTCGGGCGGCTGTTCCGCTACATCACCGGCGCCAACCGGGCCGGGGACCGCATCGCCATGACGGTGCCGGTCGAGAGCGGCGGCCAGTACATCGCCCAGCGCATCGCCATGACCGTCCCGGTGGAGCGGGACGGCACCGGCACGATGCGGTTCTTCCTGCCCCGCGCGGTGGCGGCGGCCGGGGCGCCGGCCCCGACCGAGCCGGGGGTCCGGCTGGTCGAGGTCCCGGCGGAGCGGGTCGCGGCCCTGCGCTTCTCCGGCCGCCTCACCCCGGAGGCGCGGGCCGCACAGGCGGGCATCCTCGCCGCGGTCCTGGCGGCGGCCGGCCGCGCACCGGCGGGCGCGCCCTTCGTCATGGGCTATGACCCGCCCTTCGCGATCCCGTTCCTGCGCCGGAACGAGGTCGCCGTCCGCCTGCCGCCGCCGTGAGAGCCGGGACCGGTCCTGACGGCCGGGCGCGCGGCCTCGGACGCCGCCCCGGAGGACCGGCCCGATTGCGCAATTATCCCGCGATGTCCTTCATAATAATCCCGAAGACTTGCCGCGATCTTCCTCTTTTGTTGTCTTTGCGCCACAGGGCCGATCATTCGAGGCCGCAAGTCGTCCCCGGCAGGGATTAAACAGAATGTGAATTGAGGTCGCGACCCGACCCGAGATCAGTGAGGCGCACGCAGCCGACGCGAAGCGGCGCGTGCCTTCGAATCCAGGTTGGGGGAAGATATGCGGGCCCTGCAAGGCAGCTTGATCGCGTCCGTGGCTCTGTTGCCGGGTGTCGCGCAGGCTCAACAATCCGTCACCCTCGGCGAGATCAGCGTCGTCTCGACGTCGCCGGTGGGCGCGGGCGGCGGCAATTCCAGCGGCGTCCAGAATCTCGATACGCTCGCCCAGGCCGCGCCGACCTTGCCGGCCCCGGCCGGCGGGGTGCGGCTGCGCGGCTCCGAGCAGCCGCTCAACAAGATCCCCAGCACCGTCGAGACCGTCACCGCGCGGCAGATCGAGGTCGATCAGGGCTCCGACAACGTGATCGCCACGCTGGCGCGGCGCACGCCCGGGGTGAACCTCAACGACTCGCAGGGCAATTCGAACCGGGTCGATCTCAGCTACCGCGGCTTCACGGCCTCGTCGGTGCAGGGCGTGCCGCAGGGGCTCGCCGTCTACCAGAACGGCGTGCGCATCAACGAGGCCTTCGGCGACGTCGTCAATTTCGACCTGATCCCGCCGCAGGCGATCCAGCGCATCGACGTGGTCACCGGCAACCCGGTCTTCGGCCTCAACGCCATCGGCGGCGCGGTCAACATCCAGATGAAGAACGGCTTCACCTGGCAGGGCACCGAGATCTCGGCCTGGGGCGGCTCGGACGCGCGCACCGCCGGCTACCTCGAGTACGGCAAGATCTCCGGCCCCTGGAGCTTCTACTTCACCGGCGACGGCCTGAACGACCGCGGCTGGCGCTACCAGAACCCGAGCACGATCGGCCGCCTCTACGCGGATCTCGGCTACCGCTCGCAGGATTCGGAGTTCCACCTGATCGGGCTCGCCGCCCGCAGCTTCTACGGCGCCGCCGCCGCCACGCCGGTGGACTTCACCCATCTCGACCCGCGGGCGATCTTCACCTACCCGCAGACCCAGACGACGCAGGTGGGCACGCTCCAGCTGACCGGCCGGGTCGACCTCTCGCCGACCTGGGACCTCGCCGGCAACGCCTATTACCGGCGCTTCAGCGAGTTCTACGTCGACGGCAACCAGGGCAACTTCGAGAACTGCAGCAGCCGCAGCAGCTTCCGGGGCTCGCTCTGCTACCAGGACGACGCGTTCAACGTGAACGCGCCGCCCACCAGCCAGGTGGCGGCGCGCCGGGCCTACGCCAACCAGTTCGCGATCCTCGGCCTGAACAACCAGACGATCCCGTTCGTCCGGAACATCCCGTACGGCACGATCGACACGACCCGGACGGAGGCCGAATCCTACGGCGGCTCGCTCCAGGCCGCCAACCGCGACCGGATCTTCGGCCTGAACAACGCCTTCGTGGTCGGCGGCAGCGTCGACGCCTCGAATTTCTCGTTCAAGTCGGCGAGCCAGCTGGGCGTGATCAACCCGAACCTGTCGATCACCGTCGATCCGAACAACCCGTACTACGGCACGATCCCGGGCCTCGGCACGCCGGACATCCGCACGCTGGGGGCGATCGGCCTCGCGCCGGGCAACGTCAGCGGCTCGACCCTGTATCTCGGCCTCTACGCCACCGACACGCTGGACGTGACCGACCGGCTGTCGCTGACCGGCGGCTTCCGGCTCAACTACGCCCGCATCCAGACCCGGGACCAGACCGGGTTCTCGCCGGACGTCACCGGCGTGCACGAGTACACCAAGGTCAACCCGCTCGCGGGCCTGACCTACCAGTTCGACCCGGCGCTGAACCTCTACGGCGGCTACTCGGAATCGAACCGCGCCCCGACCCCGCTGGAGCTGTCCTGCTCCAGCCCGACCCAGCCGTGCCTGCTGCCGAACTCGCTCGTGGCCGATCCGCCGCTCAAGCAGGTCACCGGCCGGACCTACGAGGCCGGTTTCCGCGGCGTGATCCCGGCCTTCCTGTCGGGCGGCGCCCTCACCTACAAGGCCGGCGTCTACCGCACCGACCTGAGCAACGACCTCTACCAGGTCGCCGTCGCGGGCAACGCCGCCCGCGCCTACTACATCAACGTCCCGGCGACCCGGCGCCAGGGCATCGAGGTTGGTGCCGAGTACGCGGTCACGCCCGACCTGCTGGTCTACGCCAACTACGCCCTGGTCGACGCGACCTTCCAGTTCAACGCGACCCTCTCGTCGCCCAACAACCCGCTGGCGAGCACCGGCGCGGCCGGCGGCGCCGTGGGTGGCGACGTGATCCCGAACGGCGGCATCCGCGTCCGGCCGGGCGACAAGATCCCGCTGATCCCCGATCACCAGATCAAGGCGGGCTTCGAGTACAGCATCACCCCGAACTGGCGCTTCGGCCTCAACGTCTCGGCCTTCTCGTCGTCCTACTACCGGGGTGACGAATCGAACCTCAACCGCAAGCTGCCGGCCTACTACGTGATGAACCTGACGACGAAGTATCAGGTCAGCAAGAACCTGGAGATCTTCGGGCTGATCACCAACCTGACCAACAACCGCTACGCCACGTTCGGCACCTTCGCCGAGACGGGGGCGGTCGCCGGCAACCTGTCGATCAACGACCCGCGGACCACGACCCTGGCGCAGCCGCTCTCGATCTACGCCGGCCTGACCTACCGGTTCGGGGCGGATCCGGTCCCGATGGCGCCGGAGCCGATCATCCGGAAGTACTGATCCCGTCCACGGGACGATGATGCGAGGGGCCGCGGGATCCGCGGTCCCCGTTCTGTTTCGCGTCATCGGTCCTTGGCGGCCAAGAGATTGGCCCGGTCTTTCAAACCCAGATGAGTGCGGCCGCCGACCCGATCTGTATCCCTGATCGGCCGCCGGCGAGGCTTGCGGGCGCTCCCGTCCCGGTCATCCCGATCCTGGAGACACCCATGCCGCGCTACTTCATCGACACCGCCGACCACGTCGCCGTCCGGGACGACGAGGGCACGGTCCTCCCGGACCGGGCCGCCCTGCGGGACCTGCTGCGCCGGACCCTGACGGCGCTCCTGCACGACGAGGGCGAGGAGACCGGGGTGAACGACTTCACCGCCCGCGCCTACGACGAGGACGGTCGCCTCGTGATGCGGGCCCAGGCCAGCTTCCACGTCGTGGACCCGTAGGGGATGCCCGGCAGGACGTCCCGGACCCGTAGGGGACGCCCGGCAGGACGTCCCCGCGCCCCGGTCAGGCCGCGTCCGGCATGCGGTCGAGGAGCTTGTCGAGGGTGATCGGGTAGTCGCGCACGCGGATGCCGGTGGCGTTGTAGATCGCGTTCGCGACCGCGGCGCCGACCCCCGAAATGCCGAGCTCGCCCACGCCCTTGGCCTTCATGGGCGAGGACATCGGGTCGACCTCGTCGAGGAAGATCACCTCCTGGTGCGGGATGTCGGCGTGGACCGGCACCTCGTAGCCGGCGAGGTCGTGGTTGGCGAAGAAGCCGCGCTTGGTATCGACGGCCAATTCCTCCATCAGGGCCGCCCCGGTGCCCATCACCATCCCGCCGATCACCTGGCTGCGGGCGGATTTCGGGTTGAGGATGCGGCCCGCCGCGCAGACCGCCAGCATCCGCCGCACCCGGACCTCCGCCGTATAGGCGTCCACCGCGACCTCGACGAAGTGGGCGCCGAAGGTCGAGACCTGCTGGGTCTTCGAGAACTCACCGAACTCGATCGCGTCCTCGGCCACGAGCTCGCCGTCGGCGGCGGCCCGGGCGAGCGGGATGGCGCGGTTGCCGGCGCGGACCTCGCCCGCCTCGAACACCGCGTCGGTGGCGTTGAAGCCGAGCTTCTGCGCGACCGCCTCCCGCAGCTTCACGCAGGCCGCGTAGACGCCCGCGGTCGACGAGTTGGCGCCGAACTGGCCGCCCGATCCCGACGAGACCGGGAAGTCCGAATCGCCGAGCCGCGCCACGACCCGGTCGAGGGGCACGCCCATCATCTCGGCGGCGGTCTGCGCGATGATCGTGTAGCTGCCGGTGCCGATATCGGTCATGTCGGTCTCGACCGTGACCGTGCCGTCGGCGGAGAGCCGCACCCGGGCGCCCGACTTCAGCACCATGTTGTCGCGGAACGCCGCCGCCATGCCGTGCCCGACGAGCCACTGCCCCTCCCGGACCTGTCCGGGCTTCGGGTTGCGCCGGGCCCAGCCGAACCGCTCGGCGCCGAGCTTGAGGCAGCCGACGAGGTCGCGGTGGGAGTAGCGCAGGTCCGGCTGGGTCGGGACGACCTGCGTGTCGTTGCGGATGCGGAACTCCACCGGGTCGAGGCCGAGCTTCTCGGCCATCTCGTCCATGGCGACCTCCAGCACCGCGAGGCCCGGGGCCTCGCCGGGGGCGCGCATGGCGTTGCCCTCGGGCAGGTCGAGCCGGGCGAGCTTCATGGCGGTCAGGCGGTTCGCCCCCGCGTAGAGGTACTTGGTCTGGTTCACGGCCGTCTCGGGATCGCCCTCCGGCAGGTTGCCCGAGACGCTCTCGTGCGCGATCGCCGTGATGGTGCCGTCCCGCTGGGCGCCGATCCGGACCCGCTGGATCGTGGCCGGGCGGTGCGTGGTGTTGTTGGCGATCAGCGGGCGGGTCAGCGCCACCTTGACCGGCCGCCCGGCGGCCTTCGCGGCGAGCGCCGCCAGCACCGCGTCGGCGCGCACGAACAGCTTGCCGCCGAAGCCGCCGCCGACATAGGGCGCGTCGAGCCGGACCTTGTCCTTCGGCAGGCCGAGCATCTTGGCGAGGCTGCCGTGGCCCCAGCCGATCATCTGGTTGGCGGTCCAGAGCGTGACCCGGTCGCCGTCCCAGGCCGCCGTCGTGGCGTGCGGCTCCATCATGGCGTGGCTCTCGTCGGACGTCGTGTAGGTCGCGTCGAGCGTCACGGGGGCCTGCGCGAAGGCGCCCTCGAAGTCGCCGGTCCGCTCCTCGCCGTTGCCGCCGCTGCCCTCGCCGCTGTCGGCCGGGACCGGCTCGGCGGTCTTCGCCGCGGCGGCGAGGTCGAACGCACCGGCCTCTGGGGCGTAATCGACCGTCACCAGGAAGGCGGCCGCCCGGGCCTGCTCGAAGGTCTCGGCCACCACGACGGCGATCGCCTGATGGTAGTGCTGGATCACGTCGCCGCCGAACAGGTAGGCGACGTTCATCACGCCGCGCTCGATCCGCGGCGTGTCGAGGGTGGTGACGATCCCGATGACGCCGGGCGCCTGCCGGGCCGAGGCCGTGTCGATGCTGCGCACCCGGCCCTTGGCGATGGCGGAGCCCAGCACGTAGCCGTAGGCGGCGTCGGGGGCCGCGTCGTGGCGCTCGTACGCGTAGGGCGCGGTGCCGGTGGTCTTGTACTTGCCGTCGATGCGGTCGGTGGGCAGGCCGACGACCTTGAGGCGGTCGATCGGGTTCGGGCCCGCGGCGGTGTCGAACTTCATGGCTCAGGCCCTCGCTTGGTTGAGCGCGGCGCCGAGGGTCCGCTCGGCGAGCTTCAGCTTGTAGGCGTTCTCGTGGGTGGGCTTGGCGTCGGCGAAGACCCGGTCGGTCACGGCCCGGGCGCCCTTCGGGAGATCGGCCTCGGCCGCCTCGACCCGCCAGGGCTTGTGGGCGACGCCCCCGAAGGCGACGTGGCCGGAGCCGTCCTTGCCCAGGATCGCCGCCACCGAGACCAGCGCGTAGGCGTAGGAGGCGCGGTCGCGGACCTTGCGGTAGATGTGCGTCCCGGGAACGGGCTTCGGCAGCGTCACCGCGGTGATGAGCTCGCCGGGGTCGAGGTTCGTGTCGCGCGACGGGTCGTCGCCCGGCAGGCGGTGGAACTCGGCGATCGGGATCTTCCGCGCGGCGCCCCCGGCGTCGATCGTCTCCACGGTGGCGTCGAGGACGCGCATGGCCACCGCCATGTCGCCCGGATGCGTGGCGATGCAGGCCTCGCTGCCGCCGATCACCGCCAGCTGGCGGCTCACGCCGTCGAGCGCCGAACAGCCGGAGCCCGGCTGGCGCTTATTGCAGGGCTGGGCGGTGTCGTAGAAGTACGGGCAGCGGGTCCGCTGCAGCAGGTTGCCGGCGGTGGTCGCCTTGTTGCGCAGCTGGCCGGAGGCGCCGGCGAGCAGCGCGCGGGCGAGGACCCCGTAATCCGCGCGCACCCGCGGATGGGCCGCGAGATCGGTGTTGCGCACCAGGGCGCCGATGCGCAGGCCGCCCTCCTCGGTCGGCTCGACCGCGTCGAGGCCGAGCCCGTTCACGTCGACGAGGTGGCGCGGGGTCTCGATCTGCAGCTTCATCAGGTCGAGCAGGTTGGTGCCGCCGGCGATGAACTTGGCGTCGGGCGTGGCGGCGACGGCGGCGGCGGCCGCGGCGGGCGTGCCCGGGCGCTCGTACGTGAAGGACTTCATGCGCGGCTCCCGGCGACTTCGGTGATCGCCTCGACGATGTTGGAATAGGCGCCGCAGCGGCAGAGGTTGCCGCTCATCCGCTCGCGGATCTCGGTCTCGGTCACCTGCGGCGCGGCGCCGAGATCCGCCGTGACGTGGCTCGGGATGCCGGCCCTGATCTCCTCCAGGACGGCCACGCCCGAGCAGATCTGGCCCGGCGTGCAGTAGCCGCACTGGTAGCCGTCGTGCTTGACGAAGGTCGCCTGCATCGGGTGCAGGTTGTCGGGCTGCCCCAGGCCCTCGACGGTCACGATCTCGGCGCCCTGGTGCATGATCGCCAGCGTCAGGCAGGCGTTGATGCGCCGCCCGTCGACAATCATCGTGCAGGCGCCGCACTGGCCGTGATCGCAGCCCTTCTTGGACCCGGTGAGGTGCAGGTGCTCGCGCGCGGCGTCGAGCAGGCTGGTGCGGGTGTCGAGTTCGAGCGTGCGCCGCTCGCCGTTCACCGTGAACGTGACGGCGGCGAGGACCGGTGCGTCGGTCCGCGCAGGTCTGGCGCCCGGGTCCTGGGGCACGGTTTCGGCGCTCACCATCAAGTCTCTCTCCGGTTCAGATCACGAAGGCGCGGACGGGATCCCGGTCGCCGGGGCCCGCGGGCGGAACATCCCGGCAAGACATCCCGCAAAGCGGCGGCACCCTGGATCGGCTCCAAGGTAGAGCCCGTTCCCGCGATGGTCAGGGGGGCGGCGCGGCTGGGGACGCGAAAGTTGCGGCGGGCCGCGCCGGGACCCGCCCAAACGAAAGGGCCGACCCGAAGGCCGGCCCCGATCGTCGCGCCGCGGACGCGCCTACTCGGCCGCGGTCATCTCGGCGGTGTAGTGGCCGCACCAGTCCTGGGCGGCGACCACCGGCCAGAGACCCTTGGACTCGGGCGCGGGCTGGCTGACCGGCGGGTTGAAGCGGCACAGGCCGGCATCGTTCTGCGCGACGGCGCCGTTGCCCTTGTGCTCGTCGAAGAACCGGCAGGTCTCGCACTTGGCGTTCATGGTCGGGCTCCTGTGAGGCCGGCGGCCCGGGGGCCGTCCCGGCGGGGGACGAGAGCTTGGACCTTAGAAGTGATCCAATCTGCGGGGCCAACGTCGGAGCGATCGGGCGGGTTCCCGGCGGCGGATCGGCGATCCCGCTCAGCCGACCGCGGCGAGGCCCGGCTCGGCCCGGGCGGACTCCTCGGCGGGGCCGGCGGGACCGCCGACCGCGGCGGCGTAGTCGGTGATCGGGCGCGGCCTGCCGAACAGGAAGCCCTGCATCTCGCCGCAGGCCTCCTCGGTCAGGAACTTCATCTGCGCGTGGGTCTCGACGCCCTCCGCGACGACGCCCATGCCGAGGCTGCGGCCGAGGCTGAGCACGGCCCGGACGATCACGGCGGCCTGCGGCCCGGTTCCGAGCTGCGCCACGAAGGAGCGGTCGATCTTCAGCTTGTCGAACGGGAAGGCCTGGAGGGTCGCGAGCGACGCGTAGCCGGTCCCGAAATCGTCCATGCTGATCCGGATGCCGTAGCTCTTCAGGCGGCGGAGGATGCCCACGGCCCGCGCCATGTCGTTGATGATGATGCTCTCGGTGACCTCCAGCTCCAGGCGGTCCGGCGAGAGACCGGTCTCGGCCAGGATCGCCAGGACGGTCTCGGGCAGGCCGGGCTTCTGGAACTGACGGGGCGAGAGGTTGACGGCGACCTTCAGGGGCTGCGCCCACTGGGCCGCCTCGCGGCAGGCCTCGCGCAGCACCCAGTCGCCGAGCGCCACGATCAGGCCGGTCTCCTCGGCCAGGGGCACGAACACGTTGGGCGACACGCTGCCGCGGACCGGGTGGGTCCAGCGCAGGAGCGCCTCGAATCCGACGAGCGCCCCCGTGTGGCCCTCGACCTGCGGCTGGTAGTGCAGGCTCAGGGTGTTGTCGTCGAGGGCCTGGCGCAGGTCGCGCTCGAGCACCCGCCGCTCCTCGGCCTCCTCGTCCATGGCGGGGGTGAAGATCCGGTACGTGCCGCGGCCCTCGGCCTTGGCCCGGTAGAGGGCGAGGTCGGCGCGGCGGTACAGCGGCTCGGCATCCGTCCCGTGCTCGGGGGCCAGCGCGATGCCGACGCTCAGGCCGACGCCGACCCGGTGCCCGCCCACGCTGAACGGGCTGTGGAACAGCGCGATGAGGCGCTCGGCCAGAACCTCGGCCTCGGCCGCGCCGCCGGCCGAGAGCACGGCGAACTCGTCGCCCCCGAGCCGGGCCACCGCTCCGTCCCCCGCGATGCCCCGCAGGCCGGCCGACACGCGCCGGAGGAGCTCGTCCCCGGCCTGGTGGCCGAGGCTGTCGTTCACGCTCTTGAAGCCGTCGAGGTCGAGGTACAGGACCGCGCAGGCGCCGCCGCGCTGGACGATGTCGACGAGGCTGCGCGCGAGGGTCTCGTGGAACAGCGCCCGGTTCGGCAGGCCGGTGAGGACGTCGTGGCGGGCGAGGCGCGCCACCTCGGCCTCCGCGGCCTTCCGCTTGGTGATGTCGGTGAAGGTGCGCACGAAGCCGCCATCCGCCAGGGGCACGGTGCGGATCTCGAGCACGAGGCCGTTCGGCCGCGCCCGCTCGTGAACCTGCGTCTGCCCGGCCTCGCCGCGCTCGATCCAGGTCCGGATCGAGCGGTCCGGGCGCCGGCGCTCGCGGCGGCTCGCCTCGTGGCGCAGCACCGCCCGGTAGCTCGGCCGCGCCTGCATCATCGCCCGGGGCAGGTCGAGGAGCGCCAGCGCCCGCTCGTTGCAGACCCGGACCACGCCGCCGGCGTCGACCATGATGAGGCCCTGGTCCATGCTGTCGAGGGTGGCGTCGAGCAGCAGGGTCTTCTCCCGCAGCATGCGGCCCTGCCGGGCCAGGGCGACGTTGATCCGGCGCAGGTGGTCCAGCATCAGCGTCAGCGCCGCGAAGGCCAGGATCACCGCCATCACGCCGGCGATGCCGCCGGCCAGGACGCCCCGGGCGAGGCCGAGCTGCGGGACCGCCAGGGCCGGGTCCGGCACCACACGGGCGGCCGCCATGGCCAGGAAGTGCAGGATCGCGATGGCGAGGGTCAGGACGGTCGCGGCCGCGAGCCGGGCCCGCGCGCCCGCGCTGCCGACATGGATGGCCATGCCGGCGGCCGCGAGCCCGCAGCCCGCCGCGATCGCC
Source organism: Methylobacterium sp. UNC300MFChir4.1 (assembly GCF_900110155.1). Lineage (NCBI taxonomy): Bacteria > Pseudomonadati > Pseudomonadota > Alphaproteobacteria > Hyphomicrobiales > Methylobacteriaceae > Methylobacterium > Methylobacterium sp. UNC300MFChir4.1. The sequence continues at coordinate 9,094 of NZ_FOCS01000013.1, read as the reverse complement.
GTGGCGGCCATGGCGGGGTCCCAGGTGAAGTGCCCCGGCAGCCGCACGCCGGCGATGCCGAGGAAGTGCATGCAGGCGATGCCGATCCCGAGCACGAGGCCCGCCCCCGCCCCGGCCCAGCGCGACGGCGTGGCCCGGGCGAACAGGAAGGCCACGGTGGCGGCCGCGATCGCGACGATCAGCGAGAGCAGGGTCGTGCGCGGCTCGTAGCCCAGCACCACGCCGGGATCGTAGCCCAGCATGCCGATGAAGTGGGTGCTCCAGATCCCGGCCCCGATCGAGAAGCCCGAGGCCAGGAGCCAGACCGGCCCGTGCCCGTCGGCGCGGACCTGGACGCGTTGCTCCAGCTTGAGGGCGACCGCGCAGGAGATCCAGCACACGCAGGCGGCCAGGGCGACCACCCAGCCGGTATGTTCCTCGGTCAGGCAAGCGAACGCGCGATACATCGAGGTGCCCCGCCCATCTGCGACGGCGGGAACCTTAACCCGCGGATACTAATCAGAAGTTGCATTCCGCCCGGACACGGGTCCGATCCGCCATGCGGACGAGGCTCTTCCGGGCGCCGCCGGGCGCCGGTCAGGCCGCAGATCAGGGGTTGTATCTTCGGGCGCGGCGGCGGTCCGCCCGCCCGTGCCCGTCGCGGCGCCCGTCAGCCGCGCCCGTCGCCGCGGATCTCGATCGGCCGCGCCGCGAAATCCGTCAGGAGTTCCTGGAGCTCGTCCTCGTGGACGAGGCGCGCCGCCTCCTCGGGCGCGAACCATTGCAGGGTGCGCTGGGCCTGTTCCGGCCAGCGCTCGTGCTGGGCCTCGACCCGCAGCGGGTAGACGCGGACCATGCAGGGGAAGGCGCGGCCGTGGTCGAAGCGCTTCTGGTAATGGTACCGTCCGACCGGGTTCGCGGCGATCTGCCCTTCGAGCCCCGCCTCCTCGTAGGCCTCCCGCGCGGCGGCCTGATGGGCCTTCCGGCCGGTCATCGGCCAGCCCTTCGGGATGATCCAGCGCCCGGTATCGCGCGAGGTGATCAGCAGGACCTCGATCCGGCCGTCGGCGCCGACGCGGAACGGCAGGGCCGCCACCTGCTTGAGCGGTTTGACCTGCGCCTTGCGGAGCAGCTTCTTCAAGTTCGGCCGCTTGGATGCCGTCTTCAGCGCTGACCTCGCGGACGGAGAGGGGCGGGATTTCTGATGATGCTTCTGCAATCGACGGCCTCCTCACGCTTTTACATAAGTTTAACACGATCCCATTGCAGCCCGCGCGCATTGGCACCGAGCCATGCCTGTAACGCTGTGCTCATCCCCGCCGGGCGGCTTGTCGCGGGCCGGCTTGTCGGCGAAGGCTGACGCGTCAAACGTCCACGAGGCGCGGCATGGCTGTCGAGATCGAGCGCAAGTTCATCGCGAACCCGTCGGTTCTGGCGCTGTGCCGGGCGGGGACGCCCCTAGTTCAGGGATACCTCTTCACCGACGCGGCCAACACGATCCGGATCCGTCGGGCTGGTGAGCGCGCGCTGATCACGTGGAAGAGCCCGCGCCGCGGCGCCAGCCGGGACGAGATCGAGTTCGCCATCGCGCCGGAGGACGGCGCGGCGCTCCTCGCCACCGTGCCGCCCGGCCGGCGGCTCGAGAAGACCCGCTACCGGGTCGCGCATGCCGGGGCGGTCTGGGACGTCGACGTGTTCGGCGGGAACCTCGCGGGCCTGATCCTGGCCGAGATCGAACTGGAGCGCGAGGACCAGCCGGTGGTGCTCCCTCCCTGGGTCGAGCGCGAGGTCACCGACGACGCGCGCTACCGCAACTCGCGGCTGGCCGCGGGACCGGTGCCGGAGCGGTGGGCGGCCTAGGTCCCCGACGCGCCGGGCGGATCCGTCCGGTCGAACATCTCGAACATCCGGGCCCGTGAACATCCCGGGGCCGCCACCGTTCTCACGGCATGCCCCGGACCCTGATCACCTGACGCAGGACGAGACCGCCGGCGTGCCGCTCCCGCGCTTCGTCGGCCGGGTCGGGACGGTCGTCGTGGGGATCTGCGCCTACGACGGATCGAGCCGGTTCTGGACCTGGTGGAGCCCGCTGGCCGAGGACATCTGGGGCCACGGCCAGGACGCCGAGGGCGCCCGGCAGGGCTGCGAGGCCTGGCTGCGCGGATGGCTCGAGAACTTCAGGCCGTTCTTCACCTGACGCGGCCGGGCCGTCGGCGCGGGATCAGCGCATGAAGTGCGGCAGGCGCCGCTTCCAGCGCTCGCCGAGCCGCAGCTCGTTCGTCCGCCGCCCTGCCGTCGACCGGGGCGACGGGCCCTGACCCGACGTGGGACCCGACGTGGGACCGGACGTGGGACCGGACGCGGCCGGCGGCGGGACGCGGGCGGGCGCCGCGTCGACGGGCGGGGCCGACGGCGGGGCGGTCGGCGCGGCCGGGCGCGACGGCACCGTCTGCACCTGCGGGAGCGCGTCCCGCGCGGCCGCCCGCGGCCGCCCGCGCCGCGCCCGCGGCGCCGGGACGGTCTCGGCGGCGGGGTCCGTCGCGGCCTCGTCGGCGGTTTCGAGGACCGGCTCGGCCGGGGCCTCGAACATCGGCATGAGGCTCGGCAGGACGCGGCGCACCGGTGCGTCCGGCACCTTCCGTTCCGGGCGCGGCGCCGGTGCCGCCTGAGGGGCGGGCGCGGGTGCGGGCGGCGCGAGGGCGGCCTGCGCCAGTTCCGGCCACAGGATCTTGTCCGGGCGCGGCCGCGCCTCGGTGGCAGTCAGCGTTGTGCGGGCCGAACGGGTCTGCTTGACTTCGACCATGAACGGTCGCGCGCTGCGGCGCTTCATGTAAGATGATCCTTGGAAGCATTCGACCGCGCATGTCGGCGGCACGAACACACCGAGGTTAAGCCTGATCTCGGCCGTTGTCCAGAAAGACGACGTCGTACTGGTCAAATTTCTCTTTAGTCGAGATGGGCCGCGGTCGTTTCCAGGCCTCGGGTCGTGAAACCGAAGGCGTGATCGCCCGAGCACCTGCGGACACTGCCCCGTCGCCGTCCGGCGAGGGGGCGATCCGCTGCGGGGCGATCTGTTGCGGGGCGGGCGTCGCGCGCGATCGGGTCGTCCGGGATCAGGCGGCCTGCGCCTGCGCGGGCGCCGGGCGCCGCCGCAGGGGACCGGGCGCCCCGAACAGGGACTGGTACAGCGCGGCCGGCGTCCGCGCTTCGCCGCTGCCGTCCGTGATCGTCACCTCGGCCATGCCGGCCGCGATCAGGCTCATGCCCTGATCCAGGGCGGTCAGGACCGAGGCGTGCTGGTAGGCGAACCGGCGCGCGGACAGGCGTGCGGTGACGGTGAAGTGCATGACGACGATCCCGGGAAGCCGGACCCGCCGGGTCCGGACGGCAACGGCGCGCGCGCGACGCGCTCGGGTGAGAACGGGGCTCCGGCAACGCCGCTGCCGGTCCCGCACCTGCTCGCGGCCAATAAAGTCGTTATCTTGACGAAAGCTTGTTCATCCCCGCTTTGCACGAACAAGGCGCACAATTAGCGGCGGGATTTAGTGGTTGCCGCCGCGCCGCTGCCGTCACGCTTCAGTTCAGGCGGCGGCGCCGTTCCGCGACCTGCCGCCGGGCCAGCCGTCGCCCCAGCGCCATCAGCAGCGCGTCCGCCTCGGCCTTCAGGGCCGGATCGCCCAGCGCCGCGACGGCGTCCTGCGCGGCGAGGGCGTGCTCGACCGCCCGGTCCAGGGGCGTGTCGCCGATGCCGGGCGCGGTCGCGCCGCCGATCGCCTCGCACGCGCGCAGCGCCGTGATGTCCACGAGGATCCCGCGCCCGCCCGTCGGCCGGCCGCGACGGTCGCTGGTGAAGCGGCCGCGAGCCAGGACCCAGCGCATCCGGCCGTCGACGGAGATCACCCGGTACTCGGCGACGTAGGAACTCCCCGCCGCGACGCTGCGGCGGATCAGGGTGTCGACCCGGTCGCGGTCGTCGACGTGGATGGCCTCCTCGTAGACGGCCAGCGGGATGCCGGATTCCGCCGCGGTCGGATCGACCTTGAACAGGAGGGCCACCAGGGCGTCGACCCGCACCCGGTCCGTCGCGGGCTCCCACGCCCAGTGCCCGATCATGTCGGCGGAATCGAGCGCGATCTGGAAGGCTTCGGGACAGGTCTGACCGACGGACGCGTTGGTCTTGGGCATGGCGGTGTACGTGTGCGGCTCCGGTCCGATCGATCTACGGGTTCGGTAGCTGCAACCTCAAGACTTCTTTGACGCATTCATGCAACTGTTGCGTGCTGGCCACTCGCGTCCTGCCGGTCTTCTGTATTATGAATGCTCGAGCCAGCCCGCGCGCCAGAGCCTGACCGCCGATGGGATCGAAGTCACCTGTCCGGAGCGGATCCTCCGGGGCTGCGGCGCCCGAGGACGACCTGTTCGAGCGCTCCGCACCGCCGCACGCGCCGGGTGCCGGGCGGCTGCTGCAGCGGATCGCCGACGCGCTGCAGGTTCCGGCCACCTCCCTGTACGGCCCACTGGGCGCGGAGCGGGGCGCCGGCGTCGCGGGCGGGCGTGCCGACGAGGCCGACGCCCTGCTGTATGCCTACCGGCGCATCGACGATCCCGAGATCCGCCGCCGCGTCCTGACCCTCGTGCAGGATCTGGCGGCCGCACGCTGACCGGCACGCTGACCGGTGCGCCCGTGATGCGCTTGTGATGCGCTTGTGATGCGCTTGGCCCGCCGCGTGCTAACCTGAGCGGGATTGCAACGCTCGGGCGAGTCGGCATGCTGAACAGACGATCCTTCATGGCCCTGTCGGGGGCCGCCCTCGCGACCCCGGCGCTGGCGCAGGGCAGTGCCGCCCGGACGCTCAAGTTCATCCCGCAGGCCGACCTGACGGTGCTCGATCCGATCTGGACGACCGCCTACGTCACCCGGAATCACGGGCTCGCCGTCTTCGACACGCTCTACGGCACCGATGCCGCCTACGCCGCCCAGCCGCAGATGGTGGCGGGCCACACGGTGGAGAACGACGGCACGCTGTGGCGCCTCACCCTGCGGCCCGGGCTGACCTTCCACGACGGCAGCCCGGTCCTGGCCCGCGACTGCGTGGCGAGCGTCGCGCGCTGGGGCAAGCGCGACGCCATGGGCCAGACGCTCATGGCCTACACGGACGAGCTCTCGGCCCCGGATGACCGGACGATCCAGTTCCGCCTGAAGAAGCCCTTCGCGCTCCTGCCGGACGCGCTCGGCAAGGTCGGCTCCTCGATCTGCGCCATCATGCCGGAGCGTCTCGCCAAGACCGACCCGTTCACGCAGGTGACCGAGATGGTCGGCAGCGGCCCGTTCCGCTTCAAGGCGGACGAGCGCGTGGTCGGCGCCCGGGTGGTCTACGAGCGCTTTGCCGGCTACGTCCCCCGCGAGGGCGGCGAGCCGCAATGGACCTCGGGCCCGAAGCGCGTCCACGTCGACCGGGTCGAGTGGAACGTCATCCCCGACCAGGCCACCGCCGCCTCGGCCATGCAGACGGGCGAGATGGACTGGTGGGAGCAGCCGCCGGCCGACCTCGTGCCCACCCTCCGCGGGCTGACGACGCGGATCACCGACCCGACCGGCCTGATCGGCTGCCTGCGGATGAACCAGCTCCAGCCGCCCTTCGACAATCCGGCGATCCGGCAGGTGCTGCTGAAGGTCGTCGACCAGACCGACTTCATGCAGGCGGTGACCGGCACCGATCCCAAGCTGATCCACGTGCCGACCGGCTTCTTCTGCCCGGGCCTGCCCATGGCGAGCGATGTCGGCCTCGACGCCCTGACCAGCAAGCGCGACTACGCGGGCGCCAAGGCGGCGCTGGCGGCGGCCGGCTACAAGGGCGAGAAGGTGGTGCTGATGGGCGCCTCGGACTTCCCGAGCCTGAAGGCGCTCGCCGACGTGGCGGCCGACATGCTCACGCGCGCCGGCTTCAACGTCGACTATCAGGTCATGGACTGGGGCTCGGTGGTGCAGCGGCGCGCCAAGAAGGAGCCGGTCGCCCAGGGCGGCTGGAGCGCCTTCTGCACCTTCTGGGCGGGGCTCGACCAGGCGAATCCCGCGGTCAGCGCCTTCCTGCGCGGGACCGGACAGAGCGCCGCGATCGGCTGGCCCACCAGCGCGAGGATCGAGGCGCTGCGGGACCAGTGGCTGGACGCCCCGGACACCGCCGCGCGCAAGCGGCTCGCGGGCGAGCTCCAGCAGCAGGCCTTCGCCGACCTGCCCTACCTGCCCCTCGGGCAGTACTTCAACCAGACCTCGTACAAGCCGTCCCTGACCGGCGTCCTCGACGGCGTGCCGGTGTTCTGGAACGTCAAGAAGGGCTGAGGCGCAAGGGTCGCCCTCTTTCAAGACCTCGGGACGTGGGCGCGGGATCAGCGGCTCCAGGTCCGTGCGTGCGCGCCTTTTCCGGGTACCCGAACGCGGAGAGGGTCGCGGTCCGGCGACAGGGATCGCGCAGAACTGGCTCCGTGCCTTTGCGAGCGCAGCGAAGCAATCCAGCTGCGCCAAGCTTGACCGATGTCTCGCATCCCTGGGTTGCTTCGCTGCGCTCGCAAAGACGAACAGGCCATCGGCATCCCTACAGCCCCGCTGCACGAGCCTACTGTGTCGCCGGCACGGCGTAATTCAACGGTATCCTCCCACACGAATACGCCGGTCCCTCCAACAAGTCCGATCGATTGAAGCCGCGCGAGCGCTTCCCAGCCGCATCGGGAACGGGGTAAGCAGATTCGGCACAGGTCACCGCCAGAGATGACCGGCCCGCGAGGAAGCCCGAGATATCCGTCTCACCGCCATCGCGGCGGTGCATCGACGCCCTCGACGCCGCGCGGATTCCATGACGCGACGAGGACACGCTCGATGACAGGCTTGGCGACAGGCTCCCCGGACGAGGCCGCCCTGGAACGCTCGGCGATGCGCAGGATCGGCTGGCGGCTCGTGCCGTTCCTGATCCTCGCCTACTTCGTCTCATTCCTGGACCGCGTGAATGTCGGCTTCGCGGCGATCCAGATGAACCACGATGTCGGCCTCTCGGCGACCGTGTTCGGCTGGGGCGCCGGCATCTTCTTCCTCGGCTACTTCCTGATGGAGATCCCCAGCAACCTGATGCTGGAGCGCTTCGGGGCGCGGCTGTGGATCGCCCGGATCATGGCGACCTGGGGGCTCATCTCCGCCGCCATGGCCCTGGTGCAGGGGCCGTGGTCGTTCATCGGCCTGCGCTTCCTGCTGGGGCTCGCCGAGGCCGGCTTCTTCCCCGGCGTGATCCTCTACCTGACCTACTGGTTCCCCTCCGCCTACCGGGCGCGGATCATCGGGGTCTTCATGATCTCGATCCCGATCTCGTCGTTCCTGGGCTCGCCGATCTCCGGCGCGCTGCTCAACGTGACGGGGTTCGGCCTCGCCGGCTGGCAGTGGCTGTTCATCCTCGAGGGCCTGCCGGCGGTGTTCCTGGCCGTCGCGGTCCTGTGGCTCCTGCCGGACGGCCCGCGGGACGCGGCGTGGCTGCCGGCGGCCGAGCGGGACTGGCTGGAGCGGCAGCTCCGGGCCGAGGCGGCGCGCAACACCCGCAGCGGCCAGCCCGCGAAGCCGCCGCTCTGGGACATCCTGCGCGACCGGCGGCTCGCCCTCTTCGCCGCGATCTATTTCGGCTCGACGGCGAGCAGCTACGGGCTGTCGTTCTGGACGCCGCAGATCGTCAAGAGCTTCGGCCTCGGCAACGTCGAGACCGGGCTCCTGAACAGCATCCCGTACGGCTTCGCGTCCCTGGCGATGGTCCTCTGGGGCCGGCACAGCGACCGGACCGCCGAGCGGCGCTGGCACCTCGCGCTCTCGTTCCTGATCCTGGCGCTGGGGCTCGCGGGCGGCACGGTCCTGTCGGGGCTCGGCCCGGTCGTGGCGGCGCTGACGATCGCCGCCATGGGCGTCTACATGCTCAAGGGCCCGTTCTGGGCGCTCGCGACCGAGCAGATGCCGCCCGCCACCGCGGCGGCGAGCATCGCGGCCATCAACGCGGTCGGCAATCTCGGCGGCTTCCTCGGCCCCTACCTGATCGGCGCGATCAAGGACGGGACCGGCAGCTTCACCCTGAGCCTCCTGCCGCTCGTGGTCTTCGCCCTGCTCTCGGCCGCCCTGTCGCTGGTGCCGGGCCGCGCCCCGCGCCCCGACTCGGGCGCGCCGCGGCCGTCGGCCGTCTGAGCCCGCGGCGAACCGAGTCCGGGACCGGCCGGTTGGCCCGGTGCGGCCGCCGCCCGGCGCTGCGCCGGCCCGGACCGGCCCGGACCGGACCGGACCGGACGGGATCCCGCGGGCCGTGACCGCGCCGCCGCCAGGAGATCGCCGTGCCCGAGCTCAACGCCATCTTGGAGACGGCGCTGTACGTCGCGGACCTCGACCGCGCCGAGGCCTTCTATCGCGACACGATGGGGTTGCGCTGCCTCTTCACCGACTTCCGCATGCGGGCCTTCGACGTCGGCGGCCGCGGCGTCCTCCTGCTCTTTCCGGAAGGCGGGTCCCTGCAGCCGATCGAGACGCCGGGCGGTCTCATACCGCCCCATGACGGCCGCGGCCCGGCCCATATCGCGTTCTCGATCGACGCCGACGCCCTCGCGCCCTGGGAGGACCATCTCGCGGCCGCCGGCGTGGCCGTCGAGGGCCGCACCCGCTGGCCGCGGGGGGGCGTCAGCGTCTACTTCCGCGACCCGGACGGGCACCTGCTCGAGCTGGCCACACCCGGCCTCTGGAAGGGCTACTGAGGCGGCGCCGGGTCGAGGCCGGGTCGAGGCCGGGTCGAGGCCGGGCCGGATTCCGGCCGCCCGAACGGCGAAGGGGCCGCCTCCTGTGGGAAGCAGCCCCTTCGCGTGTCGGGTCGGGTGCGACGGTCGGGGTCCGAGCGTCGCACCCGACCGTCGCTGGTCGATCTCAGTAGGAGCCGAACTTGTAGTTCAGGCCCGCGCGGACGACGGCGAACTCGTCGGAGCGGCGGCCGATGCCGCTGTAGACGACCGGGAAGTTGTTGGCGGCGTTGATGACGAACGCGCCCTGGTTGCGGGTGTTGCGGTCGAGGTTGACGTACAGGCCTTCGACCTTGAGCGTCACGGCCGA